>NZ_JBTSFG010000002.1:0-467797 GCF_054604835.1 Sideroxydans sp. | reverse complement strand
TATATCCAGACAGCAGGCTGTCGATCAGCTCTGCGGGTAGTGCTTTTGCTACGGTCATTGATGCTCCTTCCTAAGGGACGGCAGTTTCCTGCCAAATGACCGTTTACACAAAAATTCTTACACCCTCACTGTGGGGGAGAATCCTTGCGGGCGAAATCAAGAAGCCCGGCTCTTTCTCTTTACGAACACTTGATGTGCTACGCAATCTATCAAAAAAAGAAGCTGAAAGCTTCGTTAAGCTTGGTAACTACATTCTTCGTGCTGGCGATAAAGTCTTTTACATTGACCCCAAAGCCTATATTTTTACTAAAGACAGAGGATTATCTTTCATTGATATTCTCACTTTGAAAGATGCAGGGCTCATATTTGAATCGGATTTGGAGTTTTCATTCCAGCCCGCTGCTGCCGGTCAACTTTCTTACCTTTCTTATGGGCCACTTATTCTGCTTTTCGAGCGAGATAAGGACACACCGAAACTTGCCAGTAGTGTCGGACATCTAACAAAAGTGGGCGTTGAGTTACTTCAATTAATCACGATTCAACCTGACATGGAATATGTAGATATTGTTAGAAAACGCTTTCATGCTGAAGGGGTGAAATTCGCATGGGCTCCCATTCTTCAATTTATTGGCGACCAAATTCGTTATGGAAACAAAACCTATGTCGAATAATGAATGACCTAATTCTACGAGACCCTCGGGGTCGGGTCTTGCATTACGACTTTCCAAACTAAAGGGGTTTCCCCTCAGCCGTGAGGTGCAACCCGCCCTCCCGCTACAAATAATAACTTCAGTTGCGAATGGCGCTTGACGTCAGAACGAACGTTCTTTACAGTGCGAAGAACGTTCGTTCTGTAAGAGATCGCCATGAATCATCTGAATACCCATACCTCCTTGCGCGGTGCGCACATGCCCCACTCGGCGCTGCTGTCGCTGACCCGCCCCAACCGCACCATGTTCGAGAAGCAGCGCGCGCTGTTGCGCAAAGCCGTTCCGGCCGGCTTCCCTTCGCCCGCCGACGACTATGTGGAACGCCGTTTGAGCCTGGACGAGCACCTGATCCAGCACAAGGAATCCACCTTCTTCATGCGCGTGGCCGGCCATTCCATGCGCGAGCTGGGCATCTATGACGGCGACCTGCTGATCATCGACCGCGCGCTGCCCGCCACGCAGGACTGCGTGGTGGTGGCGGTGATCGACGGCGAGTTCACTGTGAAGCAACTGCACTACACCCCGCAAGGCAAAGTGCTGCGCGCCGCCCACCCGGACTATCCCGACATCGTCATCAGCGACGAACAGGATTTTTCTATCTGGGGGGTGGTGCAGTGGAACGTTCACAAAGTCTGAGCTCGGTGCGACCAAGATGAAAAGAGCCATCGCATTGGTCGACTGCAACAACTTCTATGTGTCGTGCGAGAAACTGTTCCAGCCCAAACTGGAAGGCAAGCCGGTGGTAGTGCTTTCCAACAACGATGGTTGCGTGGTGTCGCGTTCGCAGGAGGTTAAGGACCTCGGCATGAAGATGGCCGTGCCCTGGTATCAGATGAAGGCGCTCGCCAAACGGCACGGCATCGTGGCCTTCTCTTCCAACTATGCCTTGTATGCCGACATCTCCAACCGCGTGATGTCGTTGCTGTCGCAGTTCAGCCCGCAGCAGGAGGTGTATTCCATCGACGAATCTTTTCTGGAGCTGACCGGCATGCCCGGCAGCCATGCCGAGTACGGGCAACTCATGCGCCACACCATCCGCCAGTGCGTGGGCATCCCGGTGTGCGTGGGTATCGCGCCGAGCAAGACGCTGGCCAAACTGGCCAACCATGTCGCCAAGAAGCAGCCGCAGCGCAACAGCGTGTGCGACTTCAACAGCATGGATGAAGATGAACTGGATGCGTTGCTTGCCGGCATCGAGGTGGGCGAAGTGTGGGGCGTGGGTCGGCGCACCGCGCCGAAGTTGCAGGAGATCGGCATCCGCAGCGTGCTCGATCTGAAACGTTCACCGCCCGGACGATTGCGCGCCCGCTTCAGCGTGGTGTTCGAACGCATCGTGTCGGAGCTGAACGGTGTCGCCTGTCTGGAGCTGGACGACCTGCCGCACGACAAGCAGCAGATCATCTGCTCGCGCTCGTTCGGCATGCTCACTTCCAGCCTCGATGACTTGGAACAAGCCGCCATCGCCTTCACCACGCGCGCCGTGGAGAAACTGCGCCAGCAAAAGTCCATCGCCGGCGCGCTGCACATCTACGTGCGCACCAACCCGCACCGCGATCAGGACAAGCAATATCAGCAAGGCATCCTCGTGCCGCTGGATGAACCCGGCGACGACACGCGCGTTTTTTGCAAAGCGGCACTGCACGGCCTGCGCCAGATCTACCGCGCGGGCTACGCCTATCAAAAGGTCGGCGTGATGCTGGCCGGGATCACCCCCGCCAGCGAACGCCCGCAAACCTTGTTCGACGACCATGCCGCTCGCGAACGCTCGAAGTCACTGATGAACGCCCTCGACCACATCAACCGCAGGATGGGCAGCGGCACGCTCAGGTTGCTGGGAGAAGGCGCGAACCAAAGCTGGGCGATGCGCCGGGAGAGCAGTTCGCGGCGCTATACGACGGAGTGGGAGGATTTATTCATATGCCCAAGTTGATCCATTCCTTGACCCGCTTAAATGGCTACAGGTCAACGCCCCTTGTCGACCATAACGACTTCCGTTATGCTTTGTCATGATCATCGGATTTGCATCCAAGGAGACCGAGAAAGTCTGGCGTGCTGAAGTGTCACGCAAGCTTCCTCGAGATATTCAGCAAGTGGCTTTGCGCAAACTATTCATGCTGGACAAAGCCCAGGTACTCAAAGACCTGAAGATTCCCCCCGCAAATCGGCTCGAAGCCCTTAAGGATGATCGCAAAGGACAGTACAGCATTCGCATCAACGATCAGTGGCGTATCTGCTTCATATGGACCAAGAACGGCCCCGATGCAGTCGAGATCGTTGACTACCATTAAGGAGGAAGACATGGACAAGCTTCAAAACATACACCCCGGAGAGATTCTCCTTGAAGAGTTCCTGATACCGATGGGCATCAGCCAGACACGTCTGGCGAATTCCATCAACGTACCGCCGCGCCGCATCAACGAGATCGTATTGGGAAAGCGAGGCATCACAGCAGATACCGCCCTTCGCCTTTCCAAGGTATTCGGCACCTCCGTGCAATTCTGGATGGGCTTGCAGGACGAATATGAATTGCGCGAAGCAAGCGCCACGATTCAGGATCAACTCGATCAGATGCTGCCGCTTGCAGCATAACCTCCCTATCCGTCTGCAAGCGCATCCACCATTAGCCGAACAACCCATCGCGCAGAAAAGCCTTGTAGCTTTTCATAACCGGTTTCGGTATCTCCGCTTCGGCCTGCACGCGCAGGCTATGAATACGTTCCCGTGCCTCGGCGCTGTCTTGTGTGCGCAGTGCGCGAATGGCCTCATGCACAGCATCACCCAGCAGGGGCAGGAACATGTCATGCACGACGTCATAGATCGCCAGGATCGCGGCCATCTCGCCCTGAGACATCTTGCATTTGCCATCGAGTATCTTCAGCACCACCGCCGTGGTGCAATCTACTTGCACTGCATCGAAGCCTGTTTCCAGCGCCCACTCTGCAGCCGGATGTGTCTTGTCTTTGTTCACGACAGATTCTCCTACCATCGCTCTGACTTGAACGCCGTCGCGATCGCTAGTGCGCGCGCTTCCATCAGAACATCCTCATCAAGTTCTTCTGCATCGATGTCCTTGCACGCTGCGAGAGCGCGGTGCAGCAGCGCGGACTTGGGATAACTATTGGCTTCATACCCCGGATAAGCGCGATAGTCGCAAGCACACAGCAACAGCAATCGTTCAAAACGTTCCATATCGCTGAAAGCACCCAGGCGATCCAGCATGGCCGCGACCGGACCGGCGCGCACTTCAGATGCGCGATGCACGCGTTCGCATTCAGCCAGCGCCAGCAGCGCAAGGTCGCGACAGTCCTTCGGCAACTCGAAGCGTTCGCAAATCCTTTCGATACGATCTCGTCCGCGCTCGATATGACGGTAGTGGACTGGCAGGTGTTGAGGTGGTGAATCGGATTTCCCGATATTCATCACCAGCGCGGCAAAGCGCACGGACAGTGGTGCATCGCATCGTGCGCTTTCGTCCAGCACGCGCAGCACATGACAACCGATATCGACCTGCTCGGGATCATTGGCGATCTGGAATGCACCGAACAGCGCGGCGACCTCTGGCAACAGCACATGCAGGGCACCGCAATCCAGCAGATTGCGCAACATATTGGAAGGGAACTGCGCCATCAACCCGGGCTGCAGCTCCGGCCACACATCGTGCGTGGCGATACTGGCCAGCGCACCTGCGTTCACTTGCTGCAGCATGAGTGCTTTGCTTTCCGCATCCAGCACCGCAGCGCTTTCTGCAGAAAGCGCTGCCAGCCGCAGGATGGTTAAGCCTGGCTCGGGGTTATGTAGGGAAAGCTTGCGGGCATTCATAGCATCAGCCCACCCATCTGGAGACAGACGGGCAGATCGTGATCACTTTGCGAGCAATACCTTCATCCACTGCTGCTGCACCGCACGCTTGCGCTTCTTCTCCAGCACTTTGCGGATGGATGATTTCGCCTGCGCAAAATCCAGCACGCTGGCGGGGGTGATGGTGTCGCAGCGCAGCACATGGAAGCCGAGTTCGGATTCGATCACGTCGCTCACTTCGCCCGCCTGCAGGGCGAACAATGCTTGCTCCAATTCCGGGAAGAGTTTGCCGCGCGGCAGGTCGCCGAGTTTGCCGCCTTCCAGTGCGGTGGGACATTCGGAATGTTTGAGTGCCTGTTCCTCGAATCGTGCCGGCTCTTTGCGCAAACGTTTGGCGATCTCGGTGATGCGCTTGAGCGCTGCCTCGCGTGTATTCTCGGGGATGGTCTCGTTAATGGTAACCAGGATATGGCGCGCCAGCCGTGTCTCCTGACGACGGAACTGGTCTGGGTGGTATTGGTAATACAGCTCGACGTCGGTATCGGTGACATGCTCGGCATGTGTGCCGACTTTTTCCAGAATGGCTTCGACCTTGAGTTCGCGCTCTAGCGCGCTGGAGAATTCCGCTGCATCCAATCCGTTCTGGCTCAAGTCGTCTTCGAAGTCGTCCTCGTTCTCGTAACGGCCGCGTATCTCCTGCATGGCTGCCTGCAATGTCGAGGGCGGCACCATGGCATCGCGCGCTTCCGGCGCTTTCAGGATGCGTGCTTCTAGTTCGAACTGTTTCTGCGCCATGTTATGAACGCGTTCGGATTCGTCCGTTTCCAGTGCTGCCGGCGCTTTTCCGTACAGTTTCTGCGCGGCTTTCAGCGCGAGGTAAGCGACGCCACTATCTATCACTTCAGGCATGGTTCGCTTCCTTGCTGTCGTTGTATACATGCACTGCCTCGATGGTCGATTCCGGCACTTGCAAGATATGGTCGTGGAAGATGACCTGATACTGCACGCCGCCGTCCTCATCCCGCAACACTTTCAGAACTTCGCCTTCCATGCCCGGCGTGGCGCGCACCTCGCCGCCCACGGCCAGCGTGATCTTGCTGCGCACTTTTTCGCGACTCTCGTATTTGCTGGGCACCCAGGGTTCGTCGATGCCGATCAATTCCTCTTCTCGGAAGCCGACGATCTTGTCCTGCTCCAGAAAGTTGACGGTGTAGATCAACTGGTCCTGCAGGAAAGTGCCGACGTTCATCACGAAACCGGTCGAGCCGCGACGGATCAGCAGCGTGCCGATATCCACACCGGGATAGGTGCCGTCGTTGCGCACATTGCGCACGATGCGGACTTCGTCGCCGAATTCGAATTTAGGCAGCATCTTTCTTGTTCACTGTGATGGAGGTGAGCGGTACGAACTTCGTCTGCGGCTCGTGCATGTGGAACACTTTGAACACCTTCTCGGTGAGCGCATCGGACGCGACGAAATCCTGATAAGCCTTGGTCAGCAGGCGCGTGTAGACCTCGCGTTGCGCGGCCTCTTCTTCCGGCAAGGCTTCCTTGCTCAGGTAGTTGTGATAACGCTGCAGGATATGCAGACGGTTCACATGCACCACGGACGGATCGAAATCGATGCCGAAGTAGTTCAGGAAATCCTCGGCGGATACCAGATCTTCCATCGCTTCTTCCAGAGTCAGATCGTCAGTCATCACATATTCCTTTCTTCATGTTCCACTTCAGTCATCACTTCCAGCAAAGCCTTGCCGCCGATGCGGTCGTGGCTGTCCAGTTGCACCAGTTTCTCCAACATCGCCCGCCCCGTCTCCAGATTGCCCAGACGCAGATTGATATAGCCCGCCGCCTTCAGCACCATCAGGTAGAAGCGCACCAGCCCCATCGAACGCATCACACCCGCACCGACGTTCTCTTCGCGCAGATAGACCCAGGTGTCGGGAAACTCCAGTCGCCGGCCGACCACTGCCAGCGCGCTCTCAGCTACCAGCAACGCATCTTCCAGCCTGTGCTGGTAGAAGTAATAGCGGTACAGCGCGACCAACACCATCAGATGTTGCGGCGCCATCAGGTTGGCGCGCAGCAGATAGCCTTCGCTCTCCTCGCTGCCGTAGGTGTCCGATGCCTGCACCAGCAGTCGCGCAACGTCCTGCGCCAGCGGCTCGTCGAAATACAGTTCGGTCTGATCGAAATCCAGCAGGTCCATCATCGGGCATTCCATAAATTCGTTAATCGGGCGAATCGCTTCGTCGCGTGCTCTCTCACTCCTCGCCTATCAGGGCGATATGTCTCGTCGTTCGTTGCGCGGCTCCTTGCGCTTCATCCCGCTTAACGAATTTCTGAAACAACCGACCTGACAACACGAGCAACCTCTGTTCCACACAAATCATCCGCTTCACAGGTATGGCATTGCCCGTCCACGGGCTCACCCTGTTTGCGCAACTGCCCTTCCAGCACTTCGATGCGTTCCATCAGGCAGGCGATGGCGCGGCCTACCGGATCGGGGATAAGGTGGTGGTCGAGGTTGATGCCGTAGATGTTGTTCGAGTCCGCCTCTTCGGTACGCAGCACGATGCGGCCCGGGATACCGACCACGGTGCGATGTGCAGGCACGTCTTTCACCACCACCGAGTTGGCGCCCACACGCACGTTCTCGCCCAGCGTGATCGCGCCCAGTATCTTTGCGCCCGCACCGATCACCACGCCGTCGGCCAGTGTCGGATGTCGCTTGCCTTTGTTCCAGGTGGTACCGCCCAGCGTTACCCCGTGATACAGCGTGACGTCGTTGCCGATCTCGGCTGTCTCACCGATCACCACGCCCGCGCCGTGATCGATGAAGAAGCGGCGACCGATGTTGGCACCGGGATGGATGTCGATATTGGTGAGCAGACGTGCGAACCAGCCCAGCAGACGCGCCAGATAGCGCAGCTTCATGATCCACAGTTTGTGTGCGATGCGTTGCATCAGAATGGCATGCACGCCGGGATAGGTGGTCAGCACTTCGAAGCGCGAACGCGCGGCCGGATCGCGCTGGAACACGCAGCGCACATCCTCGCGCAGCAACTGCAACAGCGATGGCAGGGACGGCTTTTCAAGCTCAACGGTGGCGGTCATCGTATCGTTCATGTCGATCCCCTAGTGCGCCATCACGCCGGGCTCGCTGCGCCCGCCGTGATGTTGGCCGATGAACTTCTGGTAGATGAACAGCAGCTCCTGATCGGCCGGCGAACGCTTGGCGCGCTCGGCGAAGCTGCGGATATCCGGCAGCAGTGCGCGCGCTTCGGCCTGACTCAGGTTCAGCCCCATGTTGGCGTAGGCGGCGATGATGCCGTGCGCGCCGGAATGTTTGCCGAGCACCAGTTTGTGTGACCGACCGACTTCGACCGGGTCGTAACCCTGATAGGTGTCAGGATCTTTGAGCAGACCGTCGACGTGAATGCCCGCTTCATGCGTGAACACGCCCTCGCCCACCACGCTCTTCTGCCAGGGTACGGGGCGGCCCGAGGCGGCGGCGACCAGCTGCGACAGTTCGGTGAAATGTGTCAGGTCGATGCCGGTGTCCATGCCGTACAGTTTCTTCAGACCGAGTGCGACCTCTTCCAGCGGCGCATTGCCCGCGCGTTCGCCCAGTCCGTTCACTGTGGTGTTGATGTGCGTCGCGCCGGCCAACGCGGCGGCCAGACTGTTGGCAGTGGCCAGCCCAAGATCGTCGTGCGCATGCATCTCGATCTCCATGTCGCACACGCTGCGTATCGAGGAGATCACCTTGTGCACGCCGAACGGCTCCATCACGCCCAAGGTGTCGGCGAAGCGCAAGCGCTGCGCACCTGAGGCCTGCGCGATCTCGGCCACTTTCAGCAGGAATTCAGGATCAGCGCGCGAGGCATCCTCGCAGCCGACGATGACACTACAGCTCTGCTCACGTGCGAACGACACCATGTCCATGATGGTCTCCAGCACCCAGTCGCGGTCTCGTCCCAATTTTTTCTTGATGTGGATGTCCGACACCGGGATGGACAGGTCGAGCATGTGCACATCGACCTGTTCCGCGGCGAGGATGTCTTCCTTGTGCATGCGGCACCAGGCGATCAGTTTCGCGTTCAGGCCGAGTGCCGCCACGGCATTGATCGCATCGCGCTCCACCTCGCCCATGGCCGGGATGCCGACTTCCAGTTCCGGCACGCCGAGCGCATCGAGCTTGCGTGCGATGTCCAGTTTCTCCTCCAGCGTGAACGCCACCCCGGCGGTCTGTTCGCCGTCGCGCAGGGTGGTGTCATCGATGGTGATGAAGCGGGACACGGTATGCCTCTCAGTCCACGATTAAAAGGATGGCGCAGCTCATCCACATGGCGAACAGCGCGACGCCGACCTGCGTCGTCTCGTGTGTCTGCTTGATGGCTTTGCCCAGGGTCTTCATGCGTAAGTAGGCGCGAACGCCTCCTCTTTGGGGCCGTCACCTTCCCAGTATGGCGACAGCTTGCGCAGTTGCGCGATGATCTCCGGCACCACGGCGATGACGCGATCCACTTCGGCTTCGGTGCTATAACGCGACAACGAGAAGCGCACCGTGCCGTGTGCGGCGGTGTAGGGGATGCCCATCGCGCGCATCACGTGCGAAGGTTCCAGCGAACCGGAAGTACAGGCGGAACCGGAACTGGCCGCGATGCCGAACTTGTTCAGCAACAACAGGATCGCTTCGCCTTCGATGAACTCGAACGCGATGTTGCATGTGTTGGGCAGACGATCGTCCGGGTTGCCGGTGACGAAGGATCGCGGCACTTTGGCGAGGATGCCCGCTTCCAGTTTGTCGCGCAGGCGCTTCACCTCGGTGTTCTCGTGATGCATCGCTTCCATCGCCATCTCGGCAGCCTTGCCCAGGCCGACGATGGAGGTGGTGTTCTCGGTACCGGCACGACGGCCACGCTCCTGATGACCACCGCGCAACAGCGGACGGAAGCGCACACCGCGCTTCAGATACAGCACGCCGATGCCTTTAGGTGCATGCAATTTGTGACCGGACACGGACAGCATGTCGATCTTGGTGTCTTTCAGGTTCAGCGGCACTTTACCGACGGCTTGCACGGCATCGGTGTGGAACATCGCACCGGCCGCATTCGCCAGCTCGGCCATCTCGACCACAGGGAAGAAAGTACCAGTCTCGTTGTTGGCCCACATCACCGACACGACGGCCGTCTGGTCGCTGAGCAGCTTCTTGTACTCTGCCAGATTCAGACGACCCTTTTCATCCACGGGGAGGTAATGCACCTTGTAGCCGTCCTTCTCCAGCCAAGTGCACAGCGTGAGCACGGCAGGATGTTCGACCGTGGTGGTGATGATCTCCTTGCGTTCCGGTTGCGCTTTCAATGCCGACAGGATGGCAGTGGAATCCGACTCGGTGCCGCAGGAAGTGAAGATGATCTCGGAGTCATGTTCTGCACCGAGCAGCTCTTGCACTTGCATGCGTGCCTTCTTGATCGCCAGACCGACTTTGTTGCCGAAGCTGTGCATCGACGACGGATTGCCGAACTGCTCGGTGAAGTAAGGCAGCATGGCCTCAACCACCTTCTCATCCACACGGGTGGTGGCGTTGTTGTCGAAATAGATGCCTTCCATGTTCATCTCCTTACGGGTTGCAAGAGGCGCGGCTCAATGCCCCTGCCTTGGTCGGCACGATCTTGATGAACTCTTTCAGTTCTTCCATCAGCTTCTGTTGGATACCTTGCAGCGTCAGCGCTTCCATCTGGCAACCTGCACAGGCACCGGTCATGCTGACGTAGATGGTTTTGCCGTCCACATCGAGCAGTTCGATGTCGCCGCCGTCGCGTTTCAGTTGCGGCCGCACCGATTCCAGCACTGCTTCGATCTTCTTGATGCGCTGCAGATTGGTCATGCCGACAGGCTTGGCCTCTTCCTTGGCAGGTGTGCCGGGCTTGAAGCTTTCGCCGCGCTCCGCCATCACCTTCACCAGGATCTCCTCGATGCCTTCGTGGCAGGAGGAACAACCGCCGCCCGCTTTGGTGTAGTTGGTCACGTCCTCCACACTGCATAGTTCATTGGCGCGGATGGTGTCTTCGATCATCACCGCGTCGATGGCAAAGCATTTGCAGATCAGCGCACCTTCTTCGTGATCGTCGCTCCACACTTCACCTCGATAGTTGGCGATAGCGGCTTGCAGTGCTTCGCGTCCCATCACCGAGCAGTGCATCTTTTCCGGCGGCAGACCGTCGAGGTAGTCGGCGATGTCCTGGTTGCTCACCTTGAGCGCCTCGTCCAGCGTCTTGCCCTTGACCATCTCGGTCAGCGCGGAAGAAGAAGCGATGGCCGAGCCGCAACCGAAGGTCTGGAAATGCGCATCGAGGATGATGTCCGTCTCCGGCTCCACCTTGAGCATCAGACGCAGCGCGTCACCGCAGGAGATCGAGCCGACATCGCCCACACCGTTGGCGTCTTCCAGCACACCGGCGTTGCGCGGTTGGAAGAAGTGTTCTTTGACTTTTTCAGAGTAGTCCCACATGGCTGTCCCCTTATGCTGAGAATGAAGAGCCGCACGCGCAGCTGGCGCTGGCGTTCGGATTTTCGAATTTGAAACCACTGCCGGTCAGGCTTTCCACGTAGTCCACCGTCACACCTTCCAGCAAGGGAGCGGACAGCGGATCGACCAGCAGAGTGACGCCGCCGATCGCAACGACGACATCGTCTTCGCTCTTGGCTTCTTCCAGCGACATGCCGTACTGGAATCCGGAACAGCCGCCGCCGGAGATGGCGATGCGCAATCCGGCGACCGGCTCGGCCGCGCCTTTGATGAACCGTTCCACAGCGGTGACGGCGGTTGGGGTGAGGGTGATCATTGTCTGGCTCCTTGATTGGTTACTTACGACCTATCAAGTGCAAGCTGTGTGCCAGCCCGCGCCAAAATGTTAATTCACTGTTTTATATGGGAGATATTTTGCAGATGCGCTCTACCCTGCTGTATGGAACAAGACGGGAGGGGGGGCTTGTAGCGTTTGCGACAAGACCCGCACGGACATAGTTTGTCGTGCGTGGATCGTTGTCTTGCTTGGGGGGATGATAGGTTTTGAAGAAAGACCGACCAACTTGAATTGGTCGGAGCGAGAGGATTCGAACCTCCGACCCCTGCGTCCCGAACGCAGTGCTCTACCAGGCTGAGCCACGCTCCGAAGTGATGCTGAACTACCTTGCTGCTAAAACTGTCGCGTTGCCGCGAAGCGCGCCAATTCTAACAGAGCGCGTTTGAATTGAGTATCCGCCAAAGCAGAAATCGCGGCACATCCCGCCTCGGCTTCCTGCAACGCCTGTTGCCGCGTGAACTCCAAAGCACCGGTCGTCTGGATGATGGCCTGCACTTCCGGCAGACGCGCTACGTCGCCCTCTTCGATGGCGGCACGCACCACGGCAGCCTGCTCGGGCGTGCCGTGCTGCATGGCGTGGATCAGCGGCAGCGTCGGTTTGCCTTCGGCCAGATCGTCGCCCAGATGTTTGCCGGTCTGCGCCTCATCGGCGGAGTAGTCCAGCACGTCGTCGATCAACTGGAAGGCCGTACCCAAGTGCATACCGTATTTCGCGGCGGCAGCTTCTTCCGCTGCCGATGCCTTGCCGAGGATGGCGCCCAGACGCATCGCCGCCTCGAACAGTTTGGCCGTCTTGCAATGGATGACGCGCATGTAGTTGGCCACATCCACATCGGCATCGTGGCAGTTGAGCAGTTGCAGCACCTCACCCTCGGCGATCACGTTGGTCGCGTCGGCCAACACTTCCATCACGCGCATCTCGCCCGTTTCCACCATCATCTGGAACGCACGCGAATAAAGGAAGTCGCCCACCAGCACGCTGGCGGCATTGCCGAACAAGGCATTGGCGGTCTCGCGGCCACGGCGCAGTTCGGATTCATCCACCACATCGTCGTGCAACAGGGTCGCGGTGTGGATGAACTCCACCACCGCCGCCAGATCATGGTGATGTGTGCCCTTGTAGCCGAAAGCCTGTGCGGACATCAGCACCAGCGCAGGGCGCAAGCGCTTGCCACCACTGTTGACGATGTATTCGCCGACCTGATTGACCAGCACCACTTCGGAATGCAGGCGTGCGCGGATCACCGCATCGACCGCGGCCATGTCCGGCGCAAGCAACTCTTTCAGACTATCCAAGGATCTCCCCTATCGGAACCGGCGCGTAGCGCGCTCTCTAAGTTTGGGCGCGCATTCTCTCATAAATGCCCCGTTCGGCGCCGCATCAGGTGCAGGCCGATGCCCACCCCGAGGACGCTCAATGCCACCACATACCAGGCCGGCACCTGCGCCCCCAGCACCGGCAGCAGCAGACTGACCAGCACCGGCGTCATGCCGCCGAACACGGCGTAGGCCACGTTGTAGGAGAAGGACAGACCGGAAAAACGCACGGCGGGCGGGAACTGCATCACGGCGGCGCTGGGTACCACACCGATCACGCCGACGAAGAATCCGTTCAGGGCGTACCACATATATAAGTGTTCCGTGCCGCTCGCCAGTTGCTGGTAGAGCAGCCATGAGGTCGCGCCCAATGCCACACAGCCGTAGGCGAGTACGCGCCCCGCGCCGTAGCGGTCGGCCAGCGCGCCGAACACGACGCAGCCTATGGTGAGCGCCAAGGTGGCGAAGCTATTGGCGGTGAGCGCGGTGGCGCCGGGAATGGCGAACAACTTCTGCATCAGGGTCGGCGTCATCAAGATCATCACCACCACGGCAGCGGATAACAGCCAGGTCATGAGCATGGTGAGCACCACGGCCGGGCGGTGTGCGCGCACCACTTTCTTCAGCGGCAATTCATCGGCCAATTCTTGACGGGCCTGCATCTCTTTGAACACCGGCGTCTCTTGCAGGTATTGGCGCAGCCACACGGCGAGCAGGCCGAACACGCCGCCGAGGATGAACGGCACGCGCCAGCCTTCGGCCAGCAGTGCGGCAGGATCGTAGGCATGATTGACCGCCGTCGCCACCAGCGAGCCGAGCAGGATGCCGCCGGTCAATCCGGCGGTGAGCGTGCCGCAGGCGAAACCGACGTGGCGTGGCGGCACATGCTCAGCCACGAACACCCAGGCACCCGGCACCTCACCGCCGATGGCCGCGCCCTGCAACACGCGCAAGGCCAGCAACAGCAACGGTGCGGCGATACCCAATGTGGCATAGGTGGGCAGCAGACCGATGAGCAAAGTCGGCACCGCCATCAGCAGGATGCTGAGCATGAACATGCGCTTGCGGCCGAACAGGTCGCCGAAGTGCGCCATGATGATGCCGCCCAGCGGACGCGCCAGATAGCCGGCGGCGAAGATGCCGAAGGTCTGTACCTGACGCAGCCAGTCCGGCATGTCGGGCGGGAAGAACAGTTGCGAGATGGCCGCCGCGAAGAACACGAAGATGACGAAGTCGTAGAACTCCAGCGCGCCGCCCAGCGCGGCCAGCGTCAGCGTGCGGTAATCATTGCGCGTCAGGCTGGACACGTTTCCTCCGCAAGGCATACAGCAGGTTCACCTTGATCGTCACCCACAGCGCATAGATGGCCAGCGGCGCATCGATCAGGTAATCCCACAGGTTGGTCGATTCGAGCACGTTGAAGCTCCAGCCGGTCGCGGCCAGCGCGAACACCAGCGGCAGCAGATAGAGACCGCGCCGCATCAGCCACAGCGCGAGCAGCGCCAGCATCAGCAACAGACCGACACCGCCATAGCCGGAGCGGTAAGGATCGAGCGAGCCCAGTCCCAGCGCGAACGGATACAGTAGCAAGGCCAGTACTGCGAGGAAGCCAAGCAGAGCGCTGCGCTCGCGCGCATCCCACGGCGGTGTCACCTTGAACAATCGTGCATACACCGCGACCGACAACAGCAGCATGCTGGTGATGCTCAGATCGCCCACCATGCCGCGCAGCCAGATCGCCAGCGACCAGCCCGCAACGGGGAACATCACCACTACATAACCCAGCCCCGCCAGCAATGCGCGGCGTTTGCCGTCGAGGCGCTGCGCATAGGGCAGACGCAAGGCGAACAGCAACCACACCAGCGCCAAACCGCTCAATCCCATCCAGTCGGTGAACAGCATCACTTGTCTCCCTTCGCGTCCAGCCGATTCTTCAGCCAGCGTGCGTCGATGCGCACATGTTTGATGAAGGTGCGGTTCCAGGTGTAAGCCAGATGGATGTCGCCGTTGCGCGTCTGGATCATATAAGGATAGGAGAACTCGAAATGGCAGCTACCGCCGCTCACCACCTTGGGTCGGGCCGACTCGACATAGGGCGCGAGAATTTCCGCGTCCGCCTTGCGCAGCAAGGGGTCGCTGCTGCGCAACAACATCTCGGTGACGCCCAGACAGTCACCTTCCGACATCTCCTTGTTGCGCAGCACGTTCATCTCTTCCAGCCGGTGCAGTTCATGCCAGCTTGTGCCGCCGTCCTCCGACAATTGCAGACTCAACGATTCGCGGCCGTGCTCCTGATCGTTCAACACCGCCAGCAAGCGGCCGTCTTCCAGCGCCAGTGCGGCCAGCGCGGCATCGGGATTGCGCATGGAATTCTTGTGCGGTGCTGCCCAGTGACGTCCGCCGTCCCCGCTCGCCATCACCACCACACGCTTATCCGCGTCCTTGCCGGAATAGCGATTGAGCACCAAGGCCTCTTTCTCATTGCGCACCAGCACCACCGGCTGCAGCGTGCCCTGTCCGCCCGCTGCCAGACGCTGTTTGTCGATCACCTTGCCGGAATGGTCCAGACGCAGGATCTCGGAGAACTTGCTGATGAACTCGTGATACACCGGCAGGCCCATGGTGCCGTCGGCGTAGAAGAACGGCGCGCCCTTCACCAGTGTGCTGATGTTGATGAACGGCGAGGTGACCAGTCGGCGCGGCGCGCTCCAGCTTTCACCTTCATCATTCGAGGTCATCAAGGTGATGGAACTGCCCGCCCAACCGCCCAGCGATACCGTCACATAGAACAGCCACAGCTCGCCGTTCGCTGCGCGCACCGCCACCGGATTGCCGACCTTGGCGATGTAGCGATGCAAGCCGAGTTGTGTGCTCTTGCGTCCCGCCACTTCCTGCTCGCGCCACCAAGTGTTCGCGGTCGGATCGTAGATGGCGCTGTTGATGGTGACATCCGCAGCGCCTTCGCGACTGCCGGAGAACCAGAACGCGCGCAGACGGCCGTCCTTCAGCTCCACCAGCGAGGCGGCATGGGTGGAGGTGTGCTGGCGGCTGGAGACCAGATGCGCTTCCAGTTTGCCCATCACCACGCGCGGCTGCGGCGGCTCCGCGCGGCGACCGCGATAGCGTTTCACCGGCGCGGGTGCCGGTTCGGCATCCAGCACCACCGGTTCCGGCAGGCGGAAATCAAAACCCAGTTGCCAGCTGGCGGCCTTGGACAATGCCAAAGTGAACGCCGCCAGCACGAACGCCAGTAAAGCGAGGCGCTTATATTTCCCCATCAACGACACCCTTCCTCATTCTGTATTCCCTCTCCGTTACCTGCCGGTGCGCGCAACAGCCATTCGCGCACGAACAGTTGCTGCATCACGTCGCCGCCCAGCATGGCTTTGATCTCTTCATCGTTATGCCGGCCGCGGATCTCCAGACGCGAGCCGACCACTTCACATTCCGCACAGGGCTCGTCCTGCAAGGGCAACTGCACAGCGAACAGCGCATAGCGCGCTTTCAACTCATCCACCGGGACCGGCGGCTGCGCATGGTAACCGTGAATGCGCGCAGCGGGCAGCAGGAATCGATAGTCCTCCCAGCTGGCGCGAAAATCACACGGCACCCACACATCCTTATCCTGCGTCGCCTGTTGTGCGGTGTCATCGTAGCGTCCCGCCGCGCTGTCGAAGGGGCGCAGGAACATGGCGAGCACGAGCAAGGTCAGCAAGGCCACGACAGTGCTCAAGCCGCGCGTCCAGCGTGATGCATAAAGCGCCAACGCAACCAGCAACAGGGTGACCAAAAGCACCGACCAGAACACCGTGTCGTACAAGCCGGCCATCTGCGCTTCCAGGTTGTACGCGAGCCAGCCGAACAGGGCGAGCGCCGCGACGGAAAGCAGCAGGCTGGCGACGAACGCCGCGCGCGGGATGCGCTGCCAGTTCAAGGCCAGCAGCAAGGCCACGCCCGGCATGGCATCCAGCAGATAGCGCGCAGAACGCTGGCTGGGAATGGCGAAGATCACGAACAACACGATCATCCACATCCACAACAGGCGCTCGTCGTCGTTCATGCGGTAGCGGCGTTGCCACGCGACCACGAACAATGCGATCACCGGGAAGGCGAGCAGGCCCGCATTGAGCGGATAGCCGAGCAGCAGCACCCACACGCTGCTGCCGCCCCACAACAATTTCGCCCAGTAGCTGCCGCCGTGCGGGTCGAACTTGCCGGCGTTCTCGCCCAACACGAACTCCTGCCACACCGCCTGCGGATCGGGATCGAGCGCGAACCACAACGCGAACAGACCCAGCGCAACGACGCCGACGATCACCAGCTTCGTCACATCGTGCAGCAGGAAGGGCCGCAAGCGATAACGGCGCTGGTACAGATACCACCAGGTCAGCGCGATGCCGACCGGCGCGAGCAGCGCGAACGATTTATACAGCAGGCCGATGCCGGTGAAGATGCCGAGCAACAGCGGCACGGCGAAGCGTGAATCGAAGGCGCGCTCGCGCCAGTACAGCAAAGTGAAGAAGGGCAGGAACAGCCAGAACGTCTCGGCCGGGTTGACCAGATAGGGACGCCCGAAACGATAGGTGCTGAAGAAGGCAAGGAAGACCAGCGCGGCGATGGCCCCCACCGCGCATTCGCCGCCCAGCTTGCGCCCGAGCAGGAACACCAGCCAAGCGGTGAGCAGGGTGTAGATCACGCTCGGGTAACGCAGATGCCAGCGGTCCCATTCCGTCGCCCATTCAGTGGAGACGATGCCCTGCCAGAACAACAGCGGCGGTTTGGTGTTGCGCATGTGATCGAGATTCGATTGCAGCGGCAGCCAGTCGCCGCTCAGCGCGGTGAGGCGGGTGATATGCGCATACACGTTCTCGTCGCCGTTGCGCGGGATGTGCAGACCGTCCAGCGCGTAGAAGTAGACGAACACGGCCAGTGCCACCGCCGCCAGATATTGCAGCGGACGCGATTCGGCAACATGTCTCATCGTGTCGCGCAACATGTCAGTTCTTGCGTTCTCGCAGCGCAGCGGCCTTGAACTTGAGACGGCCGAAGGTCCAGATGTCGTTGAGCAGGAAGTTCACCACGCTGGTGACGCCGATGGCGATGAAGTTCGCGATCAGGTAATAGACATGCGGTGCCAGCAGATTGGTGAACATGAACTGCAAGGCGATGCTCACGCCGCAGGCCAGCGTGTATTGCCCGAACTGCACCAGCCAGGGACGGTGATGCAACTCGACACGGTCCTTCCATGTCCACAGCCGGTTCCAGAAGAAATTATTCAGCGTCGCAAGGAAGATCGCCACCGACAGCGAGGCATTGAGCAGCAGCCAATCCACCTGCCCGGCCACACTCTGCACTTGGAAGACATGCTCCTGCATGACATACAGCGCGCCCTGATTGACCACGATGCCGGAGACGCCGACGGTGCCAAACTTGAGGAAGCGGACCGAGAACAGGCGTCGCAGCAGCGACGCCGTGCGCATGCGCAGCTTGAACGGCGTCATGCGGCAGGCTGCTCCTGCAGCAACGCGCGCGCCCGTTCCAGCACTTGCGTCGGCGTGATGCGCTTCAGACACTGGTTGTCGCCGTCGCACGGCGAGTTGCGGTGGTTGTATGCCGTCAGACAGGGCGAACAGGACAACGCTGTGTACAGGCAATGGATGTTGGGTGCGAGCGGACTGTACAGCGCGGGCGTCTCCGGCCCGAAGAACACCAGCGTGGGCAGCGATGTCAGCGCTGCGAACTGGCCCGGTCCGCCGTCGTTGGTCACCAGCAGCGCTGCGCGCTGGAACACAGCCAGCAGATGACGCACGTTGCGCGTATAGCCGGTCAGATCGATGCAATGGTCATGCTGGCAATGCGCCACGATGCGTTTGGCCAGCGGCTTGGCATCGGGCAGGCCGATCAGTCCCACCGCGTAGCCCTCGCGCAGCAGGGTATAGCACAGTTGTTCGTAGTATTCGGGCGGCCAGGCGCGGATGGGCAGGATGCCGCCGTCAGGATAGACCAGCACCAGCTTCTTGCCTGACAGCACAGGAAAATCTTTTTCCAGTTGCGCGATCTCGCGCGCCACTTCGCCTTCCTCGAACTGCAGCAGTGGCGGTGCGCCGACTGCACCGGGTGCGCGTTTGGCGAGAGGACGGCCGCTGCATTCGATGGCCTCGACCATGGTCAGGAACTGTTGCGACAGATGCTGGTAGGGGTTGTACATCACCTTGCGGTTCATGAACGAGCCGCGATACAGACCTTCCTGCGTGTGCGCCTCGAAACCGACACGTACCTTGGCACCGGACAGGTAGGAGAAGATGCTGCTGATGCGCGTGAACAGTTCGCAGTCGATCACCACATCGAAGTCCAGCGCGCGCATCTTGCGGATCGCCTTCAGGCTGTCTCCGGCCAGATCGCCCAGCGCCTTGTCGTTGAGGGTGATGACGTTCTCCCTGGGCATCACGCCTTGCAGGTCGAGCACTTCGCGGTTCTTGCGGAACATCAGCATGTACAGCTCGGCACCGGGATAGCGGCGTTTGAGTTCAGCGAACATGGGCTGCGCCAGCACCAGACTGCCCATCTCGGACAGCAGCACGATCAGGATGCGCTTGGGTTGGGATACCACGACAGGCGCGACGAACGCCGACTTCAATCGCTCATAGAGCGACAAGGCTACGCAGATGGGTACTCCGGCCAGCCGGTCGACGGCTCTCTGGAAATCGATATTCAATGGATGGTCCCATGCTTGAAAAAAGACCGAATGCGGCATGACCAGCATTCGGCGCCACACGATTATCGGCTAAAGCGCCATCCCGGACAAGCGAGCAGGCTGCTGAAAAACGTAGCGAGGATGGGCAGATGCAAGGCGCACGGCGCGCAGGAACCGGAATGTACAAAGTACATGAGGATTCCGAGCACCGCGCAACGCGGCAGATGACCACCGCAGTAGTTTTCCAGCAGTCTGCCGGGGCCCGACTGTTCGCGCCTTCTTACTTGGTGTAAATTGCCGCGCATGGAAGCAACCACCACATCCCCGCAAACGACCCAGCCCCCCGCCTTCCTTGGCAATTACCGCATCCTTCGCAAGATAGGCCACGGTGCGACCAGCGAAGTGTTCCTGGGGTTCGATCCGTTCAGCAAACGCGAAGTCGCGATCAAGGTCATCAAACAGTCCTTCCTCGAAGACACGCGCAATGGTCGCCAGAACCGCAAACACCTGCAGAACGAGGCCGCGCTGTCCGGCACGCTGAACCACCCGCACATCGTCGACATGTATGAGGCGGTGATCGCCGACGACATCAGTTATATCGCGATGGAGTTTGTGCCCGGCGGCACACTGGAACAGCACATCCATTCCGATAACCTGCTGCCGCTGGATGCCGTGGTGGCGCGCATGTACGAATGCTGCCGCGCGCTCAACTATGCGCAATACAACGGCGTCATCCACCGCGACATCAAGCCCGCCAACCTGCTACTGACCGCGGACGGCCAGGTCAAAATATCCGACCTGGGTGCCGCGGTGCGCATGGACATCGAACAGACGCAGAGCAACGTCGGCTCGCCCAACTACATGTCGCCGGAACAGGTTCGTGGCGAATCGCTGTCGCACCTGACCGACATCTACTCACTGGGAGTGGTGATGTACCGCCTGCTCACCGGCCATTCGCCCTACAGCCCGAAGAATCTGGCGCATCTGTACCAGCAGATCATGAACGAGATGCCGCCCATGCCCACCTCGCTGCGCAAGGACCTGCCGCCGCAGCTGGAACGCATCGTGATGCGCGCCCTGCAGAAGAATCCGGCGGACCGTTATGCCAGCTGGCGCGAGTTCGGCGACGAACTGGCCGCACTCGGCCATTTCGAGAAGAGCGACCTCGAGGTGGCCGAGAACGAGAAGTACAAGATCTTGCGCAAGATGAAGTTCTTCAGCGACTTCAGTGACCTGGAGCTGTGGGAAGTGCTGCGCATCGCCGAATGGCATAAACAGCCCGAGAAGACCGTTCTGATGCGCGAGAACGAGATGAGCGATGCCATCTATTTCATCATCGACGGCAGCGTCAGCGTCACGCGCGGCACACGGCTATTGATCGCCCTGCGCGGCGGCGACTGCTGCGGCGAGATGGCCTACATCCGCGGCAAACAACTGCCGCGCTCGGCCACGGTCACCGCCAACACCGAGATATCAGTGATGAAGCTCGACCCGCAACAGATGGTGCAACTTTCCGACAGCTGCCAGAGCCATTTCAATCAGGCCTTCCTTTACGTGCTCGCCGAACGCCTGCGTCTGGCCGACGAGCGCATCTCGCGTCTGGTCAGTTAGAATCGCGCCCTTTCAAAGGAGGAGCAAGTCATGGCACAAAAGACCATCATACAAACACCCGACGCACCCGCCGCCATCGGCACTTACTCGCAAGCGGTGCGTGTCAACGACACCGTCTACCTGTCCGGCCAGATCGGCCTCGACCCGATCAGCATGCAGATGGTGGATGGCATCGAAGAACAGATCCACCGTGTGTTCCAAAACCTGCGCGCGGTCGCCAATGCTGCCGGCGGCAGCCTGGACGACGTGGTCAAGCTCAACATCTTCCTGACCGACCTGATCCACTTCGCCAAGGTCAACGAGATCATGGCAAGCTACTTCCGCCAGCCCTACCCGGCACGCGCCGCCGTCGGTGTCGCCACCCTGCCGCGCGGCGCGCTGGTGGAAGCGGACGGGGTGCTCGTGCTGCAGGATTGAGCCAGCCGCTGAAAATCGCGCCGGCCACGCTGGCCAAACTGGCCAAGCTCGGCATCCATCACCGCGCCGACCTGCTGCTGCACCTGCCCCTGCGCTACGAAGACGAGACCCACCTCACTCCCATCGCCCAAGCATTGCCGGGCGAGACGGTACAGGTGCAGGGCGAGGTCACGCATTGCGAAGTGATGTTCCGCCCGCGCCGCACACTGGTGTGCCGCATCCAGCAGGGTGACGAAGAACTCATCCTGCGCTTCCTCAACTTCTATCCCAGCCAGCAGAAACAACTCGCCGTCGGCAAGACCATACGCGCCATCGGCGAAGTGCGCGGCGGTTTCTTCGGGCTGGAGATGGTGCATCCGAAATGTAGATCGGTGGACGACGACACGCCGCTGCCGCAGAGCCTGTCGCCGGTTTATCCCACCACCGCAGGGCTGTCGCAGACCGTGTTGAGCAAACTGATAGGCAACGCGCTGGAGAGCATCCCGCTCAGTGATACCTTGCCGGCGCCTCTGATCAAGCGATTGAATCTGGCCGACTTCGCCGACAGCTTGCGCCTGCTGCACAGCCCGACACCCGATATTTCCGCCAGCACATTGGAGTCGCGCAGCCACGCCGCCTGGCGACGCATCAAGTTCGACGAGTTGCTGGCGCAGCAACTGTCGATGCGTGTGCATCACCGCGAACGCAGCAACCGCATCGCTCCCGCCCTGCCCGCACACGACAAGCTCACGCATGCCCTGCTCGACAAGCTGCCGTTCCGGCTCACCGGTGCGCAGCAAAAAGTATGGCGCGAGATCGCGCACGACCTGTCGCAATCACACCCGATGCAGCGCCTGCTGCTGGGCGACGTCGGCAGCGGCAAGACCATCATCGCAGCGCTGGCCGCCTTGCAGGCGATAGAGAACGGCTATCAGGTCGCCTTCATGGCGCCGACCGAGATACTGGCCGAGCAGCATTATCTGAAGCTGCGCGAATGGCTGGCACCGCTCGGCATAGAACCGGTGTGGCTGTCTGGCAGCTTGAAGAAGAAGGTGAAGACCGAGGCCGCCGCGCGCATCTCATCGGGCGACACCCTGCTCGCCATCGGCACGCACGCGCTGTTCCAGAAGGATGTCGAGTTCCACAAGCTCGGCCTCGCCCTCATCGATGAACAGCACAAGTTCGGCGTGCAGCAACGGCTGGCTTTGCGCAACAAGGGCAAGGAACCGCACCAGCTGATGATGAGCGCGACGCCCATCCCTCGCACGCTGGCCATGAGCTACTACGCCGATCTTGACGTGTCGGTGATCGATGAACTGCCGCCGGGGCGCACACCCATCGTCACCAAACTGGTGAGCGACGCGCGACGCGAGGAAGTGTTCGAGCGCGTGCGCCAAGCCTGCCTCGTCGGCCGGCAGGCGTATTGGGTCTGCCCGCTGATCGACGAGAGCGAAGCGCTGCAATTGCAGACCGCACTGGACACGCATGCCACGCTGACCGAGACTTTCCCAGAGCTGCGCATCGGCCTCGCCCACAGCAAGTTGAACAGCGAGGAGAAAGCCGCCACCATGGCCGCCTTCAAATCAGGCGAACTGCAACTTCTGGTCGCCACCACGGTGATCGAGGTCGGCGTGGACGTGCCCAACGCCAGCCTGATGGTGATCGACCACGCCGAGCGCATGGGACTGGCGCAACTGCACCAGTTGCGCGGACGCGTCGGACGCGGCGCGGCGGAGAGCATGTGCGTGCTGCTGTTCCAGCAGCCGCTGTCGGAACTGGCGCGCGAACGCCTGCGTGTCATCTACGAGAACACGGACGGCTTCGTCATCGCTCAGCAGGACTTACAATTGCGCGGCCCCGGCGAACTGCTGGGCGCGCGCCAGAGCGGCGTGGCGATGCTGCGCTTCGCCGACATCAGCGAAGACGAAGAATTGCTGGAAGCAGCGCGCGACATCGCTGACGAACTGCTGCGCGACCACCCGGAAGCGGCACGCTCACACTTACAAAGATGGATGGCGAACAAGCATGACTTCCTGCAAGTCTGATCCCTACTGGAACGGCAGCGCACTGGGCTGCGGCGCGGATTTGCGCCCGTGGCTGAACGACCACGGCTCGCTCACGCAACGCATCCAGCAGCGCTGCATGCAGTTCGCCGTACAGCCGGTGCGCAGCGGGCTGGCGCGCATCGCCTACGATGAAGCTTCCGTGCTGGGCATCGCACCGCATCAGTTCGCCTATTCACGCGAAGTGTTCCTGCATGCCGACGGCAAACCGGTGGTGTTCGCGCACAGCGCCTGTCACGCCGACGATCTGCGCGGCGCATGGCAAGCCATGAAGGGATTAGGCAACCGCTCGCTCGGCAGCCTGCTGTTCACCCATCCGCTGGTCGTGCGCCATCCGCTGCATTTCGCCGCCCTGCGCCCGCACCACCCGCTCTATCAAAGTGCCGTCACCGGTCTATCCGCCCGCCCGGAAAGATTGTGGGCGCGCCGTTCCCTGTTCACCCTGCACGGCGCACCGCTGCTGGTGACCGAGGTTTTTCTGCCCGAGATATTGAAGCTCAAGCTCTGAGTCGCTCGGGTAAAATCCCGGCATGGACCTGAAACAACGCCTCTCGCTCTACATCCAGCTCACCCGCCTGAATCGCCCTATCGGCATCCTGCTGTTGCTGTGGCCGACCTTGTGGGCCGTGTGGATCGCGGGTGCGGGCAGTCCCTCATTGCTCATCATCTTCATATTTACGCTGGGCACGGTGCTGATGCGTTCCGCCGGATGTGCCATCAATGACTATGCCGACCGTCACATCGACCTGCATGTAGAGCGCACCCAGCATCGCCCGCTCACCAGCGGCAAGGTGAGCGAACGCGAGACTGTGTGGCTGGCGGTGATACTGGCGCTGCTAGCCTTCGCGCTCATCCTGCCGCTCAACCCGCTCACATGGCTGCTCGCTTTCCCTGCCGTTTTCCTCGCCGGCAGCTACCCGTTCACCAAACGCTTCTTCGCCATCCCGCAAGCCTACCTCGGCATCGCCTTCGGCTTCGGCATCCCCATGGCCTTCGCCGCACAGATCGGCCATGTGCCGCCGGTAGCCTGGGTGCTGCTGCTCGCCAACGTGTTCTGGGCTATCGCCTACGACACCGAATACGCGATGGTGGACCGTGATGACGACATCCATCTCGGCATCCATTCCTCGGCATTGCTGTTCGGTAGTTTCGATGTGGCAGCAGTGATGACGTGCTACGCCATCACGCTGATCCTGCTGGCGCTGGCCGGCGTGATGGCCGGGCTGGGTGGGGTCTACTTCGTCGGACTGCTCGTTGCAGCGGGTATCGCGCTACACCACTACACGCTCATCAAGGACAGACAACGCGAGCAATGCTTCGCAGCCTTCCTGCACAACAACTGGCTTGGTGCGGCGGTGTTTGTGGGGGTGGCGGGGGATTATCTGCTCGCTTGAGCCGCTCACATGGTTCCTGCCTGCAGCCTCAACTGCTCCAGATCGCACCTTCCTGCTCCATGTCCGCACCACCAAGGCCAGCGGCCCATTCCGGAAAATTCTCCGGTCTCCAGATACGTTCGTAGAGCACCTGCCAGTTACAGGAGACGCGGACACTGAGGGTACGGCTCTCCAGCATGCTCACTCTTCCAGCAGACTCCTGAGCATCCACGCATTTTTCTCATGCACTTCCATACGCGCTGACAAGAGGTCTACGGTGGGCTGGTCGCCCGCTTTCTCGGCGATGGGCAGCACTTCCCGCGCGGTGCGCGCGACGGTCTCCTGACCATCCACCAGCTGACGGATCATCTCTTTCGCGCTAGGTACACCGTCGCTTTCCTTGATGCTGGTCAGCGCGGCGAACTGCTTGTAGCTGCCCGGCGCCGGGAAACCCAGTGTGCGGATACGTTCGGCCACCAGGTCGACGGCGTTCCAGGTCTCTGTGTATTGCGTCATGAACATGAGGTGCAAAGTCTGGAACATGGGACCTGTCACGTTCCAGTGGAAGTTGTGCGTCTTGAGATACAGCGTGTAGGTGTCGGCCAGCATGCGACTGAGACCGTCGGCGATCTTCTTGCGATCCTTGTCGTTGATGCCGATGTTGATGGCGACGGGTTTGTTCTTGCTCATGATGGTTCTCCTTCAAACATTGGTTGATGGATGGTGCGTCATGTGGCTGCACCGATGATGTTACTCCTTTGCCCCGGGAAGCGGACTTTCCGCCACTGCCGGCAAAGGGTGTCCGACCTGCTTGCTCATCTCGTTGCGTTCGGCGGCGTAGCGCCCGGTGAGCACGAAGCCGGTCATGCACTGTTCCACATCGAGGAAAGCCATCTTCACGCCGTCGCTGTTGGCGCGCAGTTGCCAGGAACCGACCGCATCGCGCGCCACCGGCAACACCGCAACAGGATGCGCGGGTGTCTTGACCACCACCGGCATGGCGGGAAATACCACCGGTGTCTCGCACCCGGAAAGCGTCTTCGCCAGTGCGCGCGCCGCGTGCATGATGGGTAGCACGAAGGGTTGCACTTTCCCGTCGATCTCGGCGCAATCGCCCAACGCAAAGATGGCCGGGTCGCTGCTGCGCAGGTATGCATCCACCTTGATGCCGCGATTCACTTCCAAGCCTGCCGCCTGCGCCAATGCGATGCGCGGGCGCAAGCCCACTGCGGATATCACCAGACCGGTTTGCAGTTGCGTGCCATCCGCCAGCGTCAGGGTATAGCCATTCTCGCGACGATCCACGCGGCTGACCGAGGTACCGAAATGCCAATCCACACCGATCGCCGCAAGGGGGGCGAGCAACTGCTTGCCCGCCTGTTCCGGCATCAGGCTGGCGAGCGGATACGGACCGGGATCGATGACACTGACTTTGTAACCGGTTGTCGCCCAGTCGTTGGCGAATTCGCAGCCGATGAGTCCGCCGCCCATGATGGTGATGTGCCCCACCCCCTGCACGGACTTGCGCAACTGTGCGTAGTCAGCGATGTCGTTGACCGACATCACCGCATCAGCAGCATCACCCTGCACCGGGATGCGGATGGGGTCGGCTCCCAGTGCGATCACTAACCTGTCGTATGCCAGCTCGCCCGCACTGGTAGCCAGCTTTTTGTTCGTGCGGTCGATAGCATGCACCTCGGTCTCCGCCAGCAGCGTGATGCCGAGTTGCGCGGCCATCTCCGCCGCGCGCGTCAGCACCAGTCCGGCGGCATCCTTACCTTGCGCATAGGCATTGGAGAGCATGGGCTTGGAGTAGTAATCGCCGCTGTCGCGCGTGACCAGCGTGACCGGGATATCTCGATCCAGTTTGCGCAGTTCACGGATGACGGAGTAACCCGCCAGGCCGCTTCCTAATACGACGATTGGTTTCATGCTCATCTCTCCTTTACTTGTTTAGCGGGCTGAAAAACGTAGCGAGGATGGTCAGATGCAAGGCGCGCGGCACACAGCGACGAAGACATACCGATTGGGTAGGCTAGGAAGCGAGCACCGCGCAACGCCGCAGATGACCACCACAGTAGTTTTGCAGCCCGCTAAACCTCGATCATCTCGAAGTCGGCCTTCGCCACTCCGCAATCCGGGCAAGCCCAGTTCTCGGGGATGTCCGCCCATTTTGTACCGGGCTTGATGCCTTCTTCGGGCAAACCCTGAGTCTCGTCGTAGATGAATCCGCACACCACACATTGCCAAACTTTCATGTCGTTCTCCTTAAATTATCTAGTTGCTATCAAGCCGTGACCTTCGCCAACTGGGCGCGGTATTGGTTGGCATGGCGTTCTTCCACTTTGGCCAGTGCCGCGAAGCGCTTGGCCGCTTTTGCCAGGGTGGCCTTGAACATCTCGGCGTGTTCCTTCGATTCATCGATCTGCTGCTTGATCTCGACCGTGGCGGCATCGTGACCTTCCTGCTGCGCGGTCTTGAGGAAGCCGGGGTACATCTCTGTGTACTCGTAGGTCTCGCCTTCGATGGCCATCTGCAGGCAGCGCTCGGTGGTCATCTCCGACTTCGGATACAGCAGGTCGAGATGGCCCAGCGCGTGCATCACTTCCTGCGCGGCGGTCTCTTCGAACACGCGGGCGACTTCCTCGTTGCCTTCGGCGCGGGCGATGGCGGCGAAGTAGCGGTATTTGGTGTGTGCCATCGACTCGCCGGCAAAAGCCGCTTCGAGATTTGCATGGGTCTTGATGTCAGGTCTTTGCATGGTGTTCTCCTTGGTTGGTAGTCGGGTGGCGTCCTGGCCACGGGTGCAATGTAGGCCTATCTGAGTCATCAATCCAATTGATTGTTCAAAGTAAGTTGATTTACTATGCAAATCACATACGCGGTCATTCCGGCGCAGGCCGGAATGACCGCTCAACAGGAGAACACCATGACCCTCAACGAACTGCGCTTCATCGTCGCCGTGGCACAGGAACGCAACTTCCGCCGCGCGGCGGCGAAGTCATTCATCAGTCAGCCCGCGCTGTCGCTGGCGATACAGAAGCTGGAGGAAGAACTCGGCCTGAAGATATTCGAGCGCGGCAAGAACGAGGTTACGCTCACGCCGGTGGGCAGCGCCATCGTAGAGCAGGCGCAGCGTGTACTGGAAGAGGCGGAGCGCATCCGCGAGATCGCCGCGCAGGGCAAGAACCAGCTCAGCACGCCGCTGCGCCTCGGCATCATCCACAGCGTCAGCCCCTATCTGCTGCCCGACCTGATCCCGGAGTTGAAGCGGCTCGCCCCGCAGATGGCGCTGGAGGTGGAAGAGAACATCACCGCCAACCTCGAAGCCCTGCTGCGCAACGGCAAGCTGGACGGGATCATCATCGCCTTGCCGTTCGGCGACTCCGGCATCCTCACCCACCCCCTGTATGACGAACCGTTCGAAGTGGTGGTGAGCAACGACCACCGCTGGGCCGCACGGCGCAGCATCAAGCCGGCCGAACTGGCACAGGAGAAAGTGCTGCTGCTGGATTCCGGCCACTGTTACAGCAACCAGGTGGATGAGGCCTGCCCCGGCAGCCGCAGGAACGACAGCGTGCAGCACGGCACCTCGCTGGAGACCATCCGCAACATGGTGGCTTCCGGCCTGGGCATCACCGTGCTGCCCGCGTCGGCCAACAGCGCGCGCTACCGCAGCAAGTTGTTGAGCGTCGTGCCCTTCACCAAGCCCGCGCCCTCGCGCCGCATCGCTTTGGCCTGGCGCAAGAGTTTCGCCCGCACCGAGGCGGTGGAAGTACTGGCCGCCGCTGTCGGACTAGTCAAGATCACCGGCATCCACCATCTGGACTAAGCCCATGCCAGTAAAATGGATACAGCGGGCTGTTGGCGCTTGCCGCTGCACGGCGTAGAATGCAGCCAAGCATCACCGCACCCCATATCAGGAGCACATCATGCCTACGATACCCGGCCTCTCCGTTTCCAGCCTGAACAACTATGCGCAGCAGCAGCCGGTGGGCACTTCGTCCACTTCGTCGCAGCCGCCGCAGGACACCAAGGATCAGTCTGCGAATGCGCAGAACAATGTGGTCGCCACGCTGACCAGCAACGAACAGAATTCATCCACCTCCGCGCTGACCTACAACGCTTCCGGTCTGCTGAGCCGCTTCCAGCAATCCGTGCCGCAGAGCACCAGCACCGATACCGAACAGGCCGCGCGCGACGCGATACTGAACGCACAGGACGCGATCACCCAGGCGCAGGGTTCTTTCGATTCCAGCCAGACCTCGACCGGCAATTCGGCAATCGACACATTAGCCAGCTTCGGACAAGGCGACGTAGCAACCAAGAACGGCGAAAGCAGCCAGACCGCGCAAGCTGCCATCGCTCAAGCGCAATACGCCAAGAATCAGGCACTGAACGATCTCCGCAGTAACAGCACCGCAACCACCGCCTGACTTCATCGCGCGCACCCTGAATCGGTGCGCGCGAACCTGATGGGGACAACATGATTACCCCACGCCAGCCCTACCGCCAGAACCCGTTCCTGCGCACCAGCTACACGCTGATCGCACCGCTGTATGATTTTGTCATCGAAGCGCCGATGCGCGCCGCACGCAAGCACTCGCTGGCCGCGCTTCCCGCTATGGCAGGGCAAAATGTATTGGTCAGCGGCGCGGGCACCGGTCTTGATCTGCCGCACCTGCCGACCATGCATCGCTACACCGCGCTGGATTTCAACCCTGACATGCTGGCGCGCGCCCGGCCGCGCGGCGACCATCTGGATATGGATTTCATCCTCGGCGACAGCATGGCGTTGCCATTCGATGATGCGCGGTTCGATGTCGTGGTACTGCACCTGATCGTGGCGGTGGTGCCGGAACCGCATCGCGCCTTGAGCGAAGCGGCGCGCGTATTGAAGCCGGGCGGCAAGATATTGCTGTTCGACAAGTTCCTGCAGCCGGGCCAGCGCGCGCCCGTGCGCCGCTTGCTCAACGGCCTGTCGCGCCGCATGGCGACGCGCATGGATGTGGTGTTCGAGGAAGTCTTGAGCCAGGTGCCGCAGCTCACCGTGGAGAGCGATACACCGGCGCTGGGTGGCGGATGGTTCCGCCAGATCATATTGAACAAACATTGAACCTGCCTGTCCACACTGCACCTGCACCGGGTTCAGGCACAATGTGTAACACCTCATGTGAAGCGAGAATCGATATGTCCAAACATGCCGCAATTTCCTCCACCCGCTTTAATGCTTCGGTTGCGCCATCGCTTGCGACCGTCACCCCGCTTTCCAAGCTATTCGCCTTGCCCCTGCTGATCGGCGCGTTGCTGCTGGCGATCGCCACCAGCGCGCAAGCCGCGACCGATACATTCACCGCAAGCGGCACATGGACCGCCCCGGCCGGCGTCACCAGTGTCGATGTGCAAGTGTGGGGCGGCGGTGGCGGCGGTGGTGGCGGAGAAGGCGACAGCTCGGACGGCGGCGGTGGTGGCGGCGGCGGTGCCTATTCCAGAACCACGTCCATCACTGTTGTGCCCGGCACAACCTACACGGTGACCGTCGGCACGGCAGGCACGGCGGGCGCAACCAATGGCGCGGGCGGCACAGGCGGCGATTCGTGGTTCATCAACACCACAACCATCCTCGCCAAAGGCGGCTCGGGCGGATCGGCTCCCGTTTCCGACGAAGGCGGCGTCGCAGGAGCGGGTGGCTCGGCAGCGGCAGGTGTGGGGAACGTCAAATTCTCGGGCGGCAACGGCGGCACCGGACGCGACAGCAGCACCGGACGCGGCGGCCCCGGCGGCTCCTCGGCAGGCACTGCGGCGAACGGCACCAGTGGCGCCAACTCCTGGTACACCTGTACTGCTGCTGCCCCGCCAGCCGGAGGCGGCGTAGGCGGCAACGGTGGCTGCGTCAACAGCCAGAACGGTTTTGCCCCGGCATCGGGTAACGGTGGTGGTGGTGGCGGAGCGGCGGAAAGAACTACAACCGGCGGCGCAGGCGCACCGGGCTTGGTGACCATCACCTACACACCGGGCGGCGGCAGCTCGGGCACGGCCATCTCCAATCCGACGCTGTGCATCAACGATACCGGTATCGGCACCCAGCCCTGGACCGGCCTGACCAATGTCGGCTCACAAAACAATGTATATGCGACGGCGACGGCGGCCAACAACCAGATCACCAACTACCTTAAATGCACCGGCTACAACTTCGCCATTCCCGCTGATGCCACCATCACCGGCATCACGGTCGGGCCGTGGGTGAATGCCACGCGCACCTTCACCGTGAATGCGATGCAACTGGTCAAAACAAATGTCATCCAGCCGACCAATCTCGCCGCCGGAACCAACATCCCGAATGGCGGCGGATCGTTGCTGCCCGCGCCAACGCAACTTACTTTCGGTGATGCCACCAATCTTTGGGGCAACACCTGGACGCCTGCCAACATCAACGCCGCCACTTTTGGCACTGCATTCGCCGCCCAGCGCGGCCCATACACCACGACCCAGACCGTGGCGGTAGACGCGATGCCGGTGACCATCGACTACACACTGCCCGCGCCACTGGCGGCTGACTATCACATGGACGAAAGCAGCTGGAACGGCACTTCGAACGAGGTGGCAGACAGCGGCACAAATGCCCTGCATGGCACCGCTCAACTGGGCGCAACCACGGCCGCAGCCAAACTCTGCAATGGTGCGAACCTTGCAGCCAATTATGTGCAAGTCGCCGACAACGACCGGCTCGACCTGCCGACCACACTTACGGTCACTGCCTGGCTGAAACCCGCCCGCTGGGGCGGTGCTCCCGGCAAGGATGCGCTGATGAGCTTCATCTCCAAGGGCACGAACTACAAGGCGCACATCGATGTTTCCGGCAAGATCTACTGGCAGTGGGGAACCAGCAGTTTGACCTCTGCAGCGTCCGTGCCAACCAGTACCTGGACGCATGTCGCGCTGGTATATGCGAGCGGTTCGCAGACCCTCTATATCAATGGCGTTGCGGACAGCTCGGCGGCGATGACCGGGACACTACCCACCAACACCTTGCCGCTGCAGATCGGTGACGATCAAGGTTACGGTGGCGGCACGCGCCGTTTCGACGGCATGATCGACGAAGTGAAGTTGTTCAATATCGCGCTCACACCGGCAGAGATCGCTGCCGGCTATGCCAACGAAAATGCAGGGAAAGACTGGTACGGCTCGACACGCGTTTGTCCTTCGTTACTGGATCACGTCAGCATCAATGCACCTGTTACAGCGATGGCATTGGCTGCCACCCCCGTAGCGATCTCCCCCCATACCACTACACATGCCCCCCTGAGCGGTTATTCGATCAACCTGTCCACCAATACCGGACTAGGAGACTGGAGCATCGGGACCGGGACCGGCACCCTGACACCGGGCGCAGCGAACAGCGGACAGGCGAGCTACACCTTCGGCGCGGGAGAAAGTGCCGCCTCCCTGTATTTCACCTATCAGGCCGCCGACACCGTGACGATCTTCGTGGACGATAGCGGCGGCATTGATCTGCTGGCGAGCACACCGATCGCCGAGCTTTCCAACACCATCACCTACACCCTGCCTAACTATGTATTCACCGACAGTGCCTGTGTGCATGACTTCGCATTCGGTGCGCCGGGACAAACCTGCGCCGTTCTCAACTGGTCGCCACAAGTGGCGGGCATCGATGCCGCCAATGTCTACATCACGGCATTGAATGCATCGGGCATCCCCACCCGTCTCCACCCGACACAGGTGCGTACGCGCGACATGGCGTTCGCCTTGTCGTGCCACGATCCGGTGGCGCATGCCGGCATACAGGCGGCTTTCTCGGGCGTGACATTGCCGTTGTGTCAGTCCAACGGCGGCACACCCGCCAGCTGGTCTGCCGCCACGCTGGCCGTCAGCTTCCCCGGTGGCAGCCCCTCTTCCGGCCCGTACGCCTTCAACTACGCGGACGTCGGCAAGGTGGAATTCTGGATGCGCAACAGCGCCGCCACCGCACAGGTCGGCTCTAGCGGACTGTTCGTCGTCGTCCCGCACCACTTCGGCATCTCCGCCGTGACCGCCGGCCCGATCAAGGCGGGCAACGATTTCTCCGCCTCGGTGACGGCCTACAACGCTCTACCCACACCGACCGCCACACCGAACTTCGGTAAAGAGACCACGCCGGAAATCGTGTCGATCACCTTCAGCAAATGCCAGCCCACCGGCGCCTCATCGTCCACCGGCACATTCAGTACAGGCACACTGCCCGCTTTCGCCAACGGTACCGTGACCGCCAGTACGCTCAACTGGAGCGAAGTGGGCAACGGCGACCTGACCGCGACACTGCGCAGCGGCAGCTACCTGCTTTCCGGTCTAAGCGCCAGCGGCAACACCGGCACAGGTGGCACGGTCTGCAATGGCGCCGGCAATGTCGGTCCGTTCGTGCCGCATCATTTCAACACCTATGTGACCGCACCGATGGCGGACTGCCCCACCGGACTGATCTGCCCCGTCGCGGGCTGGGCCTATTCCGGGCAGGCGTTCACGGTCAACGTCACTGCGGCGAACGCCAGCGACGCCATCACCGTGAACTACGACGGCACGGCGAACACCTCGCCCAACTTCGCCAAGGCCGTGACACTGACGGCATGGGATGCGGCGGGCAGCAGCACCACACAGGATCCGCCCGCCGCCGCCCCCGGCGCACTGTCGAGTGCCAGCGTCGCGGGCAGCGCATTCAATCGGGGCAGCACGATACTGGGGACGCCTGCGGCACCGCTCTACACTTTCGCCACATCTCCCACCGCGCCTACCGACATCTACCTGCGCGCGGCAGATGCCGATGCCAGTTCGCTGCGCAGCCTGGCCGTCAGCTCCATCGAAGGCGGAGTGAAGGTCGTCAGCGGCCGCATCAAGATCAGCAACAACTACGGTTCGGAATTGCTGCCGCTCACGATGAATGTGACCGCGCAGTTCTACGGTGGCGCGAACTGGTTGACGAGCAACACGGACGATGCGACCTCGTTCAACAGCGCACTCAGCACGGCAGGCGGCAACGTGGTCGTCTCCAATCTCGTGGGAATGGGTGGCACAGTGATCATCAAAGCACCCACCACCGACACCATGACTGACGGCGTACGCGCCATTACGGTGAATGCACCCGGCGTACCAGGCAGTGTCGATCTCAGCCTGAACGCACCGAGCTACCTGCTGACCGGCAGCAACGGCGCAGCCGTCGACCCGAGCATCCCGGGTCGTGCCACGTTCGGCATCTACAAAGGGAATGACGCGTTCATCTACCAGCGCGAGGCTTATTAAATCGCGCGCCTCGCGATGATCGCCGCACGCTGAAAGCAACTATTTTCAGCGCGATTCTGCCGTCACGAGACAGTCCGGCGGCAATAACAATAGACGAACTGCTGCACCTTGCCTGCCGGGGTGTGGTGCGCTTCCTTAGCGTGTTTCAACAACGTGAAGGCTTCGCCGAACTGGTCGTGCAATTCTTCGGGGCGATAGCGCATCACCGGCAAGCCGCTGCACTCCAGCGGGCCATCCTCGGCAAAGGTCGCCACGATCACATGCCCACCCGGCTTCACCGAACGGAACACAGTCTGCACATAGGCTTCACGTTGCTCTGGCGTGGTAAGAAAGTGGAACACCGCACGGTCATGCCAGATGTCATAACGCTTGGCAGGCAGATCCACCTCGGTGATGTCGGCCTCGATCCAGCGCACCATTGATTCATCCTTACCCAAACGCTGGCGTGCTGCTTCCATGGCATGCGCCGAAAGATCGAGTACGGTGAGGTCGTTGTAACCATTGGCCAGCAGATCATCCACCAACGTCGATGCACCACCGCCGACATCGATGATGCCCGCATCCTTGTCCACGCCCGTGGCGCGGATCAGATCTAGCGAGAGCGCGGCATGCGGCTGGAACCAACTCACCGCATCAGTAGATTTCGTCGTATAGACTTCTTCCCAGTGCTGTTTCGGCTGCATACTGACCTCCTATCGGAAGATTAAATCCAGTCTTTGGGGACTAGGTACTTGTCGTACAACTCCGCTTCCGGCGTACCTGCTTCCGGGTGCCAATCATAGCGCCACTTCACCAGCGGCGGCATGGACAGCAGGATGGACTCGGTGCGGCCGTTCGACTGTAGACCGAAGATGGTGCCACGGTCGATGACCAGATTGAATTCAACATAGCGCCCGCGACGATACAACTGGAAGTCGCGCTCGCGCTCGCCGTAGGGCATGTCCTTGCGCTTCTCCAGCAGCGGCACATAGGCCGACAGGTAATGGTCGCCCACGCTCTGCTGGATAGCGAAGCAGGAATCGAAATCCGGCTCGGAAAGGTCGTCGAAGAAGATGCCGCCCACACCGCGCGGTTCGTTGCGATGCTTGAGGAAGAAATACTCGTCGCACCATTTCTTGTACTTCGCATGCAGCGATGCATCGAACGGTGCCAGCGAGTTCTTGCAGATCTGGTGGAAGTGCACCGCATCTTCCTCGAATCCGTAGTAAGGCGTGAGGTCCATGCCGCCGCCAAACCAGAACACCTTCTCGCCATTCGGTTTGTGCGCCATGAACATGCGCACGTTGGCATGCGAGGTCGGCGCATAAGGATTGCGCGGATGCATCACCAGCGACACGCCCATCGCCTCCCACGAGCAACCGGCCAGCTCGGGACGATGCGCGGTAGCGGAAGCAGGCATCTTGTCGCCCTGCACATGCGAAAACGCCACACCGCCGCGCTCCAGCACATTGCCTTCCTCGATGATGCAGCTGATGCCCTCGCCCTTGCCGATGCCGCCCGAACCCGTGGCGCGGGTCCACTTGTCGCGGATGAATTTCTTGCCGTCCACTTGTTCCAGACGGTCAACGATCAGCTCCTGCAGTTCCAGCAGGTAGGTCTTTACGGCGTTGGGATCAACATTGCTCATGCACTTCTCCGATTGCGTTTACGAGCGAACGATTCTATCACCGGCCCACGCCTTGATCGTCGAAGGACGTTTACGTTTTCCCACGCGACCGCGCAATACCCACACGCGCTTACCGAACATTCGCTGGCACTCGGCATAGGTCTTGGCCGCACGCATACCGCTGCTATTGGCACTGGTCGACACCAGCGCGCTATCCACACTGCGGCACAGCTGCTGCGCAAACGGATGCGCCGTCAGCCGCACCGCCAGCGAGTCATGCACCCCGCGCAGCCAGCGCGGACACGATGGTTTCGCCGGCATCAGATAGGTCACCGCCTGCGCGCCATCCTGCTGCAGGCGCGATCGTTCGGCCGACGTGAGTGGACGAATATAAGGCTCCACCTGATGATAATCAGACGCGATGAGGATCAAGCCCTTCTTCTGTGGCCGCTGCTTCAGCTTCAGGATGCGCTGCACCGCGCGCCGATTGCGCGGATCGCAGCCGAGGCCGTAACAGGACTCGGTTGGATAAGCGATCACGCCGCCACGTTTAAGGTGGGCAGCAAGCGCACGGGCGGAAATATCTATTCTTTGCATAGCGGCTAGCGCAAAAAACACAGCTCGAAAAGCTGCACGCGAAGTTTTCTACTCATCACACTTCACCTCCTTCGTTGAGGATAGCAAGGTAAGTGTCATATACGAATACGCGGTTGCGCCGCTGACCGGTGAGTTCGCGTGCGATGCCGAGTTCGATCAGGGTTTGCATGGCTTTTCCCGCAGTGGGGAAACTAATGCCTGCCTCTGCCCCCAGCAGCTTGAGTGTAGACACTGGATGGCTACGCAGGGCAAGCAGCAAACGTTGAGCATTGGCTGCACCGCGTCCGCTTTGCTGGATGCGCTGGCTGTCTTGTTCGAACAGCGCCACCAAGCGCTGTGCAGTCTGTACTGCACCATGTGCGGTTTGTTCTACACCTTCCAGAAAGAAGTCCACCCAAGTTTCCCAGTCACCCTCGGTGCGCACTTTGTCCAGTAGCTCGTAATAGACATTACGGTGCTGTTTGAAATACAGGCTGAGGTAAAGCAGCGGCTGAGCAAGCAAACTGCCTTGGTGCAGCAACAGAGCAATGAGCAGACGTCCTAGTCGGCCGTTACCGTCAAGAAAGGGGTGGATGGTTTCAAATTGCACATGCGCCAGTGCGGCCTTGATCAGCACAGGCGCAGCCTCATTCGGCAGATTGATATAGTGTTCAAGTGCAGACATGCAGGCTTCCACCTCCTGCGGAGGGGGAGGCACAAAGCGCGCATTGCCCGGGCGAGTGCCACCGATCCAATTCTGACTGCGGCGGAATTCACCTGGTGCCTTCTCGCTACCGCGACCGCGCGCCATGAGTCGTGCGTGCATTTCACGCAGCAAGCGGTTGCATAACGGAAAAGGTTCGCTCAGACGCGCCATACCGTGCTCCAACGCAGCAATGTAGTTGGAGACTTCGACCACGTCATCGAACGGCACGCCGGGCGCTTCGTCCAGCTCGAACAGCAGCAGGTCGGATAGTGAAGATTGTGTCCCCTCAATCTGCGACGAAAGAACGGCTTCGCGGCGTACATAGGCATACAAGAAGAGTTGCGGATCTGGCAGCAAGGTACTCACGCTATCGAGCCGTCCCACGGCAAGCGTGGCGCGTTCCAACAGGCGTTGGCGCGCTTCATTGATTGTTAGCGCGGGGATTGGTGGCAGCGCATCAGGCACAAAGGCGTGTACTGTTTCGCCACCCGCGAGGCTGGTGAGATATTGCCCAGTGATGTCTCGCCGCATAGTCGTCACCTTTAATAAGAAATCATGCTATTTAAATTTTAATCGATTTCTTGAATAAGGATGCGCATTTCAGGTAACAGCGCTTAAAAGAAGAACACAGGCTTTCCAGGAGGCCGCCACGTTGAAAGTAGGCGGCAAGCATTCTGGCTTTGCTCATTTCTTAGTGATCCACTTATTCTTTGCAGGCGGCAGGAAATTTCAGTCGGTGACAATTTGTCACCGACTCGCGGAAAATCATACCGAAATTGCAGACAGCCGTACCGCGCTACAATGCGCCCCCCCCCCGGCTCGCCGCCGAACTTTCCGAGCAAGCGCATGACTGACGAACGCCTCATCCACATCGAAGAAAAGATCACCTTCCAGGAAGACCAGATCGACGAACTGAACAAAACGGTCTACCAGCAACAACAAAGACTGGAACGGCTTGAAGAGTTCTGCAGGGAACTTGCCGGTCAGATCCGCTCGCTATCCGAAGCCGGCAATGCAGGCCCGACAGCAAATGAAAGACCGCCGCATTATTGACAGAACCGATCGTCGTTATCATGGCGGCACCCGTCTCGACACCTCGATACAAACACCATGCTCAACAAACTGAACGAATTCTTCTCGACCCTGATCACCCCGGCCAACGACACGCCGCGCCCCGAACACACCCTGCAACTCGCCACCGCCGTGCTGATGATAGAAGTCATGCGCGCGGATGCCCAAAGCACCGATACAGAGCGCGCAACAGTATTGCGCATCCTCAAGGAACGGTTCCAACTCAGCGATAGCGAAGTGCAACAACTCTCTGCACTAGGCCAGCAGACCGCGCAACAAGCTCACGACCTGCACCAATTCACCTCGCTCATCCACCGCGAACTGGGACGAGAAGAAAGGGGCCGCATCGTCGAATACATGTGGCAAGTCGCCTACGCCGACCGCCACATCAGCGCTCACGAGAACCACCTCATGCGCAGAATGACCGACCTGCTCCACATCTCGCAGGCTGACTACATCGCCGCGAAGATGCGCGCCAAACCGGCGGATATGGAATAGCCGCTACCTGTTTCTGGCTGAATCAATGCGCATCGTCCGATTTTCTTCACCGGCGATACCGTGATTTACAGAGTGGAATCAGCGCCCTGACTCCGAGCTGCATACATGAGAAAAATACTCGAATGAATGTGCCCTGCAAGGGGTGTATAAAATAATCGTAGTCGCAACAGCATGAACGCCAACCCGAAGAAGGGAGCAGCTTATCGACCCCGCGATGATTCCTCACAATTAGACGCAACACCAATCAGCCTGACAGGCTGAACGCTTCGGCAACCCATGATGCCGACATAAAGATAACGCCGCATAGATGCGGCGTTTGCTTTTCGGCGTTTCAAAATATTCAAAGTGCCCAGCAAGACAAGGCGCGATCGATCCATTGCGTCGGAGTTTGGATTTATAGAGGTTCCCTTTAGAATGCGCCCCCCGCCATCACCCCGAACAACATGCGCCTGATTCTTGCCCCAATGGATGGCCTTGCCGACCATAGCCTGCGCGACATCCTGACGCGGCTCGGTGGCATCGACCTGTGCGTGGCGGAATTTGTGCGGGTGACGAACCATCTGCTCAACAAAAGAACCTTTCTCAACACTGTGCCGGAACTAGAACGCGGCGGCTGCACACGTGCCGGCGTACCGGTGCGTGTGCAATTGCTGGGTAGCGATCCGGTCTGCCTCGCGGAGAATGCCGCCTTTGCCGCCTCACTCGGCGCACCGGGTATCGACCTCAACTTCGGCTGCCCCTCCCCGCTGGTGAATCGGAACGGCGGCGGCGCGGTGCTGCTCCAGTTCCCCGAGCAGATCCACGCCATCGTCGCCGCCACCCGCCGGGCCGTACCACCACACATCCCCGTCACCGCCAAAATGCGCCTCGGCTTGGAAGACACCTCGCTCACGCTGGATTGTGCCCGCGCCATCGAAGCGGGCGGCGCCGACGAGCTCATCGTCCATGCCCGCACCCGTGCCGACCGCTACCGGCCCCCCGCGCGCTGGGAATGGCTCGCCCAGATCCGCGAGACCGTAAAATTGCCGGTGGTCGCCAACGGCGAAGTGTGGACACCGCAGGACTATCAAAACATCCGCCAGGTCAGCGGCTGCACCGACGTCATGATCGGGCGCGGCGCCATCATCCGCCCTGACCTCATGCATCGCATCAAAACCGGCGACGAAGCCATGCCCTGGCCGGCGCTGCAAGGTTGGGTGATCGATTACTACGAACAGCTCGTCGCCAGAATGGACCCGAGGCACGCGCCGGGCATGATCAAGAAATGGCTGGGCATGATGCGCACCGCCTACCCGGAAGCAGAGACCCTGCACAGCAACATGCGCACCGAACACGATCCGATCGTGGTGGGGAAGATACTGGCAAGTAGCCAGAGTTGATCGGGATGCATCAGTCGAAACGACTGCGAAGGTCTTACACCTTTAAGCGAAAGCAGTTTCTCTACTACTGACTGTCCACCCACCAGCGCGCGAACCAGTCGGTCAAGGCGCGGCTCTCGCCGAGACCGGCGAGGCGCTGATCGATGGCATCGTGATTGCCCCACACCACATCGGCCAGCGCACCATCTGCCTCACGCATCTCGATGTCCCGACAATAAAGACCTTTATCGCGCTGCACGTAATAGCCGTAGGTGCGGCACGCCACCGGGCGCTGGGAATAGACAGGACAGGTGCCGGCAACAAGATCCAGCATCGGGCAAGTGATGGGGCGCGACTGCTGGTTTCTCAGGGCAGTCATCTTGATGTGGATCGCCTGCAAGTGTTCCGGCGGTAGATCGACCAACCCCTCCCGCAGTAGATCCCATTCTGCTGATGTCAGTTGCGGCACCTCGGCAAGCTGCTGACAACAACCATCGCAACCCTTGCCGCACAACCAGTCGGCGTGATCCACCCGGATGGTTCGTACGCGCTCGGCGATATCTTCATGGAGTTGGATCAGTGTGGTCATCATGGGTCGTCTGGATTTTCCGGCTCGACTTGTTGGGGTACGAGAAGAGCAGGCATTTATTTGGAACGAATCTTCTCGAAGCAATGGCGCGCAGCGCCAGTGTCACCTAAAGTATTTCGAGCACATTCTCAGGCGGTCTGCCAATCGCCGCCCTGTCGCCATTGATCACGATCGGACGTTCCAGCAGCTTCGGGTTGGCTGCAATGATGTTCAGCCATTCAGCATCTGATCGATCATCTGCCGGGGAAATGCCGAGCGCCTTTGCGTCATCCTCATTGAAGCGGATGACATCCTTGGCACCTTTGCCCAGCTTGACCAGCACCGCCGCCAGCGCATCCGCCGTAGGCGCGGCTTCCAGATAGTGGATCAGCTCCGGTTCGATTCCCTTTTCCTGCAGCAAGGCCAAGGTCGCTCTGCACTTGCTACATTTGGGGTTGTAATACATTGATACGCTCATGTGCTTCCTTGTTCTTTTCTCAAACAAACTGGGATCGGCCCCCGAAGTCTCATCGGTGCGAATCATAACCTGTCACTCAAATAGCACGCATTCATATCAAGCTAAAATAGCGCATTGTTCTCGACCGCCCCTTACCCAAAGTTAAGAGCGTGGCTAACCCAATACACTAAATCTGAAATGCTCGCGAAAGTGATGCAGAAATTTACGGTGTGGAATCACCACCCCGCCCCCAAGCCGACCAAACAAAACGCCGCATAGATGCGGCGTTTGCTTTCCTAGTGAATATAGATAATGCGAGACCGCCCCCCACTAGCTCATGGCCATTTCCCTCTTATAGAAATCTCTTGGTTCAACATCTCTGCAACGTTGATCCAGTTGATGAGCAACTCGCTGGCACAATTCTTCACTTAATGTCGCGTGGGACAATTTCCCCAATGTCCCTATAGCGTTTTTCCCGTTAATAATCACAACGTCACTTTTTCCTCTTCTGTCTACAAACCAACCCGGCAATGCCAGGACAGCCTTAACCCCCACTCTCTCCCCCACTGCACTAGACAACCAATTCTCAAGCCACCTAGCTTGCCGTGCTGCCTGCTCTAAGGGTGCTGTTTCAGACCATCCGGGGAAATTTAGCCGCTGACCATCAAATACGACATTGGCATCCTCGCTACCACGGTCACGATTTGGCTTCATTCTGCTTTTAGTTTCGACCGCGTAAATCCCCTTGGGAGAAACAATCACGTGGTCGATATTGAAGCCCTCTCCGGGCACGTCGTGAAATACGAAGGCGCCTATACGCATGAGTTGATTCAGCTCTTGTGCAACAGCCACTTCGCCCTCATACCCCTGCCTGAGTTTGGAAATTCTCTTGAGTTGCTTCAGGATGGCATTCATAAAATAGCCCACTGCAACCAAAGCAAATATCACCACAATTGCAGAACGTAACAACGACTCCGGCTTCCCAAGGAAATATGACTGAGATATATGCATTGCGTAGAGAAGCAATGGCACAACAGGCAGCATAACGAAACTTATCAATGCATCATCACCCGCATCATCAAGCGCGGTACGCACTGACTCACCAGGGCTGCGCAACAGCATTCTGCTCAAAGGTGAACGTCGCTTCTCCGCATGTTTCTTCCGCCAAAAATATACCAACCCTATCGGCAAAAAAACTAATGCCGCATAGATGCCCACCAGATATGTCGCCAATAGCCAGTTACTCATATTCATCCAATCAACTTACTACCGCCACAAACTCAGCAATCACTTTCAAGTCCTCAGCCTCTTCTGGAGCCAGAACAATAGCTCTATAGTTTGGATCGGTAGAATTTGGCAGCAAATTGATTTTGGTATGCCTCCAACTTTCACCACCACCTTGAATTTTCTCGCTCTCATAAACCTTGACCGTATATTGGCCACCCGTGTCTGGGTCTTCAATATTGCGATGCTGAACCAATACTGTTTTCCCTTGGCGAGACCCAACTGGATTCAGGCTAAACAAGCACCACGAACCATTCGGGATTCGCTTATTCATTGATTCGCCAATCACCTTTGCAACAAATTGGCCAGAGCGGATACGGAAACTATCAGGAAGCTCAACCCAATCGAATCCGTCAGAACCTTCCTCACCATACCCATATGCCCCCCCTACCAATTGAGTCTCGCTAAACTGACCAGCCGCAATGGCCAGATCATAAATTGGCACTGCATTTATATATGGCTTAACGGCGTTTGAAGGTAGCAATTTAAGTGTCAGGCCTTCATATCGATCATCATTTATTGCTTGCCCAACTATCTCGGGAGGAACATCCAACTGAACTTTCGATTCAAACTCCGATGCAGCCCTACCCATTGCCTCCTTAAACCAAAGATTGGTTTCCTTATCGGTGCAAAATATGTAGCACCCCTTCATGCCGCGAGTCATGAGAGTTCTGTAGGTATTCTTGATGATCAGGTCAGCTTTCTGCGTTGCAGCAACCGGATCAGTTCTGAGCAGTGATTTGTATCCCTTGATTGATGCATCTGTTTTTGCTCGCATCCCCGCATCTGTTATGGCCACGCCATCTCGAATAATAAAGTCGGGGCCAACAATCACACCGATGTAATCGGTTTCCAGCCCTTGGCATGTATGTATACAACCTGCTTCGTTTACCGATTCCGGTTTTAGAATCCATAGGCTGCCATCACTAGCAAGATTCCATTTCATGGAAAAGTTGAATTCATCTAAACGGATATCATCTTCTGAAGGAAATTTCCTGCTAATCCAGTCCCAGCAGTAACCGGCAACGATTCGCGCCTTATTATTGATCCGATTTTTTTCAACGATTGCATCACGAAGCTCATTTGGTGAATCAAAAACCTGAAAATCATAGTTAATACCCTCAAGCGTTTTATTTGCTGTTTCGCGAATCTCCAGAACACTATCTATCCAAGATAGGTATCCATCTGAACCATTGCAGCGAAACTGAGATTGGAGCTGCAGACGATGTACTTGCGCACCAAGTTGGTCACCCCAGTTGGCGATCATATTTGTCTCGCCAATATCTTTAAAGGTTACACGCTGATCTTCATCAATAAAGAAGGCGCTAAATTTAGCGGAATGGATAATTTCCTTGATTTGGTTTTCACCTTTCTGGAACATGCCGGACTTCTCGTTTAGACGGTGAGCTTCATCCACAATAAGTGCATCGAATTCGTTGGATTTCGCACTTGTATAAACCCCAGAACCCTTAAATAGATTCTCAATATGGCTACGCTTGAAAGAACCCGTCAGCAACGAAGCATAAACAGCTCGAGGTGCAGAATTCTTAGTAACGTATTGAGCTAATAGTTGATCCTTTATCAAGGCAACCAGCAGGTTGATAGCAACTACAGATTTCCCAGTACCTGGCCCACCCTCAACGATTAACACGTGCTTTTCTTTTACTGACGAACTTTTAGCTAACGACAATGCAGTTTCGTATGCGACTTTTTGATCGTCAATCATCAAGAACTCTTGATTGCCATTTAAGAGCGACAAGAGCTTGTCCGCCAAATTTTTTGAAGGACGAATTCTGCCCTTCTCAATCCTATACATCACATCACAGGAATCGCCAAACTTGACGTAACGCTTAATAAAGTCAGATAGCTTCTGAGCGTCTTTGCGGAGGAATGCTGGTGCTCTCTGCGTATGATCTGCGTAGAAATCAGCATTGATAACATCGTCCGAAATGCAATTATGCAGATATGCGCATGGCTGTAAGCCGATGCTCTCCTCTTGCACCGCCTCATTAAAGTCTTCTAGTAACGCAGCGTACGTCCATGCTTGATATGACGGATGGCTAACTTCACGCTCCGCCCCTCCCACGAACGTCCTAACTATCCCATCCATAGATGTTGCCTTGACGTTCTCCCATTGCTTCAACTCTATGATGATGGCGACTGGGTGTTTGTTATGGCCCACCCCAGTAAGAATGAAATCAATTCGCTTGGTAGTTTGTGGAAGAGAATATTCAATTGCCACACCTGAATCACATGGAATTCCATCATCGGTGAGAACTTGACTCATATACTGCATCGAGTTCCGCCAGGAAGTGATTTCGCTTTTGCTAGTGGAATGGCCTAAGTGCCGCTGAAATGAAGAGAGAATTTTCTCGTCAATTTCTCCAGCACGAACTTCCTTCAGGAATTCTTTTTTAGTCGATGTATATACGAGCACACCATCCCCAATAATTAGTTATTTGTATTCTGTATACTTCTTCGAGCTGCCTTTTACGATTTCTGCTGGATACTTCTTGGCGTTAATTTCCATCTTTTTCTCAACTGCGGACAGTATGTCCAATTCAAGTTTTTCTGCGAGACGCAGCAGATATATTTGAACATCGGCCATCTCCATAGCTACTTCTTCTAGTTGTTTCTGATTCAAGTTATTACTTTGATCTTCTGTGAGCCATTGGAAATGCTCTACAAGTTCGGCAGCCTCTGCAATTAACGCCATAGAAAGATTTTTGGGTGAGTGGAATTGATCCCAATCTCTATCTTCGGCAAATTGCCTAAGTCCCACCTTTATTTTCTCCAGCCTTTTGTCGCTCATATTCATCCTCTCTTGGATATTGCTTTCGCTCTCCTGCCTAACTATTTATCCCCCGACTTAAAACTACAAAAATCATCTGGATATCGCAAATGCAGTTGCGTCTTCTATGACTTATTCGGGCCGAATAGTACCGACCCTACCGAGTATCTCCAATAGCGAAGAATATATAGGCCGCTGAATACAAAGCGGTGAAGCGTCTCTACTTTAGTGATGCAATGCCTTATCCAGCGAATGCTCGAACTTCTCGGCGTCGTTCTGTGTGACGTAATACTTCACGGTTGGGCCGGTCATCAGCTTGGCGCAGGAATTCACCAGCTCCATGGCGATGGGATATTTACCGGTCGCGATGGCTTCTTTCAGGGCGTTCAATCTGTTGCCTGCGTCTTCCAGGGTGAGGCAGAAGTGGTGCGTGTCGTCGGTGATGCTGATGCTTTTGATGCCTGCATGGGTGACGGCTTGGCAGTGGAACTTTTTCTTGGACATTTGGCGCTCCTGTGTGGGTTTTGCGATGCGTGGCAGTTTGCGCTCTGCGCCGCCTTTGTGCCTAAGCGCGCAGGAATATATTTCCGCTTAAAACAAAACGGGGAAGTGTTTCCACTTCCCCGTTTCCCTCACCCCTGCCCTCTCCCAGCGGGAGAGGGAGTTATCGACTACTTCCGCCCTATCGCGCGATAACCGATGTCTCTGCGCATCTGGCAGCCGTCGAACTTGATGGTGTCGGCGATCTCGTAGGCGCGGTTTTGCGCGTGTTTGACCATGTCGCCGAGGGCGACGACGCAGAGCACGCGGCCGCCGCTGGTGACGACTTTGCCGTCTTGCATGGTGGTGCCGGCGTGGAAGACGTGGGCGTCTTCGAGCTTCTTGGGCAGGCCGGTGATCTCGTCACCCTTGCGCGGGGTGTCGGGATAGTTGGCGGCGGCCATGACGACGCCGAGCGCGGTGCGCTTGTCCCATTCAGCTTCCACCTTGTCCAGCGTGCCGTCGATGCCGTGTTCGATCAGCACGGCGAAGTCGCTCTTGAGGCGCAGCATGATGGGCTGGGTCTCTGGGTCGCCGAAGCGGCAGTTGAATTCCAGCACTTTGAGACCGCCGTCCGGCGAGATCATCAGGCCGGCGTAGAGGAAGCCGGTGAAGGTGTTGCCTTCTTTTTCCATGCCGCGCACGACGGGCATGATGACTTCGCGCAACGTTTTGGCGTGGATGGTGGGCGTGACGACAGGCGCGGGCGAATACGCGCCCATGCCGCCGGTGTTGGGGCCTTGGTCGCCATCGAGCAGGCGTTTGTGGTCTTGGCTGCTGGCCATGGCGAGTACGTTCTTGCCGTCGACCATGACGATGAAGCTGGCTTCTTCGCCGGTGAGGAATTCTTCGACCACGACACGCGCACCGGCATCACCCAGTTTGTTGTCGGACAGCATCATGTCGATGGCTTCGAACGCTTCGTCGTTCGTCATTGCTACGACCACGCCCTTGCCTGCGGCGAGTCCGTCGGCCTTGATGACGATGGGTGCGCCGTGTTTTTGAACGTAGGCTTTGGCGGGTGCGATCTCGCTGAAGGTCTCGAAGAAGGCGGTGGGGATGTTGTGACGCGTCATGAAGCGCTTGGCGAAATCCTTGGAGGATTCGAGTTGCGCGGCGGCTTTGGTGGGGCCGAATATCTTCAGACCCTCGGCACGGAACACGTCGACCACGCCCGCGGCCAGCGGCGCTTCGGGGCCGACCACTGTCATGTAGATGTCGTTAGTCTTGGCGAACTCGAGCAGTTCGGGGATAGCGGTGATGTTGATGTTCTCCACACCTTCTTCGAGTGCAGTGCCCGCGTTGCCGGGGGCGACGTAGACCTTCTGCACTTTCTTGCCTTGCGCCAGTCGCCAAGCGAGTGCGTGCTCGCGACCGCCGGAACCGATGACCAGAATCTTCATGACGACCTTTCTTTGATCGGCTTAGTGACGGAAGTGACGGTGGCCGGTGAAGACCATGGCCAGACCCAACTCGTCGGCAGCAGCGATGACTTCTTCGTCGCGCATGGAACCGCCCGGCTGGATGACGGCCTTGGCACCGGCTTGGGCCAGTACGTCGATGCCGTCACGGAACGGGAAGAAGGCGTCGGAGGCGACCACGGAGCCGGCGAGGCTCAGACCTGCGTGCTGTGCCTTGATGCTGGCGATTTTGGTGCTGTCCACGCGGCTCATCTGGCCTGCGCCGACGCCCAGTGTCTGGCCGCCTTTGCAGAACACGATGGCGTTGGACTTCACGTACTTGGCAACGCGCCATGCGAACAGCAGGTCGGCCATCTGTTCTTTGGAGGGCTGCGCCTTGGTGACGACCTTGAGGTGTTCTGCACCCACGTTCAGTGCGTCCGGGCTTTGCACCAGCAGACCGCCGGAGACGCGCTTCACGTCCCACTGGTTGTGTGCGTTCGACAGCGGCACGGTGAGCACGCGCACGTTTTGCTTGGCGGCGGTGACTTTGAGTGCGGCTTCGGTGGCGCTCGGCGCGATGATGACTTCGACGAACTGGTTGGCGGTGATCAGCGTGGCGGTGGCTTCGTCCAACTCGCGGTTGAAGGCGATGATGCCGCCGAACGCGGAGGTGGTGTCGGTGGCGTAGGCCAGCTTGTAGGCGCTCAATGCGCTGTCGGCGATGGCGACGCCGCAAGGGTTGGCGTGCTTGACGATGACGCAGGCAGGCTGGTCGAAGGTCTTCACGCATTCCCATGCTGCATCGGAGTCGCCGATGTTGTTGTAGCTGAGTTCTTTGCCCTGCACTTGCGTGTAGTCGGCGATGCCGCCGGGCAGCGCGATGAGGTCGCGATAGAACGCGGCGCTCTGGTGCGGGTTCTCGCCGTAGCGCATCTCTTGCACTTTGGCGAAGTTGAAGTTGATCTGTGCCGGGAAGGCTTGCTTGCTACCGTCGCTGTTGATGGCGGTGAGGTAGTTGCTGATCATGCTGTCGTAGGCGGCGGTGTGCGAGAAGGCTTTTTTAGCCAAGTCGAAACGCGATGCATCGGACACGGTGCAGTTGTTGGTTTGCATCTCGGCCAATACGTCGGCGTAGTCGACCGGGTCGGTGACGATGGCGACATGTGCGTGATTCTTGGCAGCGGAACGCACCATGGTCGGGCCGCCGATGTCGATGTTCTCGATGGCGTCTTCCAGCGTACAGCCTGGCTTGGCGATGGTGGCCGCGAACGGGTACAGGTTGACCACGACCAGGTCGATGGTGGGGATGTCGTGCTTCTTCAGCGTGGCGACATGCTCGGGCAGGTCACGACGCGCGAGGATGCCGGCGTGCACTTTCGGTTGCAGTGTCTTCACACGGCCATCGAGCATCTCGGGGAAGCCGGTGTAGTCGGCGACTTCGGTGCACGGCACGCCGTTGTCGGCGAGCAGCTTGGCAGTGCCGCCGGTGGACAACAGCTTGACGCCAAGGGCGTGCAGGCCTTTGGCGAATTCGAGGACACCGGATTTGTCGGAGACGCTGATGAGTGCTTGGGTGATGGCCATTTTTTTCTTTCGTGGATGATTATTTGATTCGGTGTTCCTGCATCTTCTTGCGCAGGGTGTTGCGGTTGATGCCGAGCAGGTCGGCGGTGCGTGTCTGATTGCCACCGGCATGGTGCAGCACGGTTTCGATCAGCGGTTTTTCCACACAGTCGATCACCATGTCGTACACGCCGCAGGATGGTTCTTCGCCGTCCAGGTCTTTGAAGTAATCGTTGAGCGCCTTGCGCACATGCTTGGCGATGTCGTTCTCGTTGATGCCACACTCTTCGCTGCTCATTTACTGCCCCCTTGATGTTCTTTGCTGCGGTGCTGCCTGTCTCCGATGCCGATACATGGCGGCGCTGCTGCACCGCCATGTGCCGACCCTTCTCCTCCCCCTCCGCCCCGACATACTTTGTGCCGGTGGCTCGTTGCGGGCCGCTTACGCGGCTGCCGCCTCCCGTTCGTACTGCAGTCGTGCGTTGCCGACTTTTTGTTCTTCAAAGAAATCGGAGACGGCTTGCATCTGCTCGTCCACGCTTTCCAGTTGATTCATGCGATGGCGGAACACGGCGGAACCGGCCAGCCCTTTGGTGTACCAGGAGATGTGCTTGCGCGCGACGCGCAGCCCGGTGTGTTCGCCGTAGAAGTCGTAAAGGTCAGCCAGATGCGCGACCAGAACATTCTGGATCTCGCCGACTTGCGGCGACAGCAGATGGGTGCCGGTATTCAGGAAATGCTCGATTTCACGGAACAGCCAGGGTCGACCCTGCGCGGCGCGGCCGATCATGACGGCGTCGGCGCCGGTATGGTCGAGCACGTATTTGGCTTTTTCCGGCGTGGTGATGTCGCCGTTGGCGATGATGGGGATGCGCACCGCATCTTTCACGGCGCGGATGGTGTCGTATTCGGCGTCGCCGGTGTAAGCGCAGGCGCGGGTGCGGCCGTGGATGGCGAGTGCCTGGATGCCGCTGGCCTCGGCGATGCGCGCGATGTTGGCGGCGTTGCGATTCTGTTTGTCCCAGCCGGTGCGGATCTTGAGCGTGACCGGCACGTCGACCGACTTGACCACGGCTTCCAGGATCTCGGCCACCAGCAGTTCGTTCTGCATCAGCGCGGAACCAGCCATGACATTGCAGATCTTCTTGGCGGGGCAGCCCATGTTGATGTCGATGATCTGCGCGCCGTTGTCCACATTGTGCTGCGCGGCCTGCGCCAACATCTTCGGATCGGCACCGACGATCTGCACCGAGATGGGATCGACTTCGCCTTCGTGGTTGGCGCGACGTTTGGTCTTCTCGGAACCGTACAACAATGAATTGGAAGCCACCATCTCGGACACTGCCATGCCCGCGCCCATGCGCTTGCACAGGATGCGGAACGGACGATCGGTCACACCCGCCATGGGGGCGACGATCAGGTTGTTCTTGAGTATGTACTTACCGATTTGCACTCAGGGGGCCTTAAAATCTACTGCGCAACTTGATTGCGGCGTTGCGCGGTGCTCGCTTCCTCGTCTACCTATTTGGTATGCCTTCGTCACTGCGCTCCGTGCGCCTTGCACTCAAATTGCTCGTAACGATTTTCGAGGCCCCCTTGTGATCATTCCTGAAGGGGGCGGCGATTATAAATTAATCAACTCGCCCATGCTATGATGCCCGCAGTTTTTTACGGGCAGTACCCTTTCTGGGCTGTCTACTTAACCCTAAAGTGAGAGGTGTCCATATGGAGTTCGACATCATCATCGTCGGTGGCGGTCTGGTCGGTGCAAGTCTGGCGGCTTCATTGCGCGATAGCGGTCTGCGCTTGGCATTGGTTGAAAGTGGTTCCTCACCCCAAGCATCCAGAGCCGACGACGACTGGGATGCCCGCATCTACGCCTTCACCCCTGGCAACGTTCAGTTCCTGCACGAATGTGGTGCATGGCAGCGACTGGATATGTCACGCGTGCAACAAGTGGAAGAGATGCGCGTGTTCGGCGACACCGGTGCCAAGCTCAATTTCAGTGCTTATCAATTGGGTGTGCCGGAGATGGCTTTCATCCTGGAGAGCCGTTTGTTGCATGAGGCGCTATGGCAAGGTCTGCGCGAGCAAGAGAACCTCACCCTGTTGAATCCGGCGCAATGTGCAGCGCTTGCCATCGATGGCGATGCGGCCAATCTGACGCTGAAGGACGGACGCGAAGTGAAAGCCAAGCTGATCGTCGGCGCGGATGGTCGCGATTCCTGGGTGCGCCATCAAGCTGTCATGCCGGAAGTGCCTACGCCTTACAACCAGCATGGTCTGGTCGCCAACTTCACTATCAGCAAAGCGCATCGCGGCATCGCTTATCAGTGGTTCACCGAAGACGGCATCCTCGCCCTGCTGCCTTTGCCGGGGCGCCGCATCTCCATCGTGTGGTCGGTGACGCCGGAGAAGTCGGCCGAGTTGCTGGCACTGTCGCATGAGGAATTGTGCGCGCGCGTGTCGGAAGCTTCCAACCACACGCTGGGCGAACTGAAAGTGATCACCGCGCCCGCCGCTTTCGCGCTGCGCGTGCTGAATCTGGCACACATCACCAAGCCGCGTCTGGCGCTGGTGGGCGATGCGGCGCATAACGTGCATCCACTCTCGGGTCAGGGTGTGAACCTCGGCCTGCGCGACGTGCGCGAGCTGTCGCAAACACTGATGCAACGCGGCGCGCTGGATTGCGGCGACCTGCGCCTGCTGCGCCGTTACGAGAAGGCCAGACAGGATGACATCCTGTCCATGCAGCTCACCACCGATGCGCTGAAACATCTGTTCGTGAATGCCAACCCGGTGCTGCGCACACTGCGCAACGTCGGCATGGCCGCCACCAACGCTATCGTGCCGCTGAAGAAGATGCTGGCACGCCACGCCCTCAACTGATCCCACAACCTAGGACGCATCGAATGTTCAGAACCCTGCTGTTGCTTTTGCTCTCCACTTCACTCGCCTATGCCGCCGACGACAAGGCCGCAACCGTCAAGGACGCACTACAGAAATACCAGCAATTGATCGGGCCGGTGGATCAGGTGAATCCTTCGCCCGTCTCCGGTTTGTATGAGGTGGTGACCGGCGACCATATCTTCTATACCGACGAGAAGGCCGAGATCCTGATCGACGGCCAGATGTTCGATCTGCAGGCACGCCGCAATCTGACCGAGGCGCGCGCACGCATCCTGTTCGCGGTGGAATTCGACAAACTGCCGCTGAAGCTGGCCATGAAGAAAGTGAAGGGTGACGGCAGCCGCAAACTGGCTTACTTCACCGACCCGAATTGCGGCTACTGCAAGAAGCTGGAACAGGAACTGAAGAGTATCGACAACGTGACGCTGTATCTGTTCATGTACCCGATCTTCGACGGCTCCGCCGAGAAAGTGCAGTCCGTGCTTTGCAGCAAGGACCCGGTGAAAGCATGGGACAGACTGATGCAGGACAACGTGCAACCCAAGCCTGCCACCTGCAAGCTGCCGACTGCTGAAGTCATGGCGCTTGGTCGCAAACTGAAGGTGAACGGTACGCCCGCGCTGATCTTCGCCAACGGCGTGGTCAATCCCGGTTATATGCCGGCGGATAGACTGGAACAGGCGCTGAACGCGAACAAATAAAAAACGGGGCTTGTAGCCCCGTTTTTTATTCTCAGGACTTGCCCGCCAGGGCAGTCCGCAATGGCGGGAAGGATGGCGGCTCTTTCTGGAAGTAGCCGCGATAGCGACGCACGAAAGCTTCCGGCGGCATCTGCTTGGTGTCTTCGACCAGACTGTGCGTGAAGCCGTTCACAAAATACAACTCCATCTTGTGCGACACCTTGCTGTGGGTCTTCACACGCTTCTCGCATTCGAAGAAGTCCTTGATGCGGCCATAGGTCTGCGCCGATAGCGCGACGCGGTTCGGCTCGCCGCTCGATTCCACGCGCGAAGCGTAGTTCACCGATTCACCCCAGATGTCGTAGGCGAACTTCTGCGTACCGACCATCCCGGCGATCACATGCCCGGTGTGGATGCCGACGCGGATCGACCAGTTGTTGCGGTTACCGCGCTCGGTCACCGCCTGCACGATCTCCATCGCCGCCATCACCGCGTCCACCGGATGCGATGGGTTGCGTTCCGGCAGACCGGCCGCGCACATATAGCTGTCGCCGATGGTCTTCAACTTCTCCATACCGTAGCGCGCGCAGATCTCGTCGAAGGCGCTGAAGTAGTCATGCAGCATGTGCACCAGATCTTCCGCCGCCAGCTTTTCGGTGGAGGCGGAGAAACCGACGAAGTCCGTGAACAGGATGGTGACGTCTTCCAGATACTTCGGCTGCACCGTGCCCTTGGCGCGAAACTCTTCGGCCACGGTCCCGGGCAGGATGTTGCGCAACAGCGCTTGCGACTCCATGCGCTGCGCTTCGACCTCCTCGTTGCGCTGCGCCAGATCATGTTCCAGCGTGCTGCACTGCTTGCGGGCGGCATGCAGGTCGTCGCTGATGGTATCGAATGCGGCGGCGATCTCGCCCAATTCATCCTTGCTTTGCAGGCCGATGCGCGCCTCACCGCCGTCCAGTACGGTGGCGACGCCCGGCGCAAAGGACTGTATGCCGTCGACGACGCGGCGATAGACACGTATCGCGAAGGACAAGGCGACCAGCAGGGAAAGAACGAATACGACGAGTGCCGTGCGTTCGGACCACCACTCGACCGCCTGCAAGTGTTGCCGTGCCTGCTCTATCGACTCGCTCTCATGCGCTTCGAGCGCAGGCAGGTCCTGATAGATCAACTGCTGACTGTAGGGCTCCGCGTGCAGCACAAGTTCGGTCATGGCTTGCGCCGAATCGATGCCGAAATGGTTGTAGAACTGATGCCAGGAAGCGGCCAGTTCCATGTAGCGCGACTGCATGGCTGTCACTTTTGGAAGCAGCGCCTCATCCGCCATTGCTTTGAGCCGGGTGATCTCACCTGCCACGCGCGCGGATTGTGCTTCTACCTTGTCTTTTTCCTTGGGGCTGAGTGCAGGCACGCTGTCCTGCGGCAATTGCCCCAGACGGTCGACCTGCTTCTGGATATCGACGATGCCCTGCTTGACCGAGGTGGTCACTGCCAATAGTTTGGTCTCTTGCTGCAATTGCTCGACTGCCTGACTCTTTTGGTGTGCGTTCCAGAAGTTGAGCGCGAAGTTCAGCGCAAACAAGGACAGGATCATCAACAGAGAAATCCGAATCAGGCTTTTTATTCGCATAGTCGAAGCTTTCTTTTTCCATTCAATTCGTCGCGTACATCTGCCACGAAACTTGTCAGGTGAAGCTGGCCGGTAAGCCGGGTTCTGTCGTGGACAGTCATTCCTCTAGGCGTTTCGTTACCTTACGCTCAAGCAACCTACCCGCTGGCGACGCGAGCAACGTCATAGCCAGCCTATTTGGTCTTGCTCCGGATGGGGTTTACCCTGCCGTCCGTGTTACCACGTCCGCGGTGAGCTCTTACCTCGCCATTTCAACCTTACCTGTACTGCTTACGCAGCCATCGGCGGTGTATTTTCTGTGGCACTTTCCATCGCCTCACGGCGTCCGGCCGTTAACCGGCATCCCGCTCTATGGAGCCCGGACTTTCCTCTGCATAAACGTACTATGCAGCGACTGCCTAGCCAGCTTCGGGGCGGAGTTTAGCACGGTGGTCAAAGAGCGTCCGGGTACCCGGACTTTGGCTCCAACTAACATGCTTGGCATGAAAGTCTTCACCGCAACGCGTTGTAGTTCCGACGTCACGCGCTACGCGCATGAGTCTGCACTGCAACTGACGTTGTCCTCTGCATAAACGTACTATGCAGCGACTGTCTAGACAGCTTCGGAGTGGAGCTTAGTACGGAGGTAAAGAGAGTCCGGCAGCCCGGACCATGAAGCTACTAGCTTGCTTCGACCTGCAAGCTGATGCCCACGGACTTCCATTGTTTGGCCTCGGCTTGCAGGGCGGTCTCTGTCAGCGGATTCTGTGCCAGCCAATCACCGCTCAGGTGCAGGTGGAACTTCGTCCCGCTGAATCTTCCCTGCATCACGGGCAGCACGACATCGCTGCGGTTCCTGTAGAACAAGGCGGCCAGCCGTAGCGCCATCACCTTGGCGGTCACTTGCCATTCCGATAATTGCTCACGCACTTTCTCCAGCTTGCCGCGGTGCGACAGTGCCAGCAGACTTAAGCGTTGCTGTGCCTTGCGCGAGAAACCGGGCATATCGGCATTGGCGAGGATGTAGGCGGAATGTTTGTGATAGCCGCTGTGGGCGACGCTGATGCCGATCTCGTGCAGGTCGCATGCCCAGGCCAGCAATTGCATGTCTTCTTCATCGGCATGTTCGTCGGCGAACTGCTGCGCCAGATGCGCCGCCAGTCCGCGCACACGTACGGTCTGCGCATGGTCAACGTGATAGCGACGCATGAATTGCTGCACGGTCGCCTCGCGCATGTCGTTATGGGTGAATCGCCCAAGCAGGTCATACAGCACGCCTTCGCGCAACGCACCCAGCGCGGGACGCATCAGTTCGATGCCCAGTTCACAGAAGGCGGCATACATGATGGCGAAGCCGCCCGCGAACACCGGCACACGGTCCGATTTCATGCCGGGGAGTTCAAGCTTGGCGACATCACCGACCTCCAACAGTTTTGCGCGCAGCTGCTCCAGCCCTTCCCGCGTGATTCCGGAGGCGCTGTAGCCGTTCTGCTCCAGCACGTCGCAGATCACCCGCGCGGTGCCAGATGAACCCAGGGCCACACCCCAGTGTCCGTGCGAGTATTCCGACACGATGGCTTGTAGTTCGTTGCGCGCGGCAAGTTCGGCCTGCTTGAGGTTCGACTTGGCCACCTTGCCGTCGGCAAAGAAACGCGCGCTGTAGCTGACACAGCCCATGTACAGGCTTTCCAGGTGGATGGGCTGCAAGCCTTCGCCGATGATGAATTCGGTGGAGCCTCCGCCGATGTCCATCACCATGCGCCGTTCTTCGTCTTGCGGCAGACCCTGCGCGACTCCCAGATAGATCAGGCGTGCTTCTTCACGACCTGCGATGACTTCGATGGGGAAGCCGAGCGCCTCTTCCGCCCGTTTGAGGAATTCGGGGGCATTCTTGGCAACACGCAGGGAGTTGGTGCCGACGGCGCGCACCGCTTCGCGCGGCAGGTCGCGCAGTCGCTCGCCGAAACGGTGCAGGCATTCGAGTGCGCGTTGCTGGGAGGGTTGGTCCAGACGTTTTTCCGGCGTGATGCCGGAGGCTAGTCGCACCGCTTCGCGCAGACCGTCCAGCATGTAGAGCTGGTCGTTCTCGACGCGGGCGACCTGCAGTCTGAAACTATTGGAACCGAGGTCGACGGCGGCGAGGAGTGGCTGGCGGTGCAAAACTCTGCTGGCAGCTTACTGCTGCACTTCCCGTTCGATCTCTTCGACGGTGACGTGACGCACGTCACGGCCTTTGACCATATAGACCACGTATTCGGACATGTTCTTGGCATGGTCGCCGATACGCTCGATGGCCTTGGCCACGAACAGGATCTCCAGCGAAGTGGAGATGGTGCGCGGGTCTTCCATCATGAAGGTGATGAGGTAACGCATGATGGCGCGGAACTCCTCGTCCACCTGCTCGTCCTGGCGCACGACTTCGGCCGCGGCGGTGAGGTTGAGACGGGCGAAAGCGTCCAGCGATTTGCGCAGCATGTCGAGCGCGATATCGCTGGCATGTTTGATCTCGTTGTAGCGCGGCAGATGCAGACGCTCTTTCTGCGACAGCAGCTTGGCCATGCGCGCGATCTTCTCGGCCTCATCGCCGATGCGTTCCAGATCGGTGATGGTCTTGATCACGGTCATCACCATACGCAGGTCGCCCGCGGCAGGTTGACGACGCACCAGGATGTGGTTGCAGCTCTCGTCGATCTCGACTTCCATCAGGTTCACACGGTGGTCGTCTTCGATCACCTGGTTCATCAGTGCGACATCACCCGTGATGAGCGATTCGATCGCCAGCTTGATCTGGTTCTCGACCAGCCCGCCCATCTGCAGTACGCGCGCGCGAACGGCTTCCAGTTCTGCGTCGAATTGTTTGGAGGTGTGTTCGGTACCGACCATGATCATTCCTTAATGGATTAATACAAATTGCGAATGTTACTGATGCTCCGTTACGCTTATGTTACCGAGCCGTCATTGTCTGCACGCCGTCGGGTGTACCCAGCAGCAGCACATCGGCCGGGCGCAAAGCGAATAGACCGTTGGTCACCACGCCGGGCAGATGGTTCAGTTTCGCCTCCAGCTCGGTCGGATCCATGATGCTCAGACCGTGTACGTCGAGGATGACATTGCCGTTGTCGGTGGTGAAACCTTCGCGCAGCTTGGGCTGGCCGCCCAACTTCACCATCTCGCGTGCGATGTAACTTTGTGCCATCGGGATGACTTCGATCGGCAACGGGAACTTGCCCAGCACATCCACCAGTTTGCTCTGGTCGCAAACGCAGATGAACTTCGCGCTCGCTGCCGCCACGATCTTCTCGCGCGTCAGCGCGCCGCCGCCGCCTTTAACCATGTGCATATGTTTGGTGATCTCGTCCGCACCGTCGACATAGACCGGCAGATCGCCGGCATCGTTCAGCGACAGCACTTCGATGCCGTGGCCTTGCAGACGCTTGGCGGAAGCTTCTGAGCTGGCGACCGCGCCGCGGATCTTATGTTTGATCTTCGCCAGTTCATCGATGAAGAAGTTGGCGGTGGAGCCGGTGCCCACGCCGACGATGCAATCGTTGGGAACATAGGCGATAGCCGCTTGGGCGACTGCGCGTTTCAGATCGTCTTGTGACATTGCCATATCTATTCTCTTTGTAGTCTCTCTCGGTGCGCTGATTATTGCAGGAATTCGCGGAATAAGGAAACGGATGCCGCTGCAGAAGCGCTCGGTTGCTTTTCAAATCCGGCGTATGCGATTAGGATTTGACTGCCGTGGGGGTGTAGCTCAGTTGGGAGAGCGTCTGGTTCGCAATCAGAAGGTCGTCAGTTCGATCCTGATCACCTCCACCAAACCGCTCCAACCTCATTTCCGACTTATCCCGTACATGGCCTGCAGGCGTATGCATTCCGGATTCTGCGAGCCGTCCTCCAAAAGCGCTGGGAATTCGCGACAGACGGAGGGGCGATTCTCGTAGATGGTGCACAACTTATCCTCGCCCAATGCGATGCAACGTCCCGGAGCCTGCTCGGTGCCCTTCATGCAGGCGCGGAACGGGGTCAGCGATACCGCCATATCCGACGGCACATAGCCGCCCGGCTGGCTATCCATCTCGCCCTGATAGAAGGAGACGCGATAGTGCATGCAGCAGACCGCACACCCTATACACGGATTGTCACCACCGGACATGTCGTAGAACGTACGACCATCGTCAGTCCGAATCGATTCTTGGCTCATTTGTTTAACCGCGTGGATGGTGCTGTGTATGCAACTGTTTCAGACGCTCGCGCGCCACATGGGTGTAGATCTGCGTGGTCGATATGTCCGAATGTCCCAGCAGCATCTGCACCACGCGCAAGTCTGCGCCATGATTGAGCAGATGTGTGGCAAATGCGTGGCGCAGGGTGTGCGGCGACAAAGGTTTATGCAGACCGCCCTGCTTGGCGTACTTCTTGATCAGGTACCAGAACATCTGCCGCGTCATACCCTCGCCGCGCCCCGTTACAAACAGGTCATCGCCCAATTTGCCCGCAAGCAATACCGGGCGGGTTTCTGCGAGATAACGCTTGATCCAATCCAGCGCCTCTTCGCCCAACGGCACGAGTCGCTCCTTGCTGCCCTTACCCATCACGCGCGCCACGCCCATATCCAGACTCACCTGCGCCACCTTCAAGGTCACCAGTTCCGATACGCGCAATCCGCTGGCGTACAACACTTCCAGCATGGTGCGGTCGCGCATGCCAAGCGGCGTGCCGGTATCCGGCGCATTCAACAGCAATTCGACATCCTCTTCGGTGAGACTCTTGGGCAGACTGCGCGGCAGCTTGGGCGTGGCGATCTGCAAGGTGGGATCGACTGTTATCCGGTTCTGACGCAGCAGGTAGCGAAACAGGCGTTTCAGACTGGAGATGGCGCGCGAGGTCGAGGTCGCTCTGGCTTTCTGTTTGCTCACCAGATAGGCGAGGAATCCTTGAATATCGGCGTGGGTCGTCGCCAGCAGTCCGCAACCGCGCTGTTCTGCCATCCATAGTGAGAATTTGTTCAGATCGCGGCGATAGCTTTCCAGCGTGTTGCGCGATAACCCGTCTTCCAGCCACAACGCATCACTGAACTCATCCAGCAGTTCAGCGTCGCTCATGGGCTAGCAGCCACCGTTTGATGTCGAGCGCATCTTCATCCGCGCGATGCATGAAGCCCCCCAGTCCCGTCTTGCCCACCACACGATGACAGGGGATGACGAGCGGGATGGGATTGCTGCCGCAAGCCTGGCCGACAGCTTGCGCGCTGGAACCGATCTGCGTGGCCAGCTCGCCATAGTTTCGTGTCTGCCCGCAGGGGATGTCCAGCATCGCCTGCCACACGTTGCACTGGTGGTGGGTACCGTCGAGCTCGAATGGCAGGTCGATCTCATGTTGCGGGTCGGCCAGATAGGCTTGCAGCTCGGCGCAGATCGTTTGCGCCATCGCGCCTACAGGGGCTTGTAGTTTAGTACTCTGCGGCAGGAATTCGATGCCCAGCAGATCCGTGTCGGAACAACGGATGCCGAGCTTGCCGAAAGGGGCGGAGATGATGGCTTGGTATTTCATGCGCGCATCATATCTGAAACGCAGGAATCTGCTTCGCTACCGTCATAACCGGTGCTCATCCGCAAATTACGGACGAAAAAACGGGAGCCGAAGCTCCCGTTCTTTGGTATTGCCAGCAGTCGCAGCTTAAGCTTTGACTTTGCGTGCCGGCAGCTTTTCCTTGATACGTGCCGACTTGCCGGAGCGGTCGCGCAGGTAGTACAGCTTGGCGCGACGTACGTCACCGCGACGCTTCACTTCAACGCTAGCGATCAGCGGAGAGTAGCTCTGGAAGGTACGCTCGACGCCTTCGCCGGAGGAGACCTTGCGCACGATGAAGCTGGAGTTCAAGCCCTTGTTGCGCTTGGCGATCACCACGCCTTCGAACAACTGCACACGCTTGCGCTCGCCTTCGATCACGTTCACGCCGACCACAACGGTGTCGCCGGGTGCGAAATCAGGGATGGTCTTGTTCAGACGCGCGATTTCTTCTTTTTCAAGAATGCCGATCAGATTCATTTTGTTTCCTTTTCTTGTACGGAAGCTTGTTCCTGCTGGTACTCAGCCAGTAGCCGAGCTTCCTGTTTAGTCAACTGGCGATCCGCCAGCAAATCCGGACGACGTTCCGCAGTCCTGCCTAATGACTGCTTCAATCGCCACTTCTCTATCTCGGCGTGGTGCCCGGACATCAACACGTCCGGAACCGCCTCGCCGTTATAAACCTCGGGCCGCGTGTAGTGGGGGCAATCCAGCAAGCCTTCCACGAAGGAATCCTGCTGCGCCGATGCATCGTCGCCCAATACGCCGGGGATCTGCCGCACCACGCTGTCCATCACCACCATCGCTGCCAACTCGCCACCGGACAATACATAGTCTCCGATAGAAAGCTCTTCATCCACCTGGCTGCGCAACAGGCGTTCATCCACGCCCTCATAACGACTCGCCAGCAATATCAATCCCTCATCCCGCGCCAGCAGTTCCATCACCACTTCGTGGCTAAGCGTCCTGCCCTGCGGCGAGAGGTGGATCACACGACTCTTCGCCTTGCCGCTTGCGGCCTGCGCTGCTTTCGCTGCGCTGATCGCTTTTTCCAGCGGCTCCGCCAACATCACCATGCCGGGACCGCCGCCGTAGGGGCGATCGTCGATGGTGCGGTAGTTGTCGGTCGTGAAGTCCCTGGGATTCCACGTCTGCAGCGCAAACTTGCCCTGCTCTACCGCCCGTCGCGTCACACCATATTGGGTGATCGCTTCGAACATCTCGGGGAACAACGTGACGACGTCGAACCTCATTTAAGGTAATCCGCCTGCCAATCCACCCGGATTATCTTGTTGGCCAGATCGACATCCCGCGCGACGCTTTCGATGAAGGGGATCAGCAATTGGCCATGTTGGCCTTGCACCACCAGCACATCGTTGGCGCCCGTCTCCAGCAGATTTTCGACTGTGCCCAGCACTTCGTCCTGCAGATTCTGTACCGTCATGCCGATCAGGTCGGACCAGTAGTACTCGCCCCCCTCCTGCTCGGGCAACTCCGCGCGCGGCACAGCGATCAACTGGCCTTTCAGCTTTTCAGCTGCCGTACGGTCGGGCACACCTTCCAGCTTGGCGACCAGCACCTTGCCGTGCACCTTGGCCTCCAGCACCTTCGTGGACTGCCAGGCGGCCTCGCTTCCCAAGTACCAAACGTCGTAATCAAGCAGGCTGTCCAGATATTCGGTGAAAGTCTGCACCTTCACCCAGCCCTGAATGCCTTGCGCGCCTACGATCCTCCCCATGACGACCATGGGGCTTGCCTCATCAGGCAGTTGCAGTTGCACCGGCTTTTTTAACCAGACGGCTTACAGTCTCGCTCAACTGCGCGCCCTTGTCTTTCCAGTGCGCAACGCGATCCAGCGCGATACGCAGACTCTCTGTGCCTTCGACAGCCAGAGGATTGTAGAAGCCGACGCGCTCGATGAAACGGCCATCGCGACGGTTGCGAGAATCAGCAACAACCACGTTGTAGAACGGACGATTCTTGGAACCGCCGCGAGAAAGACGAATGACTACCATAATGATTTCCGATATAAAAAGTTGATCTGGCCCGTGCCAAAGGGCGCGAATTCTACGACACCTTGCCGAAGTAAGGCAAGGACAGAATTTTTCAGGGAAATCAGCGCTGGAGGATGACCTGCAGGACGAATTGGGTGCCCAGATAGGCGAGCAGCAGAAAAGCGAACCCGCTCAGGGTCAAACGCACCGCGGTATGGCCGCGCCATCCGTAGAAGTGATGACCCACCAACAGTCCGCCGAAAACGAACCAGGAGATCAATCCGAACAACACCTTATGCGAAAACTGGAAGGGCTGCCCAAACACCTGCTCCGAGAACAGGATGCCCGAGACCACGGTAACCGTCAGAATCACGAAACCGATGCCGATGACACGGAACAGCAAGGATTCCATGGTCATCAGCGGCGGCATACTCTTCAATATCTTGGGCAGCCTGGCATGATGCAGGCGCTTTTCGACCAGCGAGATCAACCCGGCATGCAAAGCGGCGATGGTGAACAAGCTGTATGCCAACATCGCCATCAGCACATGCGTATCGAACAGTCCGGATGGCGGCTGGGACAGGATGTGTCCGACCGGGAACAGGGCGGGCAACAGCACACTGATCGCCGCCAGCGGCAACACCAGCGCCAGCAAGCCGGAAAGCGGGTAGAACAGTCGGGCCACCCAGTAGATCAGTACGGTCAGCCACAAGATCAGCGACAGGGCATAGGTCACGCCCAGATTCAGCGCGCCCCATACGAACAGGGTCTGATACAACAAGCCGGCATGCAGCAGCAGTGGCAGGATCACCGCGAATCCGAGCGCGCCACGATTCTTCTGCTCGGCTGTGCCGGCGGCTTGGGCGCGCCAGAACAGGAATGCCAATACAGCGTACAGGGCGAAAGTCAGCAGAGGCAGAGCTTGGTTCGACATGAAGAGTGCGGATGTTTTAGACTGTGCGGATTCTACACCAAGTCATCACAGGATCATTGAGTGCCTCTAGAATTCATTCTTCGGGATGAAGCGCAAGGAGCCGCGCAGTGAGCGACGAGACATATCAGTTAGATAGGCGAGCAGCGAACGACAACGAAAGTTGCGGCGAGACTTACCTTCAGGTTAGTCGGGGCCAATACGCGACGCAGCGATTCGCCCGAATAATGAATTTATAGAGGTACTCATGCTCGACAATCTCACACAACGTTTTTCCGGCATCGTCAAGAACCTGCGCGGACAGGGACGCCTGACCGAAAGCAACATCCAGGACGCACTGCGCGAAGTACGCCTCGCCCTGCTGGAAGCCGACGTAGCCCTACCGGTGGTGAAGGAATTCATCGCCAAGGTCAAAGAAGCCGCGCTGGGCGAGGAAGTCATCGCCAGCCTGACACCGGGGCAGGCGCTGATCGGCGTAGTAAATCGCGAACTGACCAAGTTGATGGGCGAAGCCAACGTCGGCATCAACCTCACTACCGTGCCGCCTGCCGTGATCCTGATGGCCGGTCTGCAAGGTGCGGGCAAGACCACCAGCAGCGGCAAGCTGGCCAAGCTGCTCAGCGAGCAGCACAAGAAGAAAGTGCTGTTGGTCAGTTGCGACGTGTACCGCCCCGCCGCCATCGAGCAACTGCGCACGCTGGCCGAGCAACTGAAGATCGATTTCTTCCCTTCCGACAACTCACAGAAACCGCAGGCCATCGCACTGGCCGCGCACGACTGGGCTAAGAAGCATCATCACGACGTCCTGATCGTCGACACCGCCGGTCGTCTCGCCGTAGACGAAGCGATGATGGTCGAGATCAAGGATCTGCACACCGCGCTTAAGCCGATCGAGACCCTGTTCGTGGTCGATGCGATGACCGGACAGGATGCCGTGAACACCGCCAAGGCCTTCGGCGAGACCCTGCCACTCACCGGCGTGATCCTCACTAAACTGGACGGTGACGCACGCGGCGGCGCGGCTTTGTCGGTGCGGCAGATCACCGGCAAACCGATCAAGTTCGTCGGTGTCAGTGAGAAGCCGAACGGCCTGGAAGCCTTCCACCCGGAACGCATGGCGCAGCGCATCCTCGGCATGGGCGATGTGCTGTCGCTACTGGAGGAAGCGCAACGCAATGTGGATATCGGCGCGGCAGAGAAGCTGGCCAAGAAGATGCAGAGCGGCAAGGGATTCGACCTCAACGACTTCAAGATGCAGATCGTGCAGATGAAACAGATGGGCGGCATGGCCGCGCTGATGGACAAGTTGCCCGCCCAGTTGGCGAATGCCGCTGCAGGCGCCAAAGTCGACGAACGTCAGATCAACCGTACCGAAGGCATCATCAATTCCATGACACCCTGGGAGCGCAGCCACCCGGAGCAGATCAAGGCTTCACGCAAGAAGCGCATCGCGGCAGGTTCCGGTGTGCAGGTGATGCATGTGAACCAGCTGCTGAACCAGTTCGAGCAATCGCAGAAGATGATGAAGATGTTCAGCGGCAAGGGCATGATGAGCAAGATGATGAAGTCCATGGCAGGCAAGAAATTGCCCGGAATGAGATAACAAAGGAAAAACCAATGAGCATCAAAGCAATCATTTTCGATGTGGACGGCACACTGGCGGATACCGAGGACGGCCACCGCAAGTCGTTCAACAAGGCATTCGCCGAGAACGGGCTGGACTGGAACTGGGATGTCGCGCTGTACGACAAGCTGCTGAAAGTCACCGGCGGCAAGGAGCGCATCAAGTATTTCGTCTCGGATTTTCTGCAGGACTACACCAAGCCTGATGATTTCGACGACTTCGTCAAACATCTGCATGCCGTGAAGACCGGTCACTACACCGCCATGCTGCGCGAAGGCGCGATCCCGCTGCGCCCCGGCATCAAGCAACTCATCCATGACGCGCGCGCTGCGGGCATCACGCTCGCCATCGCCACCACTACCACGGCAGAGAACGTGAGTGCATTGCTGGAGGTCGGACTCGGCAAGGACTGGGCAAGTTATTTCGCCGCCAACGGATGCGGTGACATCGTCCCCAAGAAGAAGCCCGCACCGGATATCTACGACTGGGTGCTAGACAAACTCGCACTGCAATCCGGCGAGTGCATCGCGCTCGAGGATTCCTATAATGGTCTGCACTCTGCGCTGGCGGCCGGCATCAAGACCTACATCACCACCAACCCGTACACGCACACGCAGGACTTCACCGGCGCCGCAGCCGTGCTGAAAGACCTGAGCGACCTGCCCGCTTTCTACCAAATGAGCGGCCTGCGTATTTAGGCAATCGGCGGGATTCCTGCTAATCTTGCGGACACCATCAATCGTCCGTGAATCACCATGCAAGGTTATCTGAAACGCATCCTGACCGCCCGCGTCTACGACGTGGCCGTTGAAACACCGCTCGAACTCGCGCCCGACCTGTCGGCGCGCACCGGCAACACCATTCTGTTCAAACGCGAGGACATGCAGCCCGTGTTCTCGTTCAAGCTGCGCGGCGCTTATAACAAGATGGCGCAGCTCACCCCCGAACAACTGAAGCGCGGCGTGATCGCCGCCTCGGCCGGCAATCACGCGCAGGGTGTGGCGATGTCCGCGCACCGCCTCGGCTGCAAAGCCATCATCGTGATGCCCACCACCACCCCGCAGGTGAAGATAGAAGCGGTCAAACATTTCGGCCAGCGTTCGGTGGAGATCGTGCTGCACGGTGACAGCTACAGCGATGCCTGCACCTACGCCTATGCGCTGGAAAAGGAAAAGAAGCTCACCTTCGTGCATCCCTTCGACGATCCGGACGTGATCGCCGGACAGGGTACCGTCGCGATGGAGATCCTGCGTCAACGCCAAGCCCCCATCCACGCCATCTTCTGCGCCATCGGCGGCGGCGGACTGATCGCGGGTGTGGCGGCCTACGTCAAGCAGGTTCGTCCGGATATCAAGGTGATCGGCGTGCAAACTACCGATTCGGATGCGATGGCGCGTTCGCTGAAATCGAAGAAACGCGTCACGCTCAACGACGTCGGCCTGTTCTCGGACGGCACAGCGGTCAAGCTGGCGGGCGAAGAGACCTTCCGCATCTGCAAGAAGTATGTGGACGAGGTGGTGTTGGTGAATACGGACGAGGTATGCGCCGCGATCAAGGACGTGTTCCAGGACACGCGCTCCATCCTTGAACCGGCCGGTGCGCTCGCAGTCGCCGGTGCCAAGGCATATGCCAAGCGCGAACAACTCAAAGGCGAGACCTTGGTCACCGTGTGCAGCGGCGCGAACATGAACTTCGACCGCCTGCGCTTCGTGGCCGAGCGCGCCGAGATCGGCGAGAAGCGCGAAGCCATCCTGGCCGTGAGCATCCCCGAGACGCCGGGCAGCTTCCGCAAGTTCTGCTCGCTGCTGGGCAAGCGCAACATCACCGAGTTCAACTACCGCTACGCCGACCCGGCAGCGGCGCAGGTGTTCGTCGGCATCCAGGTCAAGGATCAATCGGAAACTTCGGATCTGATCGACAAACTCCAGCGCAACAAGTTGCCAGCGCTGGACCTGTCCGACAACGAGATGGCCAAACTGCATCTGCGTCACTTGGTGGGCGGCCATGCGCCGGAAGCCAAAGACGAGATCATGTTCCGTTTTGAATTCCCGGAACGCCCCGGCGCGCTGATGAACTTCCTCAACAGCATGAGCCATAACTGGAACATCAGCCTGTTCCACTATCGCAACCACGGCGCGGACTACGGCCGTGTGCTGGTCGGCATGCAAGTGCCGCGTCAGGACAAGAAGGCGCTCAAGACTTTCCTCGACACCTTGGGCTACCGCTATTGGGACGAGAGCGACAATCCGGCATATCGCCTGTTTTTGGGGTGATGCGGTGAGCACGGATCACTTCCGTGTCTTATCGAGTCCGCAACACTTCGCCGCCATGATCCGAATTTGCGGGGATTACCGCGAAGTTAAGCCCCGTTCTATTGGCAATGTTGCGCGTTGCTCGCTTTGTTGGAAATTGAATAGGGGCTTATGAACATCCAAGCTAGGAAGCTGACCCTCCGGCAACGTATAATCGCCGCCCGCGAAAATATGGGCGCGGCAGAACGGCTGCGTCTGAGTCATACCATTCTGGACGCAGTGAGCAGTTTGCCCGCGTATCGGCAAGCCGCGACCATACTGGGCTACCTGAACTTCGGGGCCGAACTGGATACCGAGCATTGGATCGCGCAAGCACTGCGCGACGGCAAACGTGTGGTGCTGCCGCGTGCGAACAAGGCAAGCAAGCATCTGGATCTGTATCAGGTGCAGGATCTGCAGCTAGACGTGGCGCCCGGTTCGTGGGGCATACGCGAGCCGCTGATCGAGCGATGTATAAAAGAAGAAGCGTTGGGAACGATAGATCTCATATTGTTACCCGGCGTCGCGTTCACCCGGGACGGGGGACGCCTGGGTTATGGGGGCGGTTTCTACGACAGGCTGCTGGCACGCATGCCGCACCGACCAGCTTTGGTCGCTGCTGCGTTCGGGCTGCAAGTGGTCGAAGACATCCCGCTGGAGGACACCGACCGCGCAGTGGAATGGTTGGTGACGGAAAACGAAATATTGCGTTGTAACCGAGAGAGAGAGTAAGCGATGGCGACACAGATACCCGATCATGATCCGCAGGAAACACAGGAATGGCTGGAATCGCTCCAGTCCGTTCTGGAAAAGGAAGGCGCCCAGCGTGCCCACTTCCTGCTTGACCAACTGATCAACCATGCACGGCTGGCCGGCGACGATATGCCGATCAGCGCGACCACCCCCTACGTCAATAGCATCAAGGTGGAAAAGGAAGAGCGTTCCAGCGGCAACCATGAATTGGAACACCGCATCCGCGCACTGACGCGCTGGAACGCCATGGCGATCATCCTGAATGCAAACAAGGAATCCTCCGAGTTGGGCGGCCACATCGCCAGCTTCGCTTCGGCAGCCACTTTGTATGACGTCGGGTTCAACCATTTCTTCCGCGGTCACACCAAAGATCAAGGCGGCGACCTGGTTTATTTCCAAGGCCACTGCTCACCCGGCATCTATGCGCGCGCCTTCCTCGAAGGCCGCCTGTCGGAAGAACAATTGCGCAAGTTCCGCCAAGAAGTGGACGGCGACGGTCTGTCTTCTTACCCACACCCGTGGTTGATGCCTAGCTTCTGGCAGTTCCCCACGGTATCGATGGGTCTCGGTCCGCTGATGGCAATTTATCAAGCGCGTTTCATGCGCTACCTGCAGCATCGCAATCTGTCTCAGACCAACGGCCGCAAGGTATGGGCGTTCCTTGGCGACGGCGAGACGGACGAACCGGAATCGCTGGGCGCGATCTCCATGGCCGGCCGCGAAGGTCTGGACAACCTGATCTTCGTGATCAACTGCAACCTGCAACGACTGGATGGTCCGGTACGCGGCAACGGCAAGATCATTCAGGAACTGGAAGGTGTGTTCCGTGGCGCAGGCTGGAACGTGATCAAAGTGGTATGGGGTCGCTGGTGGGATCGTCTGTTGGCCAAAGACAAGAGCGGCCTGCTGGAAAAACGCATGATGGAAGTGGTGGATGGTGAGTACCAGACCTACAAATCCAAAGATGGCGCTTATGTGCGCGAACATTTCTTCGGCAAGTATCCTGAGTTGCTCGAACTGGTCGCTGACATGTCCGACGACGAGATCTGGCGCCTGAACCGCGGCGGCCATGATCCGTTCAAAGTGTTCGCAGCCTACTCGGCAGCGTCCAAGCACAAGGGACAACCGACCGTGATCCTAGCCAAGACCGTGAAAGGTTACGGCATGGGTTCCTCGGGCGAAGCGCAGAACCCGACTCACCAGCAGAAGAAGATGGACATCGGGTCGCTGCGTAACTTCCGCGACCGTTTCAATATCCCCGTGAGCGACGAGCAACTGCCCAACCTGCCCTTCGTGCGCCCCGCGCCCGACAGCCAGGAAGCCAAGTACCTCAAGGAACGCAGTGCCAAGATGGGCAACATCCCGGCACGCGAACCATTGGCGCATCCGCTCAACATCCCGACACTGGACGCTTTCGATGCACTGCTGAAATCCAGCGAAGAGCGCGAATTCTCCACCACCATGGCCTTCGTGCGTATGCTCGGCATGCTGGTGAAAGACAAGGCTATCGGCAAGCAGATCGTCCCTATCGTGCCGGACGAATCACGCACCTTCGGCATGGAAGGCATGTTCCGCCAGCTCGGTATCTTCTCGCAGGTGGGTCAGTTGTACACACCGCAGGATGCCGACCAGCTGATGTTCTATAAAGAATCGGCGAGCGGCCAGATCCTGCAGGAAGGCATAAACGAAGCAGGCGGCATGGCCGACTGGATCGCGGCGGCCACCGCCTACGCCAACCACGGCGTGGCGATGATTCCGTTCTACATCTACTACTCCATGTTCGGCTTCCAGCGTATCGGCGATCTGGCTTATGCAGCGGGCGACCTGCGCGCACGCGGTTTCCTGGTCGGCGGCACAGCCGGTCGCACCACGCTGAACGGCGAAGGTCTGCAGCATCAGGACGGCCACAGCCATCTGATGGCCGCGACCATCCCCAACTGCGTGTCCTACGACCCTACGTTCGCCTACGAACTGGCCGTGATCGTGCAGGACGGCATGCGCCGCATGTATCAGGAACAGCAGGACGTGTTCTATTACCTCACGGTGATGAACGAGAACTACACCCACCCGGCCATGCCGAAAGGTGCCGAGCAGGGCATCATCAAGGGTATGTACAAGTTCAGCAGCAGTAAGGCCAAATCCAAAGCCAAAGTACAGTTGCTGGGCAGCGGCACCATCCTGCGTGAAGTCATCGCGGCAGCGGAACTGCTAGCACGCGACTTCGACATCTCTTCCGATGTGTGGAGCGTGACCAGCTTCAACGAGTTGCGCCGCGATGGTATCGACTGCGAACGCTGGAACATGCTGCATCCCGAAGCCAAGCCGCGCACAAGCTACGTTGAGCAGTGCTTGGATGCGAAGACACCTGTCGTCGCCGCAACCGACTACATGCGCGCTTATCCGGATCAGATCCGTCCTTATGTGAAAGCAGAGTACAAGACGCTGGGTACGGACGGTTTCGGCCGTTCCGACTTCCGCAAAAAGCTGCGTGAATTCTTCGAGGTGGACCGCTACTTCGTCGCCGTTGCCGCATTGAAGGCATTGGCCGACGAAGGCAGTATCGAAGCGAGCGTAGTCAGCCGCGCGATCAAGCAATACCAGATCGACGCTGACAAACCGAATCCCACCACGGTGTAATCGAGGAGAACGACGTGGCAGAAATCAAGAATGTATCGGTTCCGGACATCGGCGGATTCAAAGGTGTCGAAGTCATTGAAGTCGGCGTGAAGGCCGGCCAGCAGGTCACTGCCGAACAGACGCTGATCACCCTGGAGACCGACAAGGCGACCATGGATGTGCCGGCACCGTTCGACGGCGTGCTGAAAGAGCTCAAGGTCAAGGTCGGTGACAAAGTATCGGAAGGTGATCTGATCGCGCTGATCGAAGCCAGTGCTGCTGCAGCACCGGCAGTCGCCGCACCGTCCGCACCCGCACCGCAGGCGGCACCTGCTGCAAAACCGGCACCGACTGCTGCGCCCGTTGCAGCAGCAGCGCCGGTCGCAATGGCTCCCGGCGGCAAGGCACACGCCAGCCCGTCCATCCGTCGCTTCGCCCGCGAACTCGGTGTCGATCTGACACAGGTGAAGGGCAGCGCGGATAAAGGTCGCATCACCAAGGACGACGTGCAGAACTTCGTCAAACAATCGCTGGCGCAGCCGCGCGGCGCGGCAGCCGGTGGTGCATTGCCGGGACTGCTACCGTGGCCGGATGTGGATTTCGCCAAGTTCGGCGCAGTCGAATCCAAGCCGCTGTCGCGCATCAAGAAGATCTCCGGCGCGAACCTGCACCGCAACTGGGTGATGATCCCGCATGTCACGCAGTTCGAGGATGCCGACATCAGCGAGCTGGAAGCTTTCCGCAAGCAGCTCAACGACGAATACGCCAAGCAGAACATCAAGATCACCCCGCTGGCCTTCATGCTCAAGGCGGTCGCCACCACGCTGCGCCACTTCCCGGATTTCAACGCTTCGCTGGATACGAGCGGCGAGAACCTGATCGTGAAGAAATACATCCACATCGGCGTCGCGGTGGACACACCGGACGGCCTGATGGTGCCGGTGATCCGCGACGTCGACCAGAAAGGCATCGTGCAGCTGGCGCAGGAATTGATGGAAGTCAGTGCGCGCGCACGCGACAAGAAGATCACCGCTGCCGACATGCAGGGCGGCTGCTTCACCATCTCCAGTCTGGGCGGTATCGGTGGCACGGCATTCACGCCGATCATCAATGCGCCTGAAGTGGCCATCCTGGGCGTGTCGCGTTCCAGCATGAAACCGGTGTGGAAAGACGGCGAATTCGTGCCGCGCCTGATGCTGCCGCTGTCGCTGTCCTACGACCACCGTGTGATCGACGGCGCGATGGGCGCGCGCTTCACCACCTATCTTGCGCACGTGCTCGCTGACGTGCGTCGTCTGGCCGTCTAACCAGTGACACAACCGATCGGCATCCTCGGCGGTACTTTCGATCCCATCCATCATGGGCATCTTCGCATCGCCCAGGAAGCGTTGGAGCAATGTGGCATGTCGCAAGTACGCTTCATGCCCAGTGGCACACCGCCGCATAGGCCCGCTCCCTTAGCACCCGCCAAGATGCGCTGGGAGATGGTGCGACTGGCGGTGAACGGCCACCCCGACTTCATGGTCGATGTGCGCGAAGTGTTCCGTACGGATCCCTGCTACACCGTCGATTCGCTCTCCGCGCTGCGAGCCGAACTGGGTATGCAACAACCGCTGTGTTTGATCCTGGGCGGCGATGCCTTCATGCAACTGCACACCTGGCACGAATGGCAGCAGTTGTTCGCACTGGCGCACATCGTGGTGTTGCAACGCGCGGGCGGCTTGCCGCTGGGTAACGCGATGGCGCAGGCCGACGCGGCACTGCAGACCGAATACCGCGCCCGCCTCGCCCCCGGTGCGCAAGCCCTGCACGAATCACCTGCCGGCGCGATCTTCGTCGCCGACATGCCCGCACTGGAGATATCCTCCACCGACATCCGCCGCCGCTGTATGGACGGCAAGAGCATCCGCTATCTGGTGCCCGATGCCGTCACCCATCATATTCAAACCAATCAGACCTACTCATCATGCTAAACGTAAAAGACAAGACCGCCGCCGTCGTGGCTGCACTGGAAGACATCAAAGCGGTTGATATCGATGTCATCGATACCCGCAAATTCAACTCGCTGTTCGAATCGATGGTGATCGCCAGCGCACAATCCACACGCCAGACCAAAGCGTTGGCTGACCATGTATCAAAGAAACTGAAAGAGATCGGCGAAGAAGTGGTCGGCATCGAAGGCGGTGACAGCGGCGAATGGGTGCTGGTCGATCTGGGCGATGTCATCGTCCACATCATGCAGCCCGCCGTGCGCGCGTATTACAACCTTGAAGAACTCTGGGGCGTCCAACCCAAGCTGCGCGCCCAAGCCGGCAAATGAAACTGATGATCCTCGCGGTGGGCAACAAGATGCCCGCGTGGATCACCGAGGGCTTCAACGAATACGCCAAGCGCATGCCGCGCGAGGCGAGCATCTCGCTGGTAGAGATCAAACCCGAGCCGCGCACCACCGGCAAGACCACCGCACAGATCATGGAGTCCGAGGCGCAGCGCATCCTCGCCGCCCTGCCCGCTTCCGCACACTGCATCGCGCTCGATGAACACGGCGCGACACCGACCACCAAGCAACTGGCACAACAGCTAAAAGACTGGATGCAACAGGGCGGCGATGTCGCCTTCATCATCGGAGGTGCCGACGGCCTGCACGAATCGGTGAAACAGCGCGCGCGCCAATTGATGGCCCTGTCCGCCTTCACCCTGCCGCACGGCATGGTACGCGTACTGCTGGCGGAACAGCTTTATCGCGCGCACTCGCTGATGCACAATCACCCCTATCACAGAGAATGAATCCGGGTCAGCCATGAGCACCAACCACTCACGCATCTATCTCGCCTCGCAGAGTCCGCGTCGCCGCGAACTGCTCAAACAGATCAGCGTGCGTTTCGATCCGCTGCTGCTGCGCAACGATCCGCGCCGCGAAGTGCATGTGGACGAGACACCGCTTGCGGGCGAGCTGCCGGTCGACTATGTGCAGCGCATCTGCCGCGCCAAGGCGGAGGCGGGCTGGGAAGCGCTGCTGTTGCGCAAGCTGCGGCCTTACCCGGTGCTGGCCGCCGACACCACGGTCACTGTCAACGGCAAGATCATCGGCAAGCCGGACAACAACGAACATGCCCTGCAGATACTGAGCGAACTTTCAGGCACACAGCACCAGGTGCTCACCGCAGTGGCCGTCGCTTTCGAAGGACGGCTGGAGATGCGTCTATCGACCACCACCATCACCTTCGCCGAACTGAACGAAACACGCATACGCCGCTACCTGCTGACCGGTGAAGCGCACGACAAGGCAGGTGCCTACGGCATCCAGGGCGCTGCCGGTGCATTCGTAAAACATATCGACGGCAGCTACACCGGCGTGATGGGGCTGCCATTGTTCGAGACGATAGAATTGCTGCAACATTTCGGAGTCTCCACCGCATGAATGAAGAGATACTGATCAACGTCACCCCGCAGGAGACGCGCGTCGCCGTGATGCAGCAGGGCGTGGTGCAGGAACTGCACATCGAGCGCGGCAGCCAGCGCGGACTGGTCGGCAATGTCTACGTCGGCAAAGTGAAGCGTGTGTTGCCCGGCATGCAATCGGCCTTCATCGACATCGGATTGGAGCGCTCGGCCTTCCTGCATGTGGCCGATATCTGGGAGAACCGCATCAACGGCGATGCAGCCAAACCCATCGAGAAAGTATTGTTCGAAGGCCAGAGCGTACTGGCGCAGGTGATCAAGGACCCGATCGGCAGCAAGGGCGCACGTCTCTCCACACAGTTGAGCTTCGCCGGCCGCCTGCTGGTCTACCTGCCGCAGGAAGCTCACATCGGCGTATCGCAACGCATCGAGAACGAAGAAGAGCGCGAGACCCTGCGCGTCCGCCTGCAGCAATTGCTGCCGCCCGAACACGGTGGCGGCTACATCATCCGCACCATGGCTGAAGGCTCGACAGACGAGGAGATGCGCACCGACGTGGCCTATCTTGACAAGTTGTGGGGCAAGCTGCAGCAACAGGCGAAACAACTGGGCGCACCCGCCCTGCTGTACAAGGAGCTGGATATCAGCCTGCGCGTGCTGCGCGATTTCTTCGGCCAGGAGACTGCCCGCATCCTGGTGGATTCGCGCGACACCCACCAGCGCATGCAGGCATTCGCGGCAGACTTCAGCACGGCAGCAGTGGAAAAGTTAAGTCACTACATCGGCACACGCCCCTTGTTCGACCTGTACGGCATCGAGGACGAGATCGAGTCGGCGCTGTCCAAGCGCGTCAATCTCAAATCGGGCGGCTACCTGATCATCGACCAGACCGAAGCGCTGACCACCATCGATGTGAACACCGGCGGTTTCGTCGGCGGCCGCAACTTCGACGACACCATCTTCAAGACCAATCTGGAAGCGGCGCAGGTCATCGCCCGCCAACTGCGCCTGCGCAATCTGGGCGGCATCATCATCTGCGACTTCATCGACATGGACAGCCAAGAGCACCGCGACGGCGTACTGGAAGAGTTCCGCAAGATGCTGGCGATGGACCGCACCCGCGTCAATGTGAACGGGTTCTCTGCGCTGGGGCTGGTCGAGATGACGCGCAAGCGCACCCGCGAGAGCCTGGCGCATGTGCTGTGCGAGCCCTGCCCCACCTGCCAGGGACGCGGCGAGGTGAAGACCGCGCAGACCGTTTGCTACCAGATCCTGCGCGAAATCCTGCGCGAGGCCCGCCAATTCAATGCCCGCGAGTACCGCATCCTCGCCTCGCAGCAGGTGATCGACCTGTTCCTGGACGAGGAATCGCAAAGTCTGGCCCAGTTGTCCGACTTCATCGGCAAGCCGGTCTCGCTGCAGGTGGAGAATCTTTACAATCAAGAGCAATACGATGTCATCCTGATGTAGGAGTCGTGCGTTAACTGCCAGCCTTCCGGTTTTTTGTTTACAGAAACCCGGACCCAAGGCAACAGCAACAGTGCGATTTCAAGCCGACGCAAGTCGGCTTTTTTTTATGTGTATCATCTCGCCATGCCCCATCAACTGCATAAATCCATGTTTCGCTCGACCTGCCTATGGGCTGCGCTATGCCTGCCTGCTGCAGCAGGGGCAGCAGTCGATAACCCTCTCCCCGCGCTGGCCAGCACCGGCATGCAACAGGCGGATGCGACAAGAGAATACGTATCGCAGCATTTTGTCCGCCTGGTCACCGGACTGGATCGCTTCTTCGGTGATGAGCGCAATTTCCAGGAGAGCAATCGCAGCGTGCTCCAGATCGACCTCGACGAGCAGATGACGGCCGGCGGCCAGCGCGAGACCACGCTGTCCGGCCGCATCAAACTGCACCTGCCTTCTACCGAACATCGCTTGCATCTGCTGCTGGAGAGCGATCCGGAGCAGAACACCGCCGGCCCCGGTGCCGGCCAGAATCAGACACAACGTATCGGACCTTTCCGTGCGCCGGGGGAATACGGCTTGGCGCTGCGCGTGGAAGAGAGCGAAGAACAGGTCTGGCACACCAGCACCGACGTGGGTATCAAACTACATGCACCGCTGGAACCCTTCGCCCGTGCGCGCGCCAGCCTCGTCATACCGATAGGTGAATGGCGCATGAAACCGGCGCAATCGCTGTACTGGTTCAGCCAGTCTGGTCTGGGCGAGACCACGCAAGTGGACTTCGATCGCCCGCTGGCTCCGCAGACACTGTTCCGCGCCACCAGCAGCGTGACCTGGCTGCATCTGCCGCAGCGCTTCGACCTGCAGCAGAACTTCACCGTCTTTCACACACTGGACGAGAAACGCGCAGTGCAATACCAGCTCAGCCTGATCGGCGTCAGCAAACCTCAGTCCCGCCTGGACGATGCCGTGATATCTGTACTGTATCGCCGTCAATTGAACCGGCGCTGGCTGTACTTCGAATTCAATCCGCAATTGCATTTCCGGCATGCGCAAAGCTACGACATGGATCCGCTGCTCTGGCTGCGCCTGCAAATGCTGTTCGACGAGGAATAAGGCCGATAACAAGCGCTTTTCATCTGTTGGCACATCGGCAATGCCGTATATCCTGCAGCCTCGAATATATGTACAGGTGTCCTATGCTTAAGCGATTCGCCACACTGCTGGTTGCATGTTCAATCAGCCTCACTCCCCAGTCCTATGCACAGCCGGGCCCCGAACATGCCAAGGCCGAATCGGCAGCCGTCACCACATTCCTCAATGACCTGTCCGCCAACAACGGCATCTACATGTCGATACGACGCATCGAGTTCTTCTCGGACCTCGCGAAAGGGCAGCAACCCTTTGCCACCGTCGTGACCTGCTCCGACTCGCGCGTGCACACCAATATGTTCTCGCGCGCGCCCGAGGGCCAGTTGTTCATGATCCGCAACATCGGCAACCAGCTCACCACGACGGAAGGATCGGTTGAGTACGGCGTGCACCACCTGCACACGCCGGTGCTGATGTTCGTGGGCCATTCCCGTTGCGGTGCCATCGCGGCGGTCAGCGGTAACTATTCCAAAGAATCGGAAGCCATCAAGCGCGAACTGGACACCATCAACATCTCTTCCAACCTCAACAATATGGATGGCGTGCAGGCCAACGTGCATAACCAGGTCAGTGCCGCCATGATCAAGTTCGCGGAAGAGATACGCAAAGGCGAACTGGTGGTGATCGGTGGGGTGATGGATTTCGCCGACGATATGCATAACGGCGCAGGCAAGCTGCACATCATCAACGTGAACGGTGAAAGTGACCGCAGCAAACTGGGAAATGTGAAAGCGTTGCTATCCGAAAAGAGCCTGCGGACCGGCACGCACTGATACCTGGATCAGGGTCGCAGGCAGCTTTCCGGATCGACGCTGCTGCCGGTGACCGCCACAACCTTGTGGCGCGACTGTGCGCCCTGCTTGAGCTCCACCTGCTTCAGCGCCACACCGAAGGCATCGGCGATGAACCTGCATAACGCATCGTTGGCACGCCCCTCGATGGGCGGTGCGGCAAGGCGTATCTTCAATGCCTCGCCATGCAAGCCGGACACCTCGCTGCGCTTGGCACCCGGTTGAACATGCAGCGTCAGCGTCAACACGTCACCGTTGCGGCGATACCACCCGCTCACAGCAGGCGCGTCGCGGCCTGTTCCAGCCCGCCGACCATCACGATCAGCAACAGCTGGCACAACAGCAGCAGTACCAGTATGGACAGGTCCAGACTGCCAACGGTGGGGATGCGACGGCGCAGGGGTTGCACGAAGGGCAGGTTCACTGCCGTCAGCAGCGGCGCCAGCGGCGTATGCGGATTGACCCAGGACATGACCGCCTCCAGTAGCAGGCTGGCCATCAACAGATACAAGCTCAGCTTCAGCAGCTTGACCAGCGTCCACAGCAACAGTCCGATCAGCGGGAAGGTGTCGAACGGGTAGCCCTGCAAGCTGATGAAGGCCACCAGATAGACGAATTCAAAGACGAGGGCCAGTAGCAGCGTGGCGCTATCCATGCCGGGCAGCGCAGGCAGACGACGGCGCAGCGGCAACACGATGAAGTCGGTGATCGCCAGCACGAACTCACCCACCGGATTGCGCATCGGCACACGCAGCCAGACCGCATGGAAGCGGAACAACAATACCGCCGCAAACGGTTGCAGCAGTGCATCGGCCAGGAACAACAAAGCTTCAGACAGCATCTTCAATCCTTACCCAATTCATCGCCTAATTCCTTGGAACGCGCCGCTGCCGCATGGGCGGCGGCGACGATATGCGCGCGCACATTGTTCGCCTCCAGACTCAATAGCGCACGCTCGGTCGTGCCGTTCTTCGATGTCACATTGGCACGTAGCGTGGCGATATCCTGCTGGCTGCTCTCTGCCAGCTTGGCTGCGCCGATGAAGGTATCCAGCACCAATTGCCGCGATTGGAATGCATCCAGCCCCAGCTCCTGTGCCGCCTGCTGCATCGCTTCGATGAAATAGAACACATAGGCCGGGCCGCTGCCCGAGATGGCCGTCACGCTATCCAGCATGGATTCTTCCTCCACCCACAAACTGGTGCCGACCGCCTCGATGATCGCCTCGGCACGTTCGCGGTTGGCAGCGCTCACCGCCTCCAGCGCGTACAGACCGGCCACGCCATGGCGGATCAATGCCGGCGTGTTGGGCATGGCGCGCACGATATTGCCGGTACCCAGCCAGCGGGCGATGTCATGCGCACGGATGCCGGCCGCGATGGAGATGATCATTTGCCCGGTCAGCAACGGTGCCAGGTTGCGGCAGGTGCTCTGCATCTGCTGAGGCTTCACAGCCAGCAGAATGATCTCGCTAAACGGGACCGCATCACTCATGTCTGTCGTGGCGCGCACCACGAAATCGTGATGCAGCTTCAAGCAACGCGCCTCATCCACCTCGACCACGCGAATCTTGGACGGGGAATAGCCGCGCTTGAGCATGCCACCGATCAGGGCCGTCGCCATATTGCCGCCACCAACAAAACAGATGTTCATTGTTCGCCTCCGTAGTTTCTGGCACCGAAGATCGCGGTGCCCACGCGCACGATGGTCGCGCCTTCCTGTATCGCCACCGCAAAGTCATGTGACATACCCATCGAGAGCGTGTCCATTTGCATGCCCTGCGCATTCAATACCGCCAGCAATTCGCGCATCTGCACGAACGGTGCACGCTGCAACAACGGATCATCAACCGGCGCGGGGATCGCCATGAGACCACGCAACTTCAATCGAGGCAACCGCACGACCTCACCTGCCAGCTGCAAGACCTCTTGCGGTGCCACGCCGCTCTTGCTTGCCTCGCCGCTCACATTGACCTGCAGGCAGATATTCAGATCCGGTAAGGATCCCGGCCGTTGCGCCGACAAACGTTCGGCGACCTTCAGCCGGTCGACACCATGCACCCAGTCGAAATGTTCGGCGATGGGGCGTGTCTTGTTGCTCTGTATCGGTCCGATGAAATGCCATTCCAGCGGCAAGTCACGCAGCGCCCCGATCTTGTCCAGTGCTTCTTGCAGATAGTTCTCGCCGAAAGCGGTCTGTCCGGCCTGGTATGCCTCGCGCACGGCTTCGGCCGGAAAGGTCTTGCTGACCGCCAGCAGATGCACCGCGTCGCGGGGACGACCTGCCGCTAACGAGGCTTCTGTTACAGCCCGCTTCACGGCTTGCAAGTTGGAAAGGATTGCAGTCATAATCCGGCGGCCTGCACGATATTGGCGGTTGTTTAACGACTGGGGAATTATATATGGATATCACCGAACTGCTCGCCTTCGGCGTGAAGAACAAAGCTTCCGACTTGCACCTCTCCGCCGGTTTGCCTCCGATGATCCGCGTGCACGGCGATATGCGCCGTATCAACCTGCCGGCCATGGAGCACAAGGAAGTGCACGCCATGATGTACGACATCATGAACGACGGGCAGCGCAAACATTACGAGGAGAACAAGGAAGTCGACTTCTCCTTCGAAGTCCCCAATCTCGCCCGTTTCCGTGTCAACGCCTTCATCCAGAATCGCGGCGCCGGTGCGGTCATGCGTACCATTCCTTCCAAGATCCTGTCACTGGAAGACCTGAACGCGCCCCCCATCTTCAAGACCATCGCCGAGAACCCGCGCGGCATGGTGCTGGTCACCGGCCCGACCGGCTCGGGTAAATCGACCACGCTGGCGGCGATGGTGAACCACATCAACGAGAGCGAGATGGGCCACATCCTGACCGTGGAAGACCCGATCGAATTCGTGCACGAATCCAAGAAATGTCTGATCAACCAGCGCGAAGTCGGTCCACACACGCTGTCGTTCAACAACGCTTTGCGCAGCGCGCTGCGTGAAGACCCGGACGTGATCCTGGTCGGCGAGATGCGCGACCTGGAGACCATTCGCCTCGCCATGTCCGCTGCCGAGACCGGCCACCTGGTGTTCGGCACGCTGCATACCAGCTCCGCCGCCAAGACCATCGACCGTATCATCGACGTGTTCCCCGCCGACGAGAAGGAGATGGTGCGCGCGATGCTGTCCGAATCACTGCGCGCCGTAATCTCGCAGACCCTGCTCAAGACCAAGGACGGCGCAGGCCGCGCAGCCGCGCACGAGATCATGATCTGCACCCCCGCCATCCGTAACCTGATCCGCGAAGCGAAAGTGCCGCAGATGTATTCCGCCATCCAGACCGGCGGCAACATCGGCATGCAGACGCTGGACCAGTGTCTGACCGATCTGGTCAAACGCGGTGTCGTCGCATCGGGCGAGGCACGCAGCAAGGCAGCCAACAAGGATCTGTTCCCCGCTTAGGTCGGCGCAGAGCATCACCGAATCAGGAGAAGCACATGGAAAGAAGTCAGGCTACCGAACTCGTACACAATCTGCTGAAAGGCATGATCTCACAGAAAGCGTCCGACCTGTTCGTCACCGCCGGCTTCCCGCCGGCATTCAAGGTGGACGGCAAGATGACGCCGGTGTCCAATCAGATCCTGTCCCCGCAGCACACGCAGGAACTGGCGCGCAGCATCATGAACGACCGCCAGGCCGCCGAATTCGAAGCGACGCACGAATGCAACTTCGCCATCAGCCCGCCCGGTATCGGGCGCTTCCGTGTCAACGTGTTCATGCAGCAACAAAAGGTCGGCATGGTGTTGCGTACTATCACCACCAAGATCCCGACCTTCGAAGAATTGCGCCTGCCGGACGTGCTGAAAGAAGTCACGCTCACCAAACGCGGACTGGTGATCCTGGTCGGCGGCACCGGCTCCGGCAAATCGTCCACGCTGGCAGCCATGATCGGCTACCGCAACTTCAACAGCCAGGGTCACATCATCACCATCGAAGACCCGGTCGAATACGTGCATGAACACCAAAAGTGCATCATCACCCACCGCGAAGTCGGGGTGGATACCGACAACTGGCACAATGCGCTGAAGAACACCCTGCGCCAGGCACCCGACGTGATCCTGATCGGCGAGATCCGTGACCGCGAAACGATGGAATACGCGGTGGCCTTCGCCGAGACCGGCCACCTGTGCATGGCCACGCTGCATGCCAACAGTGCCAATCAGGCGCTGGATCGCATCATCAACTTCTTCCCGGAAGAACGCCGCGAGCAATTGTTGATGGACCTGTCGCTCAACGTCAAAGCACTCATCTCGCAACGGCTGATCCCCAAAAAGGACAGCAAGGGCCGGGCCGCCGCGTTCGAGATCCTGCTCAACTCGCCGCTGATCTCCGACCTCATCTTCAAGGGCGAGGTGCACCAGATCAAGGAAGTGATGGGCAAGTCGCGCGAGATCGGCATGCAGACCTTCGACCAGGCGCTGTACGACCTGCACGAAGCCGGCATGATCAGCTACGAGGAAGCATTGAAGAACGCCGACTCGGTCAACGACCTGCGTCTGCGTATCAAACTGGAAAGCTCGGAGACCAAGGACCGCGACGTGATGAGCGGCACCGAACACATGAAACTGACCTGATGCTGCACGGCCCGGAAAAAAGCCGCCTTGAAGGCGGCTTTTTTATTTGCGGTTGCTACCGCTGACGATCTTGTATTCGAACAAGCGGCACTCGATGGCACCGTTGAACAGCGGCGTGCGTTTGGATGGCGTCAATCGCATCAATTTGGCGATACGTAGATCGCCTGTGAACAAGTAGGCGTTCCAACCGCCGAACTTCTTTTTCAACGCATCGCCCAGCTGCGGATACAACTCGGCCAGTTCGTCCTCGTCACCCATACGTTCGCCGTAGGGCAGATTGGCGACGAGGATGCCTTCCTTCGCCGGCGGGGATGCTTCCAACACATTGCACTGCTTCAGATCCACTGTCTCGCGTATGCCCGCTTCTTCCAGATTCTGATGGGCAGCCACCAAGGCATCACCGTACAGATCGCTGCCGTGCAGCGGCAACTCACATACCGGCTTCTGCGCCGCGATAGCGGCTTCGCGCATCGCTTGCCAGGTCTTGGCATCGAAGTTCTTCAGTTTTTCGAAAGCAAAATGGCGCGCGATGCCGGGCTGGATGTTGAGCGACATCTGCGCCGCCTCGATCAGGAAAGTGCCGCTGCCGCACATCGGATCGAGCAAAGGGATGCCCGGCTGCCAGCCGGTCATCTTCAAGATGCCCGCCGCCAGATTCTCGCGCAGCGGCGCGATGTTGGTATGGGTGCGCACGCCGCGCTTGTACAGCGCCTCGCCCGAGGTATCCAGATACAGCGTGAACTTGTCGCCCTCAAAGAAAGCGTGGATGCGCATATCCGGTTCCAGCTTGGCCACGCTGGGTCGCTCCTTCTTCTCGGCGCGGAACTTGTCGCACACCGCGTCCTTGATCTTGAGCGTGATGAACTCCAGGCTGGTCAGCGGGCTCTTGATCGCCGTGACCTTGACCAAAATGGTGTGCTGCACTTCGAACCAGCGCGTCCACGGCAGATCGTAGGCAGCCTGATACACATCCTGTTCGTTGCGATACGGCGTCGGTGCCTGCACACGCCACAGGATGCGCGAGGCGAGGCGGCTTTGCAGATTGATGCGATAGCAGGTCGGCCAGTCACCCGAGAAGCCGACGCCGCCGTCTGTCGCTTTCACACCGGCGGCACCGCATGAAAGCAGTTCGTCGGAGAGCAGTTTTTCCAGTCCGCGCGGACAGGTGGCGAAAAAGTCAGGCATATCAGAAAGGCTTCACGACGACGAGGATGACGACCGCCAGCAACACCAGCACCGGCACTTCATTGAAGAAACGGAACCACACGTGACTGCGCACATTGCGGTCTTCCGCGAACACCTTCACCAGATGACCGCAGTAAAAATGATAGACGACCAGACCGACCACAAAGGCGGTCTTGGCATGCAACCAGCCGCCGGAAAAACCGTAACCGAACCACAACCACAGGCCGGTGATCACGGCCAGCGCACCGATGGGCGTGACGAACTTGTACAGCTTGCGCTCCATCAGCTTGAAGCGCTCCTTCACCGCCGCTTCTTCCGCCATCGCGTGGTTGACGAAAATGCGCGGCAGATAGAACAAGCCGGCGAACCAGCTGACCACGAAAAATATATGGAATGCTTTCAGCCACAACATTTTGATTACCTCGACAATCTACGTCTGAACAGAACCAGAGAAATATAGAACCCGACCAGCGCATAGGTCAGCAGCACGCCGATATGAAAAACCGCCTGCGCCGGCACCTCACCCTTCATCAAGGGGCGCGCCAGATCCACCGCATGCGTCAACGGCAAGGCGGCGGCAAGCGCCTGCAATGCCTCCGGCAGCTGAGTGACCGGGAAAAAGACGCCGCATAGTAGCATCATCGGTGTGATGACCAGCGTGAAGTAGTACATGAAGAAGTCGTAGGCGGGTGCCAGCGCGGTCATGATCAGACCAACCGCGGCGAAGGTCAGGCCGATGAGCAACACCAGCGGGATCATCCACAAAGACATCAGCGAATCCGACAGGCCGAGTATCCAGATGACGATGAGCACGGCCACGCCCGACATCAGGCTCTTGGTCGCCGACCAGAGAATCTCCGACAGCACGATGTCATCCAGCGTCACCGGCGTGTTCATGATCGCTTCCCAGGTGCGCTGCTCGTGCATACGGGCGAATGCGCCGTACAGTGATTCGAAACTGGCGCTGTTCATGCTGCTGTAGCACAGTGTGCCGGCCGCGAGGAAAGCGATGTAGGAAGTACCGCCCATCTCTGGCAACAGGCTGCCCAGACCGTAACCCAGACCCAGCATATAGATCACCGGATCGGCCAGATGCCCGAGGATGGCGGGCACGGCGACCTTGCGCCACACCAGCCATTGCCTGCGCCAGATGGGGAAGAAACGCAGCGTCAAAGTCGGCAATGCAAAATGACTCATGCTCATTCCCTCATCTCCCTGCCGGTCAATTTGAGGAACACGTCTTCCAGATTCGCCGGACGATGCAGATAGCGCAGTGCACTCTGCGCCTGCAAGTGTGCCACCAGCGGCTGCGCATCGCGCACGTAGCAGAACACCGACTCGCCGCTGACTTCATGACGCTGCGCATACGTTGCGGCATGCTCGCTCGCCCATTGCCCGGCCGTCTCGCCGAACACCTCCACCACCTGCGGCTCGATGTTGCTTTCGATCAGTTCGCGCGGCGAACCCTGGCTGATGAGCTTGCCGTTGTCCATCACTGCCAGGCGGTGACACAGGCGCTCGGCTTCGTCCATGAAGTGAGTGGTGAGCAACAGCGTCTTGCCCTGTTGCGTCAGCGCGTTCAGACGTTGCCAGATCAGGTGGCGCGCCTGCGGATCGAGACCGGTGGTTGGCTCGTCGAGGAACACCACATCGGGATCGTTCACCAGTGCGCGCGCCAGCGTCAGGCGACGTTTCATGCCGCCTGACAGCGTCGGCACTTTCGCGTCGCGCTTGCTGGTGAGGCTGGCGAATTCGAGCAAGTCCGGGATGCGTGCCTCGATCTCGCTGTCCGGCATGCCGAAATAGCGCCCGTACACCAGCAGATTCTCCGCCACGGTGAAGTCCGGGTCGAGGTTGTCCATCTGCGGCACCACGCCCACTTTGATGCGCGCCTCGCGCGCGGCCTGCGGCACCGGCAGATCGAGCAGCGTGGCCGTGCCTGCATCCGGCGCGATCAGTCCCAGCAGGAGGCGCAGCGTGGTGGTCTTACCCGCGCCGTTGGGGCCAAGTAGCCCGAAACATTCGCCCTTGTGGATGGACAGATCGAGCCCGTCCACCACGCGGTGGCCGCCGTAGGATTTTTGCAGACCTTTGGCCTGTATGACTGGATTCACAATTCAACTCCGGAAAAATGTTTCTTCACGATATCGCGCAATTGTGTCAGCCGACCGTGGAAGAAATGTTCTGCTGCCGGCAATACCACAATGGGCAGATGCTGCGGCCGCGCCCATTCCAGCGCATCAGCCAGCGGCACCACATCATCATGCTCACCGTGTACGACCAATGTGTCGGCCGATACGGCCGGCATCGCGAAACGCCCGACGGCAGGCGCGGCCAGGATCAAGTGTCGCGGTTGCAAGCGCTGCGCTGCGCGCGCTGCGACATAACCGCCGAAAGAAAAACCGGACAACACCAGCGGCAGTTCGCCGCCGAATTGCTCCTGCGCATAGCGCACCACCGCGATCAGGTCTTCAGTCTCGCCTTCGCCGCCGGTGAATTCGCCGTCGCTCGCGCCGACACCGCGAAAGTTGAAGCGGAAGGATGCGCAGCCCATGTCGGCGAAGGTCTTGGCCAGCGTCATCGCCACCTTGTTCTCCATCGTGCCTCCCATAGTGGGTAAGGGATGCGCCACCACGGCGATCGCGCGCAGTTCGCCCTCCGGCAGATGCGCCACGCCTTCGAGCCGCCCTGCCGGGCCCTGCAGATCAAAGCTCTTCAATACGACTGCCATCAGATCTTCAAACGCTCCACCACACGGCCATGTTGCAGATGCTCCTCGATGATCTCATCCAGATCGCTCTCGTCGACGAAGGTGTACCAGGTGCCTTCGGGATAGATCACCAGCACCGGACCATCGTCGCAACGGTCCAGACATCCGGCGGAATTGATGCGGATCTTGTTCTGCCGGTCCGAGATGCCCAATGCCTTGACCTTGTCTTTCACATAGTCGCGCGCCTTCTGCGCACCGTGGTTGTTGCAGCAGTCGCTGCCGTCCTCGCGCTGATTGGTGCAGAAGAACACATGCTTGTCGAAATACTGCGTCATTTATCGCTCTCCTCCCCATTCATGATGCGGCGCCGTGCCCAAGCCAGATAGATCACCAGCAACACGGGGAACACCGCCGAAACGATCTGCGACATCCAGTTGAAGTTGCGCAGATGACCGTAGTGCCAATGATACAAGCGCATCGCGGCCGCAGGTGCCGCGCTGTCCAATACCCCTGCCGCCAATGCCAGATAAACGGCACTCGCCGCCGCCGCCGCCCACAGCAGCACCGGACGCGACAACCAGAAACTGGCACCCGTCAGTGCCAGCCCTGCCAGCAGCCCGAGCACGGCCTCGCCGTTCAACCACAGCATCAAGGCCCAGGACCGCAACAGCACCGCCGCCGTGATGAACTTGCCCAGCGCCACCACGCTCAGCATCAACAACAATGCCGCCACCACGTGACGCCGGATGCGGAACAGGGTCTGCAACAGCAAGCCGATCAGCAACAGGTTGCAGGCCACCGCCGCACTCGCCCACATGCTGAATTGAGGCGGCGCGAACGCCGCGATGCGCCCCGCTTCTTCGGTGAGGAACACATTGCCCAGCATGGGTAGCGAAGGATTGATCTGCGCGAACATCCACAGCATCACCAGCGCCAGACCGAAATCCACCCCGTCACCGCGCTGGAACAGTTCGATACGCCACTGCGTGGCGCGCGCGAACCATGCCCGCGGCGCGATCCACACTGCCAGCACAGCCCCGCACAACGCCCCCAGTCCGTTGGTAAGCACATCCACACTGGCCGCAGCCCGCATCGGCAGATACGTCTGCAGATATTCCATCGCCATCGACAACAGCAATGCGGCCAATGTCGCGAGCAACACACTCTGCCCTGGCTTGAAACGCGTACCCAGATTGAGCGCCAGCAACATACCCAGCGGCAGATAGGCCAACCAGTTGGCTGCCGCGTCGAACGCCGTGTAGGCTTGGCTCAGCGGCGAAGCGAGCACTTCCACAAAGGTCGGCGCCGACGCCTGCCAACCCGCAAAAGGGGACAGGCTGGCGTACGCGATCATCAATACATATCCCGCCAGCAGATAGCGGCGCAGCAAGGAACGATTGGTTCTAAATGACAGTGCGGTCATCAGATATACCCGATGAAATAGGTCGGGCTCATTTTGGTTGACTCGGCAGTAGGGGTAGTAAAGAATGCGTCCCGCAGTTAAAAAAACTATTACGTTCGACAACATCGACGGGAGGAGATTATGGCATACCTGCACTGGTCCAATGAGCTGGACACGGGTATCGAAGTCATCGACAAACAGCATCGGCGCATCGTCGATCTGATCAACGAATTGAATACCGCAAACGAAGGTGGAGACACCGCCGTGATCAACCACGTGCTGGGCGAACTGGTGGACTACACCTTGTCCCACTTCAGTTTCGAGGAAGAGCTGCAGGAGAAGGCGAACTATCCCTTCTTCAAAGCACATAAACGCGTGCACGAGATATTCACCAAGCGCGTCGGCGAATTCCAGCAGCGCGCCGCCAATGGCGAAAACGTCGCCCCCGAACTGCTCTCCATGCTGAAGATCTGGCTGGTCAACCACATCAAGGGCGACGATGCCGACTATGTTGAAGCCGTGGTGAACTCGCTCGGCGTCGAGATCAAGAAATCCGACACCTCCGGCGGTTGGCTGGGCAACACCCTTAAGAAGATCTTCGGCTGATTCACTTCGAAGCGGCGTTCAGCCGCTTCGCAATCACCGCAGGCAGTTTATTCGGCGCCTTGATGCGCAACTGCTTGTTCACGCTGTACACCCCGAACACCACCGTGATCGACTTCACAGGCACATCGAACTCACCCGCCAGAAACTTCACCAGATGTGCCGTGGCGCGTCCGTGCACCGGATTCTCAGCGACATGGATCTCCAGCTGATTGCCGATGCCTTTGCTCAATTTAGTCTGCTTTGCGCGCGGCCGGCCCAGGATGTTCAACACCAGCGTTTCGTCCTGCCACAGACAGAACGTATCCATCTCCAGCCCGGATTTAGAACTTTTCATACGGTGCCAGATAACGCCATTGCTCCGCTGGCAGCTTGCCCATAGACAAACGCCCGATGCGCAGACGGCGCAAACTCAACAATTCCAGACCGACGCTGTCGCACATGAACGCGATCTGCCCGTGCCGCACGCCCTTCAAGGCAAAGCGTAGCCGTGTCTCGCTCTGGCGGCTGACCTTAGCCGGTGACAACGGTTTGCCGTTATACGTCAGCCCGTGATTCAACAGCTTCAGCCCTTCCTCAGACAACTCGCCCGACACCTCGGCGACATACTCCTGCTCCACCGTCGCCGCACCATCCACCAGTTTGCGTGACACGCGGAAGTCCTGAGTGAACACTGACATACCGCTCGCATTCGGCTCCAGCGGCAGGCACGGCGTCATGCGCACGAAATGTTGTTGCAGCACACGGATATGGGAATGGTCATCCTCCGCCTGCGTATCCGCACGCAGCAGTGCCGTCACCGCCTCGTCACTCATACCGAGTGGCCGATGCAACATGATAGTCACCGTCTCCACCGGCACCGCCTTGGCCGCCGCATCGAGCTCCACCTTCTGATCCGTCACCATGAACTGCGGCAACTCCACCACCTGCCCATCCACCTTCACCCAGCCACCCGCGATATACAGCTCCGCCTCGCGGCGCGAGCACGCAGTCAGTTCGGCAAGACGTTTGGCAAGGCGGATAGGTTCGGTCATGGGAGGTACTTGATAGAAACAGGGCTCGCATTGTAAACGCTAGCTCACGCCGTTCCCCTGTAAAATCCGCGCATGACCACCCCACCCAAACCCGCGAACCGCCCCACATTGGAAGGCGTCACACTGGAAAAGATCGTCACGCAACTATCCGAGAGTATGGGATGGGAAGCGATGGCTGATGCCGTGCCGATCCGTTGCTTCACGCATGATCCGAGTGTGAAATCGAGTTTGAAGTTTTTGAGGAGGACGCCTTGGGCTAGAGCGAAGGTGGAGGAGTTGTATCTGTGGTCACTTCGTTCGAAGTGATTTTCTGAAGCTGTTCGTGCTCAACGAAGAGCGCACATCTTCAACATCAAAGTCAACACCGTCTGGGGTAGCCCGACGGTGTTGACTTTGATGTTAGGAGAGGCGACCTACTTAGTGAGCCTCATCCCAATTCATCCCCTCCCCCAATCCCACTTCAAGTGGAACCTTGAGGTCAGCCACCCCACACATCAACTCCCGCACCCTATCCTTCACACGCGAAAGTTCAGCATCAGGCACTTCCAACACCAGTTCGTCATGCACCTGCATGATCATCTTGGTTTGCAACTTCTCCTGCTCCAGCCAATCCTGCACCGCGATCATCGCGAGCTTGATGAGATCGGCCGCCGTGCCCTGCATCGGCGCATTGATCGCCGCGCGTTCAGCCGCCTGACGGCGCATACCGTTCGCGCCGTTGATCTCGGGTAGCCACAAACGACGCCCGAACCAGGTCTCAACAAAACCCTGCGCCTTGGCTTGTTCGCGCGTGTCGTCCATGTAGCGCTTCACGCCGGGGTAACGCGCGAAGTAGACGTCGATGTATTGCTTGGCGGCACTGTTCTCGATACCGAGCTGTGAGGCGAGGCCGTAGGCGGACATGCCGTAGATGAGGCCGAAGTTGATGACCTTGGCGTAGCGGCGCTGCTCGCTGCTCACATCATTCAGTGACACGCTGAACACTTCAGCGGCGGTGGCACGGTGGATGTCCTCACCGTTGGCGAAGGCTTTGAGCAGACCTTCGTCGCCGGAGAGGTGCGCCATGATGCGCAGTTCGATCTGCGAGTAGTCGGCGGATACGATGCGCGAATTCGGCGGGGCGATGAAGGCTTCGCGGATGCGACGGCCTTCGGGGGTGCGGATGGGAATGTTCTGCAGGTTGGGGTCGCTGGACGAGAGTCGTCCGGTGACGGCTACGGCTTGCGAGTAGCTGGTGTGCACGCGACCTGTCTTGGCGTTCACCATCAGCGGCAGTTTGTCGGTGTAGGTGGATTTAAGTTTGGCCATGCCCCTATGCTCCAGCAGCAGTTTGGGCAACGGGTAGTCGAGCGCGAGTTCCTGCAACACTTCTTCGTCGGTGGAACGCGCACCGGTGGCGGTCTTCTTCTTGGAGGGGATGCCAAGTTTGTCGAACAGGATCTCTTGCAACTGTTTGGGTGAGGCGAGATTGAACGGCTGGCCTGCCAACTCGAATGCTTGTTTCTCGATCTCGTTCAAGCGCAGACCCAACTCGTGGCTTTGTCGTGACAGTTTGCCGCTGTCGATGAGCACGCCGTTGCGTTCCATCTTGAACAGCACTTCACGCACCGGCATCTCAATGTCTCGATAGACCTCAGCCAATCTTCCTTGCAGTTGCGGCGACAGGGTCTGGTGCAGTTGCAGGGTGATGTCGGCATCTTCTGCGGCGTACTTGGTGGCCGTTTCGACATCGACTTGATCGAAGCCGATCTGCTTCGCGCCCTTGCCAGCCACATCGGTGTAGCTGATGGTGCTCATGCCGAGATGACGCAGCGCGAGATTTCCCATCTCGTGCGGCTTGTGCGATTCCAGCACGTAGGATTGCAGCAGTGTGTCTTCGGCGATGCCGCGCAGGGCGATACCGTGGTTGGCGAAGATGTGCTGGTCGTATTTCAGGTTCTGTCCCAGCTTCTTGTGCGCGTCGCTTTCCAGCCAAGGGCGGAGCATTTCCAGCGCGCGGTCGAAACCGATCTGATCCGGCGCACCGGGATAGTTGTGCGCCAGCGGGATGTAGGCGGCGGCGTGCGGCGTGATCGACAGCGAAATACCAACCAGTTGCGCGACCATGGGGTCGAGGCCGGTGGTTTCGGTGTCCAGGCTCACCAAGGGGGCGACCAGCAGTTTTGCCAGCCAGACATCGAGTTGGGCTTCAGTGAGGATGGCTTGGTAATTCGAGGTGTCGTTCTGGAACAGGTCTTGCGGGGCTTCGGCTTGCGTGAAGTCGCGCTGCGCAACGCTGGGTGTGGTACGCGGCTTCGGAGCAGATGCTTCGCCGGTCAATTCGCGCATCAGGCTGCGGAAGCCGAAGTGCTCATACATGGCCTTCAGCTTTTCGGTGTCGGCGACGGGGGCGACCAGCTCGTCGAAACGCTTGTCCAGCGCCACGTCGCATTTCACGGTGACCAGTTGCTTGCCCATCGGCAGCCATGCCAGTGCCTCGCGCAGGTTGTTGCCGACCGCGCCTTTCACTTCGTCAGCGTGCGCGATGAGGTTGTCCAGCGAGCCGTATTCTGTGAGCCATTTGACGGCGGTCTTGGGTCCGCACTTCGCAACGCCGGGGACGTTATCCACGGTGTCGCCGACCAGCGCGAGGTAATCGATGATGCGTTCGGGTGGCACGCCGAACTTCGCGGTGACGCCGGCGATGTCCAGCTTCTCTTCGCTCATGGTGTTGACCCACAGCGTGTGGTCGTCAACCAGTTGCGTGAGGTCTTTGTCGCCGGTGGAGATGATGCAGCGCGCGCCATTGCGCGAAGCCTCGCGTGCCAGCGTGCCGATCACGTCATCGGCTTCCACACCGTCCACCATCAGGATGTTCCAGCCGGCGGCCGCCACCACTTCGTGCAGCGGCTCGACCTGCGCGCGCAGGTCGTCCGGCATGGACGGGCGGTTTGCCTTGTATTCCGGGAACCAATCGTCGCGAAACGTCTTGCCCTTCGCGTCGAACACGCAGGCGCTATAATCCGCCGGGTAGTCGGTTCGCAGACGTCGCAGCATGTTGAGCACGCCCTGTATGGCACCGGTGGGTTCACCCTGCGGGCTACGCAGATCGGGCATGGCATGGAATGCGCGGTAGAGATAGGACGAGCCGTCCACCAACAACAGGGTTTTCATAATTAGGGATCCGCAATGAACAACGATATGAAACTGCCGCCGGCACAATCGCCCGAATTGATGCAATCGAAGGAGTCCTGGCGGGTGTTCGGCATTATGTCAGAATTCGTTTCAGCGACCGAACGCCTGAACAACATCCATCCGGCGGTGAGCATCTTCGGCAGCGCGCGCACACCGCATGAGCATCCCTATTACCAATTGACCGAAGAGATCTCGCGCCTGCTGTCGGACGCCGGATTCTCGGTCATCTCAGGCGGCGGCCCCGGCATCATGGAAGCAGCCAACAAGGGCGCGTTCTACGGCAAGTCGCCCAGCGTCGGTCTCAACATCCAGTTGCCGCATGAGCAGCACAACAACCCCTACCAGAACATCAGCCAGACCTTCCACCACTTCTTCACGCGCAAGGTGATGTTCGTGAAGTTCGCCAGCGCCTATGTGGTGATGCCCGGCGGCTTCGGCACGCTGGACGAGCTGATGGAAGCGCTGACGCTGGTGCAGACCGGCAAGACGCGGCGCATGCCCATCATCCTGGTCGGCAGCAAGTTCTGGGGCGGTCTGGTGGAATGGTTCAGAACCACGCTGCTGGAAGAGAAGGTGATCGGCCCCGGCGACCTCGATCTGGTCCAGGTCATCGATGAACCGGAACAGGTGGTGGCTGCCATCTTCAAGCATTACGAGACGCGCGGCTTCGAGCCTTCTCCCGCGGAACGCGAGATGCAGCTCAATCTTTAACGTAGAATCGCACACCTCACTGAACGGACCCCCATCATGCGCATCCTTACCCTGCTCATCCTGTTATGTATCGGCCTGAACGTCCACGCCGAGACCGACACCACGCCCGAGGTGACCATCACCCCGCAGTCCGATACGCTGATCGAGGAATATCGTTCGCACGGCAAGCTGTACATGATCAAGATCACCCCGAAGTACGGCCCGCCCTATTACCTGATCGACGAGCGCGGCGACGGCAAGTTCGCGCGCCAGGACAATCTGGATTCCGGCCTGCGCGTGCCGCAATGGATCATCAAGACCTTCTGACAGGACACAGGCATGGCAGTTTTCACCAGTGTCTCTGAAGCAGACATCACGCATTGGCTTTCCCATTATTCGCTGGGCACCCTGCAGGCACTGCAGGGTATCCCGGCCGGCATCGAGAACACCAACTACTTCGTCACCACCGGCAACGGCCGCTTCGTGCTGACGCTGTTCGAGAAACTCACGCCCGACGAGCTGCCGTTCTATCTCAACCTGATGTCGCATCTGGCGCGGCACGGCATCCCCTGCCCGGCACCGGTGGCCGACCGCGACAACCGCTTCCTCGGAGAACTGAACGGCAAGCCGGCCTGCATCGTCAGCCGCCTGTCGGGCAAATCGGTCACGCAGCCGGGCGTCGCGCAATGCGCGGCCGTAGGCGCGATGCTGGGACAGATGCACATCGCCGGACAGAGTTTCGGCGAAGCGATGGAAAATCCGCGCGGCGCGGCCTGGCGCGCGGCTGCCTCGCAGCAAGTCGCAAGATTCCTGCCACAGGAGGCGGCACAGTTGCTGGCGGATGAAGTCGCTTTGCATGCCGCACGCGAAAACGCCGATCTGCCGCGCGGTGTGATCCATGCCGACCTGTTCCGCGACAACGTGCTGATGGAAGACGACCGCGTCGGCGGCCTCATCGATTTCTATTTCGCCTGCACGGATGTGCTGTTGTATGACGTGGCAATCACGCTCAACGATTGGTGCATGCAGACGGACGGGCATCTCGATGTCACACGCGCCGGAGAATTCCTGCGCGCCTACCATGCAGTGCGCCCGTTCACGACAGCCGAAGCCGGCGCATGGCCGATGACCTTGCGTCTGGCCGCGCTGCGCTTCTGGATCTCGCGCCTGTACGACCTGCACCTGCCGCGTGATGGCGAGATGGTCAACGCGCATGATCCGGCCGTGTTCGAGCGCATCCTGCGCAATCACATCGCCACTGACCGTCCGGTCTGGCTATAGGAGACAACCATGGAGATACGCAAACTCGAAGCCGCGCGCGGCTGGACCTGGGTCAAACAGGGCTTTCAACTTCTGATGCGCAATCCGCTGCTCAGCATCAGCAGCGCTATCCTGTGTCTGCTGTCAGTGTTCGTAGCGCTGATGCTGCCGCTGATCGGGCCTTTGCTTGCGGTGGCGCTGATGCCCATCATGCTGGCCGGATACATGAACATCTGCCGCGCGCTGGAAGAGAACGAGAAGGTGGCACCTGCCATGTTGCTGGCCGGTTTCAAAAAACACACTTCCAGTCTGGTCGCACTGGGTGCGTTCCTGATGCTGGGTATGTTGTTCGCCTCGACTGTGATGGTGACCGTGGGCGGCGAGTCGTTCGCCGCGCTGATGGAACAGATGCACAGTGCCGAGGACTCACAGAAGCTGATGCAGGCCATCGCGGGCGGCGACAGCCGTGTCTCGCTGGCCGTGCTGATCGGATTGACGCTCATGCTGGCACTGGTGGTGGCCTGGCAATACGCGCCCATCCTGGTGTTCTTCAGCGGCATCTCGCCATGGCTCGCTTTAAAGGCCAGCTTCGCCGGCACACTGCGCAACATCATTCCTTACACCGTGTACAGCCTGATCATGCAGGTGCTCACCATGCTGCTCGGCATCCTGCCGTTCGGCATCGGCATGCTGCTGTTGCTGCCGCTGGGCCTGACCTCGCTGTATGTCAGCTATCGCAACATCTTCCCATGGCTGGATGAGACCAACCAAGCGGCCATCAAGGTCGAAACGGAGACGGTGCAATGAATTTCAATCCCAGCCCCGAAGCCAGACGGCTGGCGCAGAGCCCGCACAACGTGTTCATCGTCGGCCTGTTCGCCTTCGACCTGTTCATGACACCTGCCGTGCTGGGCATGAAGCTGGGCATGATCAGTCTGCTGATTCCGCTGTTCTGCTCGGGCGCACTGATGGCCTACATCAACTGGCGCGGTAAACAGGATACGGTGTGGTTCGTGCAGATGCACTGGCGACTGGCGTGGACGCGCTGCCGCATATTGATCATCGGTTATGCCGTCTCGGCCTCGCTGATCCTGATCGCCTGGCTGCTCAGCCAGATATCGAACGACCCACACATGGCGAGCATCATCTGGACGGCGCTCACCCGTATCGCGCTGATGCCAACGCTGATCATCGTGCTGGTCACCTCGGTGATGGCGTTCTCCGCTTTTTCGATGGCGCAGAAAGGCGAACTGCCGGACAAGCTGGTGGCGAAGTTTCCGCCACCCGAAAATGTTGCCGCCGCTCAGGCTTGAATGAACTCTTCGTATGCGGCCAGCACTTCTGCCGCATACATCAAGGATGGGCCACCGCCCATATACACCGCCACCGCCAGCATCTCATTGATCTGTTCACGTGTCGCGCCCAGCTTCACCAATCCCCTGACATGAAAGCCGATGCAGCCTTCGCAGCGTGTCGAAACAGCGATGGCGGTGGCGATCAATTCTTTCTGCAGCGCACTCAACACACCTTCCGCCATGGCGGATATTGCCATGGTGTCGAATCCTGCCATCGGCGCCTGCGCTTCTTTGCGGAAGGTGGTCAATTCCTTGCTGATACCGCGCGTGATCTCTTTGTACGATTTACTCATCACCACTCTCCTAGGTTGTAACCTTGTCCTGCACTATAAATATCGCCGCCTGCCCCTGATGCCCGCCCTGTGCATCAAGCAGATTCCAGATCGTGCAATCTGCGATGTGGAATCTGCGACCGCTCTTTGCCACACGCACACCGGAATAGCCGTCGATGTAACCCTGTTGCGCGACCTTGGCCAATGCCTGCTCGCGCGCTTGCTGCGCCACAGCTTCAGCAGATAGACGTGAAGGCAGTTGTGCGAACTCCTCCGCACTCATCTCGAACTGCTGCAAGGCATAGCGGTTGCCATAGAAGAAGATGGGATCGGCCTCGGTGCCGTGGGCGACGATGGCGAACGGCGCTTCCCACAGCGCTTGCCGCAATGCCTCGGCTTCTTCCGGCAATGCCTGCAGCAGCTGCTTGCCTGTGAGTCGCTGATAGCTTTCCGCGATCAGACGCAGCCGCGCATCAGATGGGCGTGAGCTTGGCATATTCGAGCGCCAGCCACTTGCTGCCGGCGCGTTTGAAGTTGACCTGCACGCGGCCTTCGTTGCCGCTGCCTTCGCTATCCGTCACCACGCCCTCGCCGAACTTCTGGTGGAACACCTGCTGGCCGATGCGCCATGCAGATTTGGGCGAAGGCGGCGCGGGGATGCTGGGCGCACCACCAAACGCGGACACATAGCTTTCCGTCTCGCGGCGACCGGAGTCGAAAGTCTTGCGCGCGGTGAAACGCGGCGTGATCCAGTGCAACAGTTCTTCCGGCAACTCGCGCAGGAAGCTGGACACCAGACCGTAGTGCGTCTTCCCGTGCAGCATGCGGCTCTGCGCGAAGGTGAGATACAAACGGCGACGTGCGCGCGTGATCGCCACATACATCAGTCGGCGCTCCTCGTCGAGGTCGCCGTTGTCGATGCTGTTCTGGTGCGGGAACAATCCCTCTTCCAGGCCAGTGATGAACACGGTGTGGAACTCCAGCCCCTTGGCGGCATGCACCGTCATCAGATGCAGCGCGTCCTCGCTGTCGCCCGCCTGATGCTCGCCCGATTCCAGCGTGGCATGGGTGAGGAAGGCCGTGAGACTGTCGTCCTCGTTCTCATGCACGAACAGCGCAGCCGAGCTGATCAGTTCGTTCAGGTTCTCCAGCCGCTCCTGCGCCTCACGCTTCTTGGCACCGGTCTCGTTCTGGTAGTGCGCCACCAGCCCGCTGTGTTCCAGCACGTGCTCCATGATCTCTGGCAGCGGCAGCCCCTTGGTCGCACTGCGCAGCGCTTCGATGATGCCGACGAAGGCCGTCACCTTGCCGCCCGCACGCGCCGCCGCATCCCACAAGGTTGTGTTGTATTGCTTGGCCGCTTCCTGCAACTGTTCGATGCTGCGCGCGCCGATGCCGCGCGTGGGGAAGTTGATGATGCGCAGCAGGGCGTTGTCGTCGTCGGTGTTCTCCATCAAGCGCAGGTAGGCCAGCGCGTGTTTGATCTCCTGCCGCTCGAAGAAGCGCAGGCCGCCATACACACGATACGACAAGCCCGCCGACACCAGCGCATGTTCCAGCACGCGCGACTGCGCATTGGAGCGATACAGCAAAGCCATCTCGGTGAGGTGCACGCCCTCGCGGCTGAGTTGCTTGATCTCCTCGACGATGAAGGCGGCCTCGTCCACATCGGTGCCCGCTTCGTACACGCGGATCTGCTCACCCTTGTCGGCATCGGTCCACAGGTTCTTGCCGAGGCGCTCGCGGTTGTTGGCGATCAGCGCGTTGGCCGCGTCTAGGATGTTGCCGTGCGAGCGGTAGTTCTGCTCCAGCTTGATGACCGACTCCACATGGAAGTCACGCAACAGTTCCTGCATGTTGCCCACGTTGGCACCACGGAAAGCGTAGATGGATTGGTCGTCATCACCCACGGCAAAGAGCGCATTGCTCTGCCCCGCCAGTAACTTCAGCCAGCGGTACTGCAAGGGATTAGTGTCCTGGAACTCATCCACCAGAATATGTTTGAAACGATCCTGATAGTGCTCGCGCAGCGCCTGATTGCGCGCCAGCAACTCATAGCAGCGCAGCAGCAATTCGGAGAAATCCACCACGCCTTCGCGCTGGCATTGCGCGTCGTATTCTGCGAACACTTCCACCTTTCGGCGTGTGTAGGGATCGTAGGCTTCCACCTCGTGTGCGCGCAGGCCCTGCTCCTTGTTGCCGCTGATGAAGTGCTGCATCTCGCGCGGCGGATATTTCTCGTCGTCCACATTCATCGCCTTCATCAGGCGCTTGATGGCGGAGAGCTGGTCGCCCGAGTCGAGGATCTGGAAGGTCTGCGGCAGATTCGCTTCGCGATGGTGCGCGCGTAGCATGCGGTTGCACAGGCCGTGGAAGGTGCCTATCCACATGCCTCGCGTATTGATAGGCAGCATCGCAGACAAACGCGTCACCATCTCCTTGGCCGCCTTGTTGGTGAAGGTCACTGCCAACAGACCCGACGGCGACACCTGGCTGGTGCTGATGAGATAGGCGATGCGCGTGGTCAGCACGCGCGTCTTGCCGCTGCCCGCACCGGCCAGTATCAGGGCGGACTGGGCGGGGAGTTCGACGGCGGCGCGTTGTTCGGGATTGAGGCCGGCAAGCAGAGAAGAATTCATCGCTGGATTATCCCACAGGCAAGCACACGATTTCCCCCAAACAAAACGGGGAAGCATTTCTGCTTCCCCGCCTTGGTGACGCTTAGAACAATGTTGCTTACTTGTTCTTCTTCTCAATCATCTCGTGCATGATCGGCGAGAGGATGATCTCCATCGCGTGGCTCATCTTGCCGCCGGGCACCACCATGGTATTGGCACGGGACATGAACGAGTTCGGGATCATGGACAGGTAGTACGGGAAGTCCACGCCTTTCGGATTGCGGAAACGGATGACCACGAAGCTTTCGTCCGGTGTCGGGATGTCGCGCGCGATGAAAGGATTGGATGTGTCCACGGTCGCCACACGCTGGAAGTTGATGTCAGTGTGTGTGAACTGCGGGGTGATGTATTTGATGTAGTCCGGCATGCGACGCATGATGGTGTCCACGGTCGCTTCGGCGGAATAGCCTCGCTCGGCCTTGTCGCGATGGATCTTCTGGATCCACTCGAGGTTGACCACCGGCACCACGCCGATGCCGAGGTCGACATACTTACCCGCGTCGACGCCCTTGGCTTCATTCTTGACCAGACCGTGCAGACCTTCGTAGAACAACAGGTCAGAGCCGGCTTCGATGTCTTCCCAGGGTGTGAACACGCCGGGTGTCAGGTCGGTCAGGCCGAAGTGCTTGTTGTGCTCGACGGCTTCCGGCTCGCTGTGCACGTAGTAGCGACGCTTGCACATGCCGGTATCGCCGTATTGCTTGAACATCTCTTCGATCTTGTCGAAGTGATTGGCCTCGGGGCCGAAATGGCTGAAGCTGTTGTTGCCCGCCTTGGTGGCTTCGGCTGCCGCTGCGCGGAAGGCCATGCGGTCCAGGCTATGCAGGCTGTCGCCTTCGATCACGGCGGCCTTGATCTTTTCTCTGCGGAAAATGTTCTCGAACGCGCGTTTGACGGTGGTGGTGCCTGCGCCGGACGAACCGGTTACGGCGATGACGGGGTGCTTGACGGACATAGGTTCTCTCTCCTGAAAACGATATGGATAAAATTTTTGGAGCGCGATTCTACCTTGTTTCGGTTCCGGTAGCGAGGTGCGGGCGGCGCACCTGCGATGTCGCTATAATGCCGAACCTGCAATTTCCAGCCATTCAATCCCCCGACCATGCAACAGCACTATTCACCCAAAGACATCGAAGCCGCCGCCCAGCAACAGTGGGAGGCCACTCAGGCTTTCAAGGCCGACGAGCACAGCAACAAACCCAAATACTATTGCCTGTCCATGTTCCCCTACCCCTCGGGCAAGCTGCACATGGGCCATGTGCGCAACTACACCATCGGCGACGTGTTGAGCCGTTATCACCAGATGAAGGGCTACAACGTGATGCAGCCCATGGGCTGGGACGCTTTCGGCCTTCCGGCCGAGAACGCGGCGATGGCCAACAACGTGCCGCCCGCCGCCTGGACCTATTCCAACATCGACTACATGAAGCAGCAGTTGAAGTCGCTGGGCTTGGGGGTCGACTGGTCGCGCGAAGTGACCACTTGCAAGCCGGACTATTACCGCTGGGAACAATGGCTGTTCACCCGCCTGTTCAAAAAGGGTGTCATATATAAGAAGACCTCCGTGGTGAACTGGGACCCGGTGGACAACACCGTGCTGGCCAACGAGCAAGTGATCGACGGCCGCGGCTGGCGCTCCGGCGCGGTGGTGGAAAAACGCGACATCCCCATGTATTTCTTCCGCATCACCCAGTACGCCGATCAACTACTGGGCGACCTCGACCAGCTCGACGGCTGGCCAGAGCAGGTCAAGACCATGCAGGCCAACTGGATCGGCAAGAGCTACGGCGTGCGCTTCGCCTTCCCCTACGGTACTGGCGAAAAACTCTGGGTGTACACCACCCGTGCCGACACCATCATGGGCGTGACCTTCGTCGCCGTGGCGGCGGAACACCCGCTGGCGGCACTCGCCGCGCAGAACAACACTGCGCTCGCCGCCTTCATCGACGAATGCAAGCTCGGCAGCGTGGCCGAAGCCGACATCGCCACCATGGAAAAGAAGGGCATGGACACCGGCCTCAAGGTCACCCACCCGCTGACCGGCGAGCAAGTGCCGGTGTGGGTCGGCAACTATGTGCTGATGGGTTACGGCGAAGGCGCTGTGATGGCCGTGCCGGCGCATGACGAGCGCGATTTCGGTTTCGCAAAGAAATACGATCTGCCGATCAAGCAATCCATTCAGGTCGCGAGCGAGACCTTCTCCACCGATGCATGGGCCGAGTGGTACGGCGACAAGGAGCGTGGTGTTTGTATCAATTCTGGCAAATACGACGGACTCGGCCACGACGCTGCCGTGGACGCCATCGCTGTCGATCTCGCCGCCAAAGGCTTGGGCGAGAAGAAGACGCAATACCGCCTGCGCGACTGGGGCATCTCGCGCCAGCGCTACTGGGGCTGCCCCATCCCCATCATCCACTGCCCGACTTGCGGCGATGTGGCCGTGCCGGACGAACAGTTGCCGGTGGTGCTGCCGGAGGACGTGGTGCCGGATGGCGCGGGTTCCCCGCTGGCGAAGATGCCCGAGTTCTACGAATGCAGCTGCCCGCAATGCGGCGGTAAGGCACGGCGCGAGACCGACACCATGGACACCTTCGCGGAGTCGAGCTGGTATTACGCGCGTTACGCCAGCCCGCAATGCGACACCGCCATGGTCGACAAAGCAGCCGCCGATAAATGGTTGCCGGTGGATCAATACATCGGCGGTATCGAGCACGCCATCCTGCACCTGCTCTATGCGCGTTTCTTCCACAAGCTGATGCGTGACGAAGGTCTGGTACAGGGCGACGAGCCGTTCAAGAACCTGCTGACGCAAGGCATGGTGGTCGCGCCGACGTTCTACCGCGATCTCGATGGCGGCAAGAAGTTGTGGATCAACCCGGCCGAGGTGGATGTAGAAGTCGATGCCAAGGCGCGCCCGCTGGGTGCCACGCTGAAGACCGACGGCCAGCCGGTGATCATCGGCGGCACCGAGAAGATGTCCAAGTCCAAGAACAACGGCGTCGACCCGCAGGCCATCATCGACGCCTACGGTGCCGACACCGCGCGCCTGTTCATGATGTTCGCCGCGCCACCCGACCAGCAACTGGAATGGTCGGATGCCGGTGTCGAAGGTTCGTTCCGTTTCCTCAAGCGCGTGTGGAAGGCAGTGCATGACCATGTCGAGCAAGGCGTGGTCGCCGCATATAAAGATGGCGAATTGAGTGCCGCCGCGAAAGCCATACGTTTGCAGTTGCACCAGACCATCCAGAAGATCGACGATGACTACGGTCGCCGCAAGACCTTCAACACCGCCATCGCCGCGACCATGGAGCTGCTCAATGCGTTGGGCAAGTTCGACGAAGACACACCTGTCGCACGCAGCGTCGCGCAGGAAGTGCTGGAGAACGCAGTGCTGTTGCTCAACCCCATCGTGCCGCACATCTCCGAATCGTTGTGGACCGCATTGCGTCCCGGTAGCCAGCTACGCGAACAGACCTTCCCCAAGGCCGATCCGGCCGCGCTGGTGCAGGACGAGATCGAGCTGATGATCCAGGTGAACGGCAAGTTGCGCGGCAAACTGATGGTCTCCAAGGACGCGGACAAGGCCAGCATCGAACAGCTCGCACTGGCGCACGAGGCCGTGCAGCGTCATCTGGAAGGCGCGACCGCGAAGAAGGTCATCGTGGTGCCGGGTCGTTTGGTCAACGTGGTGGCTTGATATGACATCCCTGCGCAACATCATGCTGTCCCTCTCGCTGCTGACGCTGGCCGCGTGCGGTTTCCATCTGCGCGGCAGTGACCTGCAGGATGTGCGCTTCGGTTTCAACTCGCTCTATATCAAATCGCAAGGGGAGACACCCTTCGTCGCCGAACTGCGCCGCACCCTGAGCCGGAGCAAGATGGAGCCGGTCGCGACGTCAGACCAGGCTGAACTGATCCTGGAGATCGTTTCAGAGAATGTCGGCAAGCAGATCCTGTCACTGTCCGGCAGCGGTCGTGTGCGCGAGTACCAGTTGAGCTATCGCGTCTCCATGCGCGCCTATGATCTGCAACAAGTCGAGTGGCTGCCGCCGGACGATGTGCAACTGAACCGTGTGTTGTCTTATGACGACGCGCTGATCCTGGCCAAGGAGCAGGAAGAGGCGCAGTTGTACAAGGACATGCGCGCCGATGCCGTGGCGCAGACCGTGCGTCGCCTGATGCGGGCCAAACCGCAGCCGCTGGAATAAACCTACGGCCCATGAACATCTCCAGCGAAGATTTGCCGCGTCATCTGGCCAAGGGCTTGGGTTCGCTGTATGTGATCCACGGTGAAGCTTTGTTGCTCGCCATCGAGGCGGCCGATGCGATACGCGCAGCCGCGCGCGCAGCCGGCTACGATGAACGCGAGGTGTTGATAGCCGACCAGGGCTTCAAATGGTCGGCACTGCGCAATAGCGCGCAGAGCATGTCGCTGTTCTCGGCGCGCAAGGTAATCGACCTGCGCATCCCGGGCGGTAAGCCCGGCGTGGAAGGCGCGCAAGCCTTGCAGGAACACTGCGGAAATCTGAACGCCGACACCTTGACGCTGATCTCGCTGCCCAAACTCGACGGCACGGCGATGAAGAGCAAATGGTTCACAGCGCTGGCGCAGCATGCCACCGTGATCAGCGCGGATGAGGTGTCCATCAATGCGCTGCCCATATGGATCGCCGGGCGATTGAAGCGTCAGGAGCAAAGTGCGGATGCAGACACCCTGGCCTTTCTGGCACAGAAGGTGGAAGGTAACCTGCTCGCTGCCTTCCAGGAGATACAGAAACTTGCCTTGTTGTTCCCGGCCGGGCCGCTCAGCTTCGAGCAGGTGAAGGACTCGGTGATGGATGTGGCACGTTACGACGTGTTCAAACTGTCAGAAGCGATGCTGGCGGGCGATGCGGAACGTTATGTGCGCATCCTCGAAGGTCTGCGCGCCGAAGGTACGGCGACAGTCCTGATCCTGTGGGCCGTGGCAGAGGATATCCGCGCGCTGGCCAAAGTGTCGCGCGCGGTGCAGCAGGGCGGCAATCTGTCCGGTGCCTTGCGCGATGCGCGTGTGTGGGGCATCCGCCAAAAACTGGTGGAACGCGCGGCACGCCGTTTCAATCCGACCTTCGCCGAACGCGCATTGAAACAGGCAGCACAGATCGATCGTCTGGTTAAAGGTTTGCGCCAGGGCGATGTATGGGACGAGCTACTGCAGCTGGGAGTGCGCTGCGCGCGGGCGGGTGCGCGATGAGCGAAGTCTTGCTGGTGGTCACCACCTTGCCGGATCGCGCCACCGCGGAACGTATCGCTGAAGCGCTGGTCACAGCCCGCGTCGCTGCCTGCGTGAATGTACTGGCCGAATGTACGTCGGTCTATCGCTGGCAAGGCAAAGTAGAGCGTGCGGGTGAAGTGCCCCTGCTGATCAAGACCACCCGTGAAGCTTATGCGCGACTGGAAGCGACTTTACGCACCATGCATCCCTATGATGTGCCGGAGATCGTTGCCTTGCCGGTGACGGCTGGATTGCCAGCCTATCTGGATTGGGTGACTCAGGAAACCAAGGATAACGGGAGCCACTAAGAATGATACGTCGTCTGTTATTGATCGCATTGTTAAGCATCACACCGTTGGCGCAAGCCGACATGCTCTCCTTCGGCAGCAAGCCCAAATTCCTGCCGCCGGATCAGGCGTTCTCGCTGGAAGTACGCCCGCTCGATCAGCGCACCCTGATTGCCAGCTTCAACATCACCCCCGGTTATTACCTGTATCGCGACAAGACCACCTTCAGCCTGGGCGAAGGATCCGCCAAGATCGCGCAGGTGTCACTGCCGGAGGGCGAAGCAAAGAACGACCCTAACTTCGGCGTGATGAAAGTGTTCCACAATAGTTTCCAGGCCGAGATCGCACTGCAAGGAGTCGATCCAAAACTGCCGCTGGTGCTGAACGCCAGTTATCAGGGATGCAGCGATGATGGCCTGTGCTATCCGCCCATCGAGAAGACCCTCACGCTCGATCTGGTGACGACCGTCAGCAACCCCGCGTCGGCCGTTTCCCCGCCAACCGAGGATGAGAACTCGCAGATCGCACGCCTGTTCAAGGACGGCAACTTCTGGCTGATCGTGGTCAGCTTCCTGGGGTTCGGCCTGCTGCTCTCGCTCACCCCCTGCGTGTTCCCGATGATCCCCATCCTGTCCGGCATCATCGTCGGGCGCGGCCACAAGATCACCCACACACACGCATTCCTGCTGTCGCTGGCCTATGTGCTGGGCATGGCCATCACCTATGCGGTGGCGGGTGTGGCGGCCGGTTATTCCGGCGCGCTGATCTCCAATGCTTTGCAGACGCCCTGGGTGCTGGGCAGTTTCGCCGCCATCTTTGTCGTGCTGTCGCTGTCCATGTTCGGCCTGTACGAGCTGCAACTGCCCGCCGCACTGCAAAGCAGACTGACCGACACCAGCAACAAGCTGCATGGCGGCCACCTCACCGGCGTGTTCGCCATGGGTGCCTTGTCCGCCATCATCATGGGGCCCTGTGTCGCCGCGCCTCTGGCAGGCGCCCTGCTCTACATCAGCCAGACGCACGATGCTGTGCTGGGTGGCAGCGCCCTGTTCGCGATGGGCCTGGGTATGGGCGTGCCATTGCTGATCATCGGTACTTCGGCAGGCACCTTGCTGCCCAAGGCCGGGCCGTGGATGGAATCGGTGAAGCGCTTCTTCGGCGTGCTGATGCTGGCACTGGCGATCTGGATCGTGTCGCCGGTCATCCCGCTCGCCGCGCAGATGCTGGCCTGGGCGGTACTGCTGATCTTCTGCGCCATCCATCTGCATGCGCTCGACCCGCTGCCCAGCAATGCGCGTGGCATCAAGAAACTGGGCAAAGCGCTCGGCATTCTCTCTTTGCTGCTGGGCGTGGCCTATCTGATCGGCGCACTGTCCGGCGCGCGCGACATCCTGCGCCCGCTGGGCACACTGCCAAACACGGCCGGGGTTGCCGCACCCGCCGAGGCCAAGCTTTTCGAGCGCGTGAAAAGCCTCGCCGCGCTCGAAGCACGCCTGGCGCAAACTCAGGGCAAGGTGGTGATGCTGGACTTCTATGCCGACTGGTGTATCTCGTGCAAGGAGATGGAGCGATTCACCTTCAGTGACCCGGCCATCCATGCGCGCATGAGCAAAGCGCTGCTGTTGCAAGCCGACGTCACCGCCAATGACGCGGACGACAAAGCCCTGCTACAGCGCTTCCAGCTGTTCGGCCCGCCCGCCATCCTATTCTTCGACAAGCAAGGTCGCGAGCAAGCCGATCTGCGCGTGATCGGCTATCAGGATGCGCAGCAGTTCGGCGCGTCGCTCGCCCGGGCTGGTCTATGACTATGATTCCGCTCAACTTCACCGAAATGATGGACAAAGTTCCCCATTTTGCGGCAAACTGCGCGCCATGAAACACATCCTCGTTCTTCACGGCCCCAACCTGAACCTGCTCGGCACGCGCGAGCCAGAGGTGTATGGTCGCGTCACGTTGGATGAAATTAACATCAAATTGGCGGCACAAGCTGAAAAGAGCGGCGCCAAACTGGACTACTTCCAGAGCAATACCGAAGGCATGCTGGTCGACCGCGTGCAGCAGGCGCGTGTCGACGGCACCGACTTCGTCATCATCAACCCGGCCGCATTCACCCACACCAGCGTCGCCTTGCGCGATGCGCTGGCGGCGGTCGCCATCCCTTTCGTCGAGGTGCACCTTTCCAACGTGTTCGCCCGCGAGGCGTTCCGCAAGGAATCGTACTTCTCGGACATCGCGGTCGGCGTCATCAGCGGCTTGGGGGCAACCGGTTACGAACTCGCTTTGCAATTCGCACTACAACATTCTGTAAGGAGCTAAAAAATGGATCTGCGCAAACTGAAGACACTGATCGAACTGGTGGAGAACTCGGGCATCGCCGAGCTGGAACTGACCGAAGGCGAAGAGCATGTGCGCATCTCGCGCGCCAGCTCCGTTGCCGCGCCCATGCAGCATCATATGTATGCCGCCGCGCCGCAGCACGCACCCGCACCGGCCGCCGCGCCAGTGGCTGCCGCACCCGCTGAGCCCGCCCAGCCTGAAGGACACGTGGTCAAGTCGCCGATGGTCGGCACTTTCTACCGCGCCCCTTCCCCTGGTGCCAAGTCTTTCGTCGATATCGGCTCCACCGTGAATGCCGGCGACACCTTGTGCATCATCGAAGCGATGAAACTGTTGAACGAGATCGATACCGACAAGGGCGGCGTCATCAAAGCAGTGCTGGTCGAGAATGGTCAGCCGGTCGAATTCGGCCAGCCGCTGTTCATCGTCGGTTAACGCATCATGGCCGTGTTCGAACGCAAACCCAGAACGTCCGCGCCGGAGAAACCCGTTATGTTTGAAAAGATCCTTATCGCCAATCGCGGCGAGATCGCGCTGCGTATCCAGCGCGCGTGCCGCGAGATGGGCATCAAGACCGTCGCCGTGCACTCCGAGGCGGACGCCGAAGCGAAATACGTGAAACTGGCCGACGAGTCGGTATGTATCGGTCCGGCTTCTTCCAGCCTGAGTTATCTGAGTGTCCCCGCCATCATCAGCGCGGCGGAAGTCACCGACGCGCAGGCCATCCATCCCGGCTACGGCTTCCTGTCCGAGAACGCCGACTTCTCCGAGCGTTGCGAGAAATCCGGCTTCGTGTTCATCGGTCCGCGCGCCGAGACAATCCGCCTGATGGGCGACAAGGTCTCCGCCAAGAACGCCATGAAGAAAGCCGGCGTGCCCTGCGTACCCGGCGTGGACGGCGCACTGCCTGATGACCCGGCCGAGATCATCAAGATCGCCAAGTTCATCGGTTATCCGGTGATCATCAAAGCCTCCGGTGGCGGCGGCGGGCGCGGCATGCGCGTGGTGCACACCGAGGCTGCGCTGCTCAATGCCGTGACCATGACCAAGACCGAAGCACAGGCGGCCTTCAACAATCCCATGGTGTACATGGAGAAGTTCCTGGAGAACCCGCGCCACATCGAGATCCAAGTGCTGGCCGACCAGCACGGCTGTGCGGTATACCTTGGCGAGCGCGACTGCTCCATGCAGCGCCGCCACCAGAAGGTGATCGAAGAAGCGCCCGCACCGGGCGTCGACCGCAAGCTGATCGCCAAGATCGGCGAGCGTTGTGCCGAAGCCTGCCGCAAGATCAACTACCGCGGCGCGGGCACGTTCGAATTCCTGTACGAGAACGGCGAGTTCTTCTTCATCGAGATGAACACCCGTGTGCAGGTGGAGCATCCGGTCACCGAGATGATCACCGGGATCGACATCGTGCAACAGCAGATCCGTATCGCGGCCGGCGAGAAGCTGCCGTTCCGCCAGAAGGACATCCTGTTCCGCGGCCACTCTATCGAGTGCCGCATCAACGCGGAACATCCTTACACCTTCGTGCCGTCGCCGGGCCGCATCAGCAACTGGCACGTACCCGGCGGTCCCGGCATCCGCGTCGATTCGCACGTGTACAACAACTATTTCATCCCGCCGCATTACGACTCGATGATCGGCAAGTTGATCTCCTATGGCGACACGCGCGATCAGGCTATCGCCCGCATGCGCACCGCCTTGTCCGAGATGGTGGTGGAAGGCATCAACACCAACATCCCGCTGCACCAGGAGTTGATGAACGATGCCGCCTTCGTGCGTGGCGGTACCAGCATCCATTATCTGGAACACAAGCTGGCGGAACGTACCAAAGGTAAATAACACATGTCCTGGCTAACGCTGTCGGTCCGGGCGGAAGCCAGTCATGCCGAGGCATTGAGCGAATCACTACTGGCGCATGGCGCATTGTCGGTGGATATGCTCGATGCCGATGCCGACACGCCGGATGAGCAGGCCATCTTCGGCGAACCCGGCGAACCCACCTCCAGCGTGTGGCAGCACAACTTGATCAATGCCCTGTTCGAAGCGGACGCCGACGTCGAGTCCATCCTGCGCACCTGCTACGACGAACTGGGCATCACTGCCCCCGCCGAACATCGTATCGAGACACTGGAAGAGAACGACTGGGTGCGCCTCACCCAGTCACAGTTCGACCCCATCCGCATCAGTGATCGCCTGTGGATCGTGCCGACCTGGCATGAAGCCAGCGACCCCTCCGCCATCAATATCGCGCTCGACCCGGGTCTTGCTTTCGGTACCGGCAGCCATCCAACCACGCGCTTGTGCCTGCGCTGGCTGGATGCCCATATCCGGGGCGGCGAGACGGTGCTGGATTACGGCTGCGGTTCCGGCATCCTCGCCATCGCCGCGATGAAGCTGGGGGCGAGCAGCACCGTCGGCGTGGACATCGATCCACAGGCGGTGATCGCCAGCCGCGACAATGCTCAGGCGAACCATGTCGAAGCGGATTTCTTCATCCCGGATGGCGTCAAGCTCACGCAATACGATGTAGTGGTCGCAAACATCCTCACCAATCCGCTACGCGCACTGGCACCGTTGCTGTCGAACGCCGCCAAGTCGGGCGGCCGCATCGTGCTGTCGGGCATCCTCGCTGATCAGGCGGATGAAGTGATGCGCATCTATTCGCAATGGTTCGACTTCGCCCCGGCGGTGATCGAAGATGGCTGGTGTTGCCTGTCCGGAGTGAAACGATGAGCGACACCACGCTCTGCCCGCAATGCGCCACCCGTTTCAAGGTCAGCGAGGAACAGCTCGAAGCCCATGACGGCATGGTGCGTTGCGGTCGTTGCCAGAACGTGTTCAATGCACGCGAACATCTGCAGGAAGAAGAGCCCAGCCCGCAATTGAGCTTGCTGATCGATGAGGAGCCCGCTGCCGTGGCAGAGGACTCCGGTGACGACACCGTCAAATTGCCCGTCGCTGAGACCCCACCCGATAGCGAAGCAGAAGCCGTCGATGGAAAAATCGATGGCGCGCCCTTGGCAACGGAAGGAGCCGTTACGCTGGATGAGACCAGCGACAGCTCCGTGGACGTGGCGCCTGAAGAACAGTCCGGCCATCCCGACCTCACGCCCATCCCGAATCTGACCGGACTGGAGGACGAGCCCGCCACGCTGGCGCAGCAAGTGCAGTTCGTGGACGACCCCGTCGAAGCGGATGAAGCCGCCACCCGCAAACCCAAGCGTTATCTGGCCACCTTTTTCGGCGTGACCCTGTTCCTGCTACTGACCGCCCAAGCCACTTATCACTTCCGCGACGCACTGGCAGTGAAGCTGCCCGGACTCAAGCCCTTGCTGGTGCAGCTCTGCAACCAACTCGAGTGCACCGTCGAATTGCCGCGCGAGGCGGAACTGCTGTCCATCGAATCTTCCGAACTGGAAGCGCATGCCAAGTTGATGAATGTCATCACCCTGCACGCACTGCTGCATAACCGCGCCAGATACGCACAAGCCTGGCCCAGCCTGGAACTCACCCTCACCGACTCGCGCGACGAAGTCATCGCCCGCCGCAGTTTCCACCCTGCCGACTACCTCAATAGCGATGAAGAGATGGAACAGGGCATCGGTCACAACCGCGAGCGGGAGATCGCCTTGCGACTGGATACAACCGACCTTCGTCCGAGCGGTTACCGGCTTTTGCTGTTCTATCCGCAATAAGCCACGAACCTGAATTGGCTGGAAGAGACGCCAAACACTGCTACGTCAAGCCACCTCACACCGAAGCCCCTCAACAAGTAAGGGAAGCAAAAACTCTCCCTCATGCCGCTGCATGCCGGCAGCGGCACGCTTGTTTGGCATACGTCTCAGGACAGGCAACGGCGTATCCTTGAACCGACCAAAAGCAAGGAGGCTTCCTCGGCAGACAAAAAACAGGGGAGACCGAAGTCTCCCCTGTTTCATTGGTGCTTGTGCCTGGTTCGGATCCCGGCGAACCGGAACCCTTATATCAGCTCAAACTTACCAGGCGGACTCAAGCATCAGGGTCAGCAGGTTCTTGCCTGTGGAACCAACCACTGTCGCATCACTTGCACCGCCTGCATTGAATGCAGTACCGGAACCGATAGAGTAGTTGGCAACTACAGCCACGTTTTGCATCAGGTCATACACGCCAGTGAAGGTGATGTACTTCTCCGATTCGCCAGCGCCGTTCGTGCCGCTCAGGTAGTTGGCACCAACCGACAGCGTATGCGGGATCACAGTGAAATCCGCACCGATTTGAGTAGCTTTTACGTCGTTAGTAGTGCTGGCGTTGAACTGACTCGCCACAGTTCCATTGCCCTTGGCCGCTTTGGAATATGCGAAGTACAAGCCGGTTTCCATGCCGGCCAGTTCACCATGAGCTTGTGCAGTCAGACCGTTGCCCTTGGTGGCGACCTTGGTTGCAGCAGTTGTTCCAGTGTAGCTTTCGCCAGTCACGAATTCAGCACTGATCACCGTTGCGAAGTCAGCGATAGTCGGCGTAGCAGCGATATGCACTGCAGTCGAAGACATCTGGGTTGCTGCCACAAATTGGGGTGCAAAGCGGGACACGTTGATGTAGCCCATGTCGGAACGCACTACCGCAGCGATACCGGTGGATGCGCCTTGACCGATGCCTGTGTACTGGTGCGCGAACACTTGCGTGCGGTTCTCAGCCCAACGGATCGCACGGTTCAGCGCGTTGCTGGATTCTGTGTAGCCGTAGAATGCGCCCAAAGAGTCGGTTGTGAACGGAATCACGGAGACCGATGCGGAGTCCAGTTCAACTACGACCGGCACGCGCAGGCCAGCAGCAAAAGCACCGGCAGCCTTCAGGTTGTTTTCCATCATCATGCCGACCTTGAGTGCGCCGCTGTCCGCCACGCGACCGCCGAAGAACAAGGAATATTCGTCAGGGAACTGCCACTGACCACCATTAGTTGAAGAACCAGAAACGGCACCCGCTGCATCAGAGCCGTTGGTCTTCTGATAACGAACCTTCAACAGTACAGCCGCGTTCAGAGAAGCCGGGATAGACAGGTTCTCGTCTTCAACCTTTTCTTGTGCGCCCATCATGGTGAAGCCTGCTGCCTTGAATGCACGACCAAAACCGTTCAGAACGGGGAAGTGTTGTGCGTGGCAAGCAGCGCAAGCCATGCCGGTCTGACGTGAGAATGCCGGGATGGCGGATGCTTCCGGTGCGAAGGCCACAGCGGCCATGACGCCTGCCAATGACAGTACGATTTTCTTCATTGCGTAATTCCTCCAGAACGAAGTATTCAAGTTTCCCAATGATTCCTTGTGCGATTGGGTAACTGACTGATGCACAAGCCGGCGGCGATGCTAGCAACGCCCCCGTAAGTGCCCCGTCAAGGAGAGGTGAAGGAAATGTGAAGTCGGTTTTTTTGCAACAACCCTGCTTGCGCGTGGGCGCAGCAGGAGGAATCAGATGGGCGCTTCGGGAATGAAATTCACTGTCACAGTCGTCCCTTGCCCGGCGATGCTGTCTATCACGATGTGCCAGCCGTACCGTTCGCAGATGCGTTTGACCAAAGACAGTCCGACCCCAAACCCGGCACTCTGCCGGCCCTTGTAGTGCCGTTCGAATACGCGAGTCCGCTCTTCACCGTCCATACCGACGCCGGTGTCGCTGACGACCAGACTATCCCTGTGCAGAACGAGCCGAACGATGCCTGCCTGTGTGTGGAACATCGCGTTGCGCAACAGGTTGCTCACCACGATCTCAAGCAGTGCTTGCTCGACGGGCAGCGACGGCTCCGCTTGCAGCTCCAGCATCAATTCCACCGGTCGTTCGGCGAGCAGATGGCGATGTTTCTCTACCGCATCTTTCACGATAGTCGCCACGGGGCACAGCGGCTCGTCCGCACCGGGCTGGCGCTCGCGCGACATCAATAACAAAGCGCGGGTCATCTCGGTCATGTCCTGCACGGCACGCTTGATGCGAATCAGCCGCTCGCGTTGCTTGCCGGACAGGGATGCATCCTGCTCCAGCACCTCCACCGCCCCCATGATCACCGCCAAAGGTGTACGCAACTCATGGCTGACATCACCGGTAAAGTTCTTCTCCCGCTCCACGAATTCACCCAGCCGCTGCACATAGTGCTCGAACGTGCGCGCCAGTTCACCGACCTCGTCATCTTGCACCAGCTTGGTCAGCGGAAGGTTCGACATGCCGGGCTCAGCTTGCCGGACCTGATCCGCCAGACGCGTGACCGGCGCCACGACGCGGATAGCCAGCCAGAAGCCGCCGCCAGCCGATGCCAAAGTCATGAACAAGGTGAAGGCGACCAAAATACCGGCGAACTCAGCTTCATGCTGAAGCTGCGTATCGATATCGAACAACATGAAGTAGCTAATCCCCTCACGTTCTGCGACCAAGACCCGGTAGTGGTGCTCCTCTATACTCACATCGTGAATGCCGGGCGACAGCCCTCTGACTTCATCAGGGATGTTTCGACTGGGTTCCTTTTCGGAATAGACAAACCCCTTTATGGACATGGTGTTCGGTGGCGTGTAGGAAGGATGCCCATAGCGTGCGACCGCGTCCTGCAGTTCGTCCTGCAAGGTCTCATCGATCAATTGGTTGCCCAGATGCTGGGCAAAAACGAACAGTGCGCTGGAGAGCAGCAGACTCAGCAGCACCCCAAAGCTTGCAAATACGAATGCGACCCTGAAGCGGAGACTATGCCTGCGACTCATCTTCGACCTTTAACTGATAGCCGAAACCGCGCACGGTATGCAGCAATTTGCTCTGAAACGGCTTGTCGACCAGTTCGCGCAGCAAATACCAGTGTGCGCGCAAGGAATCGCTATCCGGCCGTGCCTCGCCCCAAATTGCCCGTTCGATATCACCTCTGGCAACGACCTGCGGCGATCTGGCCATCAGCAGTTCCAATATCTTGTACGGGATCGGCGGCAGTAGTATCTGGGTGCCTGCGCGTTTGACCGTAATGGTGAGCGGATCAAGGCTGAGGTCGGCCACAGCCATACCCCGTTTTTGAGTCAACCCGCTGCCGCGCCGCTGCAAAACGCGTAAACGCAACTCCACTTCCCGCAGTTCCGCCGGCTTGACCAGATAATCGTCCGCCCCGGCCTCCAGCCCTCGGATCTTGTCCTCAAGCTCATCGCGAGCGGTGATCATCAGGATAGGCGTGTGCTTGCCGGCTTCCGTCCGTAATTTTTTGCACAGGGTGATGCCATCCATACCCGGCAGCATCAGATCGAGCACGATGGCGTCGTAATCGTTGACCACTGCCAGATGCAGCCCGGTGATGCCATCCCCCGCCGCATCCACCACATGACCTTTCGCCTCCATGAAGTCGAACATATTGGAGGCCAGATCGCGATTGTCTTCGATGATCAATACATGCATGGTGGTCCGTCCTGACAAGGTAATAGCTGTGAAGCCGAGGCGCGCACCATACCACCACAAATAATGTGAGAGCCAGCGGGCTTGCCATTGCATGACAAAACTTCCGGTATAATCCGCCCGCCGTTCAAACCGATGGGAGAGTGTGCTGTCATCAGCACCGCCGAAGGCGTAACACCCGCAACCGCTCAGGCACCATGTACTATCGGGACAGGCAAATCTGGAGAGCGCTGTTAAGTCAGCCACCGAAGGGGCACGCGGATATTCCGTAATCTCTCAGGTACCAAGGACAGATGGGGGCGAGGCTATGTGGCCTCGCCCTTTTTTATCGCCCGGAAAACATACATGACGCTCAAGACGACTCCTTTGAATGCAGCCCACCGCGCCATGGGCGCCAAGATGGTGGATTTCGGCGGCTGGGATATGCCGGTGAACTACGGTTCGCAGATCGACGAACACCATCAGGTGCGCAACGATGTCGGCATGTTCGACGTGTGCCACATGCGCGTTGTGGATGCCAAAGGCGACGGCGTGCGCGCCTTCCTGCGCTACCTGTTGGCTAACAACGCCGACAAGATCACCGTGCCCGGCAAAGCGTTGTATTCCGCCATGCTGCGCCCCGAAGGTGGTGTGATCGACGACCTCATCATCTACTTCATGACCGAGCAGTGGTTCCGCATCGTGGTCAACGCGGGCACGGCGGACAAGGACATCGCGTGGATGAAGGAGCAGGCTGCAGTACACGCGCCGAACCTCACCATCACGTCGCGCGACGACCTCGCCATGGTCGCGGTGCAGGGCCCGAATGCACGTGCCAAGGCATGGCAAGTGCTGCCGCAGACCAAGGACGCGACCGAGCATCTGGTGAATTTCCAGGCCGCCGACTGCGGTGAATACTTCATTGCCCGCACCGGCTACACCGGCGAAGACGGTTTCGAAGTGATGCTACCGAAAGAAAAAGTGGAAGCGTTCTGGTATGACCTGAACAAGGCGGGCGTGAAACCTATCGGCCTCGGCGCGCGCGACACGCTGCGTCTGGAGGCAGGTATGAACCTGTACGGTCAGGACATGGACGAGACGGTCGGCCCGCTGGAATCCGGTCTGGCGTGGACTGTGGATCTGAAGAGCGAGCGTGACTTCATCGGCAAGGCAGCACTGCTGGCCAACCCGCCAAGCAAGAAGCTGGTTGGCCTGCTGTTGCTGGATCGCGGCGTGTTGCGCGGCCACCAGAAGGTCGTCACGCCGCATGGCGACGGTGAGATCACCAGCGGCACCTTCTCGCCCACACTGGAGAAATCCATCGCGCTGGCGCGCGTGCCGAACGGCGTTGCCGTCGGCGACACCGTGCAAGTCGTTATCCGCGATAAGATGCTGGCTGCGCAAGTCGTGAAATACCCATTCGCCCGCAACGGCAAGGGCCTGATTTAATTTTCTTTGAGGACTAGACCATGAGCAATCCGACCGACCTGAGATACACCGCCTCCCACGAATGGGTGAAGACTGAAGCCGACGGCAGCATCACCGTCGGCATCACTGACCACGCGCAGGAACTGCTGGGCGACATGGTGTTCGTTGAGGCACCCGCTGCCGGCCGCAAGCTGAAAGCCGGCGAAGAGTGCGCCGTGGTGGAATCTGTGAAGGCTGCCGCCGACGTGTACGCACCGGTCGCCGGTGAAGTGACCGCCGCCAACGCCGATCTGGATAACGCACCGGAAGCCATCAATAACGAACCGTACGGCGCCTGGATCTTCAAGATGAAGCCGGACAATGCCGCCGACGTTGCCGCGCTGATGGATGCCGCAGCCTATCAGGCGCATGTAGACAGCGAAGCGCACTAAACCAGAACCATCGCCACTGGGGACACAGGACACCTGTGCTCGCAGTGGCGTTTTCAATTACTCCTGACATCCCGAGCTCACCATGAACACCGACCATTTCGTCACACGCCACAACGGTTCCAACGCACAAGACGTGCAAGCCATGCTGGACAAGATCAACGCGCCTACGCTGGATGCACTGATCGATCAGACCGTGCCTGCCGCCATCCGTTTGCAGCAGCCGTTGAAACTGGCGGACGGGATGTCGGAACATGAGTTCCTCGATCATCTGCGTGGTATCGCGGCAAAGAACAAGTTGTACAAGAGCTACATCGGCCTGGGCTATTACGGCACCGTGTTGCCCGCCGTGATCCAGCGCAACGTTCTGGAGAACCCGGGCTGGTACACCGCCTACACACCCTACCAGGCCGAGATCGCGCAGGGACGGCTGGAAGCGTTGCTGAACTACCAGACCATGGTGATGGACCTGACCGGCATGGAGATCGCCAACGCCTCGCTGCTGGATGAAGCCACTGCCGCCGCCGAAGCGATGACCATGTTGCACGGCCTGCGTTCGCGCGACGATGTGGCCGCAGGCAAGAACAGCTTCTTCGTATCGCACGAATGCTATCCGCAGACCATCGAGTTGCTGAAGACACGAGCCAAGCCGCTGGGCATCGAACTGGTGATCGGCGACTTCAAGACCGTCACGCTGAATGACCAGCTATACGGCGCATTGCTGCAATACCCGAGCGCCGATGGCACGGTGCATGACTACGCCGATTTCGTCGCGCGCGCCAAAGCGAGCGGCATGAGCATCGCGGTGGCGGCTGACATCCTCAGTCTGGTTCTGCTCACACCGCCGGGCGAGTGGGGTGCGGACGTAGTGTTCGGTTCCACCCAGCGCTTCGGTGTACCGATGGGTTACGGCGGCCCGCACGCCGCATACTTCGCCTGCCGCGATGCACACAAGCGTTCCATGCCGGGCCGCATCATCGGCGTATCGGTGGATGCCGACGGTAACCCTGCCTTGCGTATGGCGCTGCAGACACGCGAACAACATATCCGCCGCGAGAAGGCCACTTCCAACATCTGCACCGCGCAGGCACTGCTGGCGATCATGGCCGGTATGTACGCGGTGTATCACGGTGCGGAAGGGCTGCGCGGCATCGCACGCCGCGTGCATCAAGCGACTGCCGTACTCGCGGGTGAATTGAAAAAACTGGGCTACCAGCTCGCCGACGGCACGTTCTTCGACACGCTGCATCTGCTGAACACCGACAACGTGAAGATCCACGCACTGGCCGAAGCCGCGCAGATCAACTTCCGCTACACCGCCGACGGCCTCACGCTGTCGCTGGACGAGACGGCATCTGTCGCCGACCTGAATGCCATCCTCGCCGTGTTTGCGCAGGCTGCGGAAAAAACCGCACCATCTGTGTCCCGCGAACAAGTGATCGCCCAAGCGCTGATGTTCACGCCGCGCAGCTCGACCGTCCTCACGCACGCGGTGTTCAACGTGTATCACACCGAAACCGAGATGATGCGTTACATCAAGCGTCTGGAGAACAAGGACCTGTCGCTGACGCACTCCATGATCTCGCTCGGTTCCTGCACCATGAAGCTTAATGCGGCCTCAGAGATGCTGGGTTTGACCTGGCCCGCATTCGCCAACCTGCATCCCTTCGTGCCGCTGGAACAGGCAGAAGGTTATGCCGAATTGATCGCCGGCCTAGATGCAGACCTGTCCGAGATCACTGGTTTCGCCAAGATGAGCTTCCAGCCAAACAGCGGCGCGTCCGGCGAATACGCGGGCTTGCTGGTCATTCAGGCTTATCACCGTTCGCGCGGCGAAGCACAGCGAAACGTGGTGCTGATCCCCTCTTCTGCGCACGGCACCAACCCGGCCAGCGCCGCGATGTGCGGCATGAAGATCGTGATCGTGAAGTGCGATGCACGCGGCAACATCGACGTGGACGATCTGCGCACCAAAGCGGAAGAACACAAGGACGACTTGTCCTGCCTGATGGTGACCTACCCCAGCACGCACGGCGTGTACGAGGAATCCATCAAGGACATCACCGCCATCATCCACGCCAACGGCGGTCAGGTGTACATGGACGGCGCGAACATGAACGCGCAGGTCGGCCTCACCAGCCCCGGCAACATCGGCGCGGACGTGTGCCACCTCAACCTGCACAAGACCTTCGCCATCCCGCACGGCGGCGGCGGACCGGGTGCAGGCCCGATCGGTGTAGCTGCACATCTCGCACCGTTCCTGCCTTCGCACCCAGTGGTGAAAGTCGGCGGCACGCAAGGCATCCATGCGGTATCCGCCGCGCCTTACGGCAGCGCGCTGATCCTGCTGATCTCCTACGGCTACATCAAGATGATGGGTGGCAAGGGACTGACCGAGGCGACGAAGATGGCGATCCTGAATGCGAACTACATCAAGGAGTCGCTAAAGGACAGCTACGCCACGCTGTACAGCGGCAGCAACGGCCGCTGCGCGCACGAGATGATTTTGGATTGCCGCGAGTGGAAGAAGGAAGGCGTGGAAGTGGCCGACATCGCCAAACGTTTGATGGACTTCGGCTTCCACGCGCCGACCACTTCCTTCCCGGTGGTAGACACGCTGATGGTGGAACCGACCGAGAGCGAATCCAAATCCGAGCTGGATAGATTCTGCGCGGCGATGATCGCCATCCGTGGCGAGATCGAAGAAGTCGTGAGCGGCAAGGTGGACAAGAAGGACAACATCCTCAAACACGCACCGCACACTGCCAGGTCGGTGTGCGCCAATGAGTGGGCACGTCCTTACTCGCGTGAGCAGGCTGCTTATCCGCTGCCCTACGTGCGCGAGAATAAATTCTGGCCGGCCGTGGCGCGGGTGGATAATGTGTACGGTGACAAGAACCTCATCTGTTCTTGCCCGCCAGTATCCAGCTACATTTGATTCACTCCGTCATTCCCCCTTCGCGGGAATGACGGAAATATAAGGAGCATCATCATGGCCAAAGACCCCAGCAACAAGACCGCAGTCACCCTGGATGGCGCACCCCTCACCCTGTTCGGCAGTTTCCCCGTCGTGGGCCAGCAGGCCCCGGACTTCGCGCTGGTGGACAAGGACCTGAAGGATGTCTCGCTGAAGGACTACACAGGCAAGCGCAAGGTTCTGAATATCGTGCCTAGTCTGGACACCGCCGTGTGCGCCACTTCCACCCGCAAGTTCAACGAGGCCGCAGGCCAGCTCAACAACACCGTGGTACTGGTGATCTCGGCCGACCTGCCGTTCGCGATGAGCCGCTTCTGCGTGGCGGAAGGTTTGGAGAACGTGGTCACGCTGTCGCTGATGCGTGGTCGCGACTTCATGCGCAACTACGGTGTGAAGATCGCCGACACCGCATTGGCCGGATTGACTGCACGCGCGGTGCTGGTACTGGACGACAAGGACAGGATCATCCACGCCGAACTGGTGGACGACATCACGCACGAGCCGAACTACGACGCGGCATTGGCTGTATTGCGTTAAGGGCGGCAGATGTCGGCGGGCATGAACATCCACAAACGCATCATCGGGATCTGCTGGGTGCTGTTCGGCGCGCTGATCCTGTCACTGCTGGCGGTGAATTTCAGCCACACTGATACGCGCATCACTTTCGTTGGCGTACTGGTCGGGCTGACCTATGCTGTTGCTGGTTTCGCTCTGCTCTCAAACTGGCCGCGCTCCTGGCGCATCGGTCTGCCCTGCGCCGCTTTGTCGATATTCTCTTTCCCGGTCGGCACCGCCATCGGTTTCTACTATCTCTGGTACTACTTCCGGCGCGAGAAGACCATCTGACGTGGACGAACTGACCGCACTGCCGCAGAACGCGCTGCTGGAATCCCGTATCGAGATATGCCGCCTGCTGGTGGCGATCTCAAAAGCCCGTCATTCGATCTCCGCCGATGTCGGCAGTCACATCTTCATCACGCACATCCTGCATGTCGATCTGCGCGCAGAACATCTGGTGGTGTCGTTTTGCGCCAACAAGACGCTCAACAACCTCGTGCTGGAATCGGGCCCGCTGCGCTACACCGGCAGCTATATGGATGCGCACATCGCTTTCGACCTAAGTACACCGACCGAAGTGCAGTTCAACGATGCGCCAGCCATCCAGTATCCGCTGCCCCCTTCCGTCGTGCTGTATCACCGCCGCGATTGTCCGCGCGCCGACGTTCCGGCCAACATCTCTTTGCGCTGTATCGCCGACGAGGGCGGTTTCATGCCGTTCGAATCGCGCATCACCGACATCAGCCATGACGGTTTCGGTGCCATCCAGTACGAGGGAGACATCAACCTCGACCCCGGCACACTGCTGAAAGGCTGCCGCATCATGCTGCCCGGCAGCGGCTCCGTGGTCGCGGACCTTGAATTGCGCTACACCCTCATCACGCTGCGGCCCGATGGCAGCGCCGCTCACCGCTCCGGCTTCCGTTTCGTCAGCAAACCCGAGGGGCTTGCCCGGCTCGTGGGTACGTTCATGCAGGATCTGGACAAGCGTAGCGCGTGACGCTGGCTCAGTCGGCCAGCCAGCAGCAGGACAAAGCGGGTATGACGATGGCGTCTTCCACCGGTTCGACACGCATACCACTGCACAACTCGCGCATCGGACCATGCGCGAAGAAACCATAGGGCCGTAGCACTTCCAGTGCCAATGGCTGGGCCTCGTTATTGAAGTTCGCCACCACCAGCACACGGTTGCGCGGCGAGGTCGGGTCGCTGCGCACGAACACCAGCAGATTGGGATTCTCCACCAGCACTTGCTGCCGGTTATCGAAGTCCGAGAAGGCGGCAAGCTCCTTGCGCAGCGCGATCATCTTCTTCAAGCCGGTGAAGATACGGTGCTCCACGGTCCCCGGCTTGCGGCGCAGTTCCGCCTTGACCCAATCGAAACTGGAGCGATGCGCCCATCGCGTATCGTCGCGTCGGGATGGATCGGCCAGATACTCCACGCTATTGAGCATGCCGATACCGTCGCCGTAATACAGCAGCGGGATACCGCCGAATGACAGGATGACGCTGTGCAGCAACAGGATGGTGCGGATGGCTTCGTCTATCGCGCGCTCGTCGCCGGATTCGATGGCGGATTCCAGACCGGCCAGCGAGGCGAGCGAACCGGAGATGCGCGCATCGCCGGTCTTGGCATTCTCGCCGAAAGGCAGGCCGCGCGCGGGCGACCCCTCGAATCGTCCGGTGAAATAATCGATCAGGAAACGGCGATGGCTGTAGGGATCGTAGCCCGCCAGCACGGCGTCCTTATCATCGAAGCCGAGGCCGATGTCATCATGGCAGCGCGCATAGTTGAGCCAGGTCGCGCGCTCCAGTTTGGCGGGCATATGCTGCACACCGAGATTGAGCAGTTTGGCGTTCTTGGTCGCCACCGCATCCCACAGCAGCGCCATCAGGGTCGCGTTGTAGGCGATCTCGCATTCCTTGGCCATGATCGCGTCCTCGCCGAAATACTTGGCGATCTCGCTCGGCGCGACGATAGCCTCGGCGATGAACAGCACGCCGGGCGCGGTGACCTGACAGCAGTCTTTCATCAGTTGCAACAACAGGTGCGCCTCGCGTTCGTTCTGGCAGGTGCTGCCGACCTTCTTCCACAGAAAGGCCACCGCATCCATGCGCAGTATGTCCACGCCCTTGTTAGCCCAGAACAGGATGATGTCGACCATCTCGATGAGCACGGCGGGGTTGCGGTAATTGAGGTCCCACTGGTAGTTGTTGAACACCGTCATCACCCACTTGCCCATCGCCTCGTCCCAGGTGAAGTTACCGGGTGCGGTGTTGGGGAATATCTCCGGCAAGGCTTCTTCGAACGCGTCTGGCATCTCGCGGTCGTCGTACATGTAGTAATAGTCCTGGAACTTCTTGTCGCCCGCGCGCGCCAACTTGGCCCATGCGTGCTCGTTCGAGGTGTGGTTCACCACCACATCCAGCACCAGCAGCATCTCGCGCTTCTTCAGCGTGGCCGCCAGCGCCTCCAGGTCTGCATTCGTGCCGTAGCGCGCATCCACCTTGTGGAAGTCTCGCACCGCATAACCGCCGTCGCTGGCCCCTTCCGGGCAATCGAGGATGGGCATCACGTGCACCATGTTCACACCCAGGTCCTGCAGATAGGGCAGCTTCGCGCGCAGCCCTTTCAGGTCGCCGGCGAAGCGGTCGCAATACAGCGCCATGCCCACCCACTTCTGGCTGAGGAACCAGTTGTAGTCCCGTTCGCGCACCAGGTCCGATTTGCGCAGATGCGGCGCGCGCTCGATATAGCGATGCGCCAGCGTCTCCACCAGACTGACCATCTGCGCTTTGAAATCAGGCCGGTCGCCGTACAGATGATGGAACAGGCTGTGGATGTTGTAGAAGTTCGCGCCGAGGCGGGTATAGAAATGGCGCAGGCGCAGTTTGCCGATCTCCGGATTCAGTTCGACCAGGATCTCGTTCAACATCGCATGTGAGGCTTGTTCGTACATTCTGTCCCGTTCAGTTGGTGTCCAGCAGCCAGGCTTCGATCTCCGGCCAATGATACGCCGCACCTTCGATGATGCCCGCGCTGTAATTGCCGTTCATGCCGAGGAATCCGCCTTGCGCCGTGCACAGCGATGCTTTGTGGATATGCTTCACTTGTTGCTTCAATTCTGGCGAGGCATTGGCGACCAGCACCGCCGGCACATCGCTCTTCAAAACATCAAGATCGTTGCCACTGTCGCCCGCGAACACGGTATCGAGCCTGCCGTATCCCTGCTGTTGCATCAGGAATTCGATGGCGTGCAATTTGTTGGCGGACGCCGGCAACACATCCAGCAGGCCGACATGCGCGGCCTCGTCGACGCTCCAGATCAGATTGGCTTTGACGCCGTGCTCGGCCAGCAAGCGTTGCATCTGCGCTTGCAATGCGACAGTATCCGCCGTCAGATCGACATAGAAACTCAACTTGTGCAGGTTCTGCTTGGAGGGCTCCTGCAAGCGCAGATCTCCGAACACCTGCAGCAACTGCGCCAATCCTTCGCGCGACAGTTCGCCCCAGTCGGGTGCGATCCGCTCATCCCATTCATCCCGCCGACGCCAGCCCCCCGCTTCGACCTGATACAGCGTCGAGCCCACATCGGCGATGACGAAATCCGGCTCCGGCAGATCGTAGTCCGCGATGGCTTGTTCGATCAGTTCGCGATGCCGCCCGCTCACATAGGCCAACTGCACATCGTCGCGCTGCACCAGACGCTGAAATGTCTCGCGCGCCCCCGGCGATTCTGGCTGGGCGCCGTTGGGGATCAGCGTCCGGTCAAGGTCGGTGCACAACAGATGACGGCTCATGCGCCGCTCCTTCCATTGGCAAAGAAGTCATAGTGCGCGATAGCCTCCAGCACACCAGCGGCATGCTGCTGCCGTGTCTGGTAGATGCTGTCGATGGCCGCGACGTCGGCCAGCTCATCCAGATGGCGATTGCTCACCACCGCCCCCAGTGTGTTGCCCATCAGCATGTCGGTGTCGGCGGCGGTCGCGCCGCATACCAGCGTGTTCTCCAGCGCGAAGCCGAGCTGCTCCGCGCACCAGCGCATGGCCAGCCCCTTGGAAGCGCGCACCGGCACCACATCGAGGAACTGGCCGAAGGAGAACACCGCATTCACGGTCTGCTCGTTGCGCAGCAGGGTCTGTCGGACTTCATGCGGGCTCGCCAGTGCGTGGTCCACGTAGTAGCTGATCTTGAACGGGTTCTGGTGCATCTTAGGTTGCAGGGTCAGTCCCGGCACTTCGGCCAAAACATCGCGTACCTCCTGCGGGTTCCAGCGGTGATTGATATGGCGCACCCAGCTCTCGGAGCGCGTCAAAGCCGGGGCATAGTGGATCTCCGTACCCTGCCCGGTGATCAGCACATCCGGCTTGGGGATGTTGTATTCGCGCAGTCTGGCCAATGCGTCATCCAGACGGCGGCCGGTGGCGATGCCGAAGATGGTCGTCTTGCGATTCGCCTGCATGAGCTGCAGGAATTCACCCAGCGCCTCATCATTCCCGATCAGGTTCAGATCGATACTGGTGAAGATCGCGCGATTGCGGAACACACCCGCACGGCGGATGCCGGTGATAGGTGCCACCGGCTCGGACTTCTCCACCAGTGGGCGGATCACCTGCAGGTATTTGTCCACGTGCGCCTGCCAGGAATAATGGCGCGTCACGCCTTCGATGCCGTTCTTCGCCAGACGACGCCAGGCGCGCCGATCGCTCAAGGTTTCGAGCAGTGTCTGTGCCATCGCGGTCCTGTCCAGCGGATTGATCAGGTAGCCGTTGCCGCAGTTGCCGATGATGTCAATGGGGCCACCGTCCTCGGTCGCCACGATGGGCAGGCCGCAGGCGGCGGCTTCGATCAATGTCAGCCCGAACGGTTCGGTCAGTGCGGGATTGACGAACACGCCGCGCGTCGCGGCTGCCAAGCGATACATCACGGCCACCTCTTCCTGCGCGTGATGTTTGGGGTAGGCGACTTTGCCGTACAGATCATATTTGTCGATCGCGAGCAGGATGCTGTTGAGCACGCCCGCCGAGGTGTCTTCCATCTCATGGATATCTTCGCGGTTGCCTGCCACGATCACCAAGTTGGCGATCTCCTGCAATGCTGGCGACTGCCCATAGGCTTCGATCAAAGCCACGATGTTCTTACGCGGATCGGGTCGCGACAAGGCAAGGATGATTGGTTTGTTGGGTTCTTTCAAAAAGCGTTTGAGTTGCAGTGCGATGGCACTTTGTTTCTCATCACCCTGCGGCGGATAGAACTGTTTCAGATCGGTGCCGGGCGGCACCACGCGCATGCGTGCCGGTTGGTAGAAATCATACAGACCGTATTGCTGCTCGACTTCCTGCTGCGTGCTGGTGATCACGCGCTCGGCCACACCCAGCGTGTCTTCCTCCGCTTCGATGCGGCGCGTGATGTGATAGGTACTCTCGATCTCGCTGCGCTTGACGCCACTGGCCAGCAGTTGCTTGCGCTTGCTGCGACCCAGCGAATGACCGGTGAACACCAGCGGGATACCGAGCTGGTGCGACAAGCGCGAACCGACGTAACCCGCGTCGGCATAGTGACCATGGATCACATCCGGTAAGCGAGACTGTGCTTTAAGAAAGACCAAAGCGTTGTCGGAAAAGCACTCCAGCGTGTCCCACAACATCTCTTTGCGCAGATACACCGGCTCGCCACAATCTATGCGCACGATGTGTGCCTTATCCGAAAGCGCCTCGACCGGCTCGGCATAATCCGCGCTGACATGTTCGTCAGGCACGCGACGTGTCAGCAGGACCACTCGCTCCACGTCCTTTCGTTCGCCCAAGGCGCGCGCCAACTCCACCACATATTTGGTCTGGCCGCCGGTATCGGCATCACGCCCCAGTTCCAGATCGTGCCCGCGGATCAAACCGTGCACGCTGACCAGCACGATAAAGAGCGGGGGGCGGTTCATGATCGCCACGCTTTCAGGAAGGGCGCGTAGAAATCCGCCTGCTCTGGGATGGCACCGCGCAGGGTGCAGATCGCCGCCGCGAACTCATGGGCGCGGGCCAGCGTCTGTTCCGCCGGCCAGCCCTGCAGCTGGCCCATTATGAACACCGCGGAGAAGCCGTCACCGGCCCCGACCGTGTCCACCACCGCTACGGGCTCACCTTTCGGCATCATGCTCACTTCGCCCCCCTCTCGCTGCACCAGCCAGGCCCCTTCGGCCCCGCAGGTCACCAACACCTGGCCGATATCGAAGGTCTGCATGAAGGCACGGGCATATCCAGCCAGCGTATCGCCCGGCAAGGCGAACATTTCGGCCAGCAGGGTCATCTCTTCGTTGTTCAGCTTGACCATGTCCGCGCGATACAGCGAATTCCGCAACACCAGCGCGTCGTACCAGGGGGCGCGCAGGTTCACATCGAAGAAGGTCGGCACGCTGGTGTTGTTCAGCACCATCTTCAATGCGCTTCTGGACACCGCGTGGCGCTGTGCCAGCGTGCCAAAATAGACCAGCTCGGGATGGATGGACAACGCGACCATGCGCGCGACCGAGGCGTGGATATGGTCGTAGGCTTGTTCCGGCAGGATCTCGAAGCGATGCGAAGCGCCCTCAAAATGGACCTTCACCTGCCCGGTCGGATAGCTCTGGTCGCACTGCACACCCATCGTCTCCATGCCGCAGGCAGCCATCGCCTCCAGCAATTCGGCGCGCAGTGCGTCGTTGCCGGTACGGGTGATGAGAACGGGATTGAGGCCGAAAGCTTTGAGGTGTCTGGCGACGTTGAACGGCGCGCCACCGAGGACGCTACGGTCCGGAAAGACATCGGCGAGGACCTCGCCGAACAGCGCAACGGTAGCTCCACTGCGCCGAGAAGATAGGGTGGAATCGGGAATTGTGCGTGTCTGGTCTGCTGTTTCTTTCATCGGCCTGTTGGTACATGCCGCCACATTGGCTCCGCGACGAACTAATTGGTGAGTGATGCCGGCATTATACCGGAGTTTGCCCGTGCATTAGCGCAATTGCGGTCTACTCTGTTAATTGCTCCGTCAATCCCCTGCATCTGTCGTCATCGCGCCAAGGTTTGAAGGCGCAGTCCGCTCTGTGATATAAACGCGGCCCCACCCTAATTCGAGAAACACGATGCCGCGTGCATCGATGCTTCCATCCAATCGCACAGGAGCAGCCACCGTGACCGACACCCGACAGACCCATATTCCCATCTATTCGGCTGACAAGCCGCAGTTTCGCTCTTATAACCTGAACAACTTCCGCGACATCCCGCAGATCGCCAGGCTGACCGAACAGCAACAACTGGATATCGAGATCGTCGGCAATGTGCTGCCGTTCAAGGTGAACAACTATGTGGCCGACCAGTTGATCGACTGGGAGCAAGTGCCCAACGATCCCATCTACGCGCTAACCTTCCCGCAGCGCGACATGCTGAGCGCGGAGCATTACGATGAGATGGCCACGCTGCTCGCGCGCGGCGCGGACAAGGCGGAGATCAGGGAAGTCGCCAACCGCATCCGCATGCAGCTCAATCCGCACCCGGCCGGACAGGCCGACCACAACGTGCCCGAGATGGACGGCGAGCGCCTGCACGGCATGCAGCACAAATACCGTCAGACCATCCTGTTCTTCCCCAGCCAGGGGCAGACCTGCCACGCCTATTGCACCTTCTGTTTCCGCTGGCCGCAGTTCGTCGGCATGACCGACATCAAGTTCGCCAGCCGAGAGGTGGAGAAACTGGTGGAGTACGTAAAGCGCAACCCACAGATCACCGACATCCTGTTCACCGGCGGCGATCCGATGATCATGTCGGCGAAGAACCTCGCCGCCTATATCGAACCGCTGCTGTCTGCCGATCTGCCTAATCTGGTCAACATCCGCATCGGCACCAAGGTGCTGGGCTACTGGCCGCACAAGTTCGTAGACGACGAGGACACACCGGAGATGCTGGCGCTGTTCCGCAAGGTAACCGACAGCGGCAAGCAACTGGCCTTGATGGCGCATTTCAACCACCCGCGCGAACTGGAGAACGACACCGTGCGCCATGCCATCCGCAACCTGCGCGAGGCCAACGTGATGATCCGCACCCAGTCGCCAGTGATGCGCCACATCAACGACGATCCGGCGCTGTGGGCACGCATGTGGGAGACGCAAGTCAAGCTTGGCTGCGTACCGTATTACATGTTCCTCGCACGCGACACCGGCGCACAGCATTACTTCTCGGTGCCGCTGGTGCGCGCCTGGCAGATCTTCCGCGAGGCGTATCAGCAGGTGTCGGGGCTGGCGCGCACGGTGCGCGGCCCCAGCATGTCGGCCAACCCGGGCAAGATCCAGATGCTGGGCGTAGCCGAGGCGGGCGGACAAAAAGTGATGGTGATGCGCTTCCTACAAGGGCGCGACCCGGACTGGGTGCAGCGCCCTTTCTTCGCGGAATACAACGAGACTGCCACCTGGATCGACGAACTCAAGCCCGCCTTCGGGGAAGGGAAGTTCTTCTTCGAGGAAGAGCTGGAACAGCTGTTCCACGAGCATAACGACACCAGCACGGCAGACGATTTCGAGTAAGGTTTTCGCCTGTCATCGCGGTAATGCAGCTTATTCCGGCTCGCACTCCTGCTTGAATATCTCCAGATTCGAAGTACGGGGCGCGACCAGCGGCACAGGCACCCAAAAGCGCGCGCCGCAACGAATCGTCTCGATGCAGCGCGTCTTCGGGATCGGATCGTCTTTGACGAAGGGGCGAGTCAGACAGGCTTGATATTGCGCATGGCAAGCCTGCCCTTCCGCCAAACCATACTGCATCAGCACGACATGTTCGATGAATCTGCAACGATCCGTTCTTGCTTGCGACGTATCGGCCAACAACAACCCCAGCATGATGAACACGATCCGCATGCCGCGCGACCAGTTATTCGTCCGGTTGCTGCAGGATGCGCAGCGCGGGCGCCTTGCCCTGCTTGTCCTGACCGGCGTAGAGGGTGAGATGCGGATAGGGAATCTCGATACCGTGCTTGTCGAAGGATTTTTTCAGCCAAACCAGAAAATTGCGCCGCACAGCCCATTGCTCCAGCGCCTCAGTCTTGAATCTGCAGCGCACGACCACGGCGGAATCCGCCCAGTTCTGCACCCCCTGGATCTCAAGATCCTCCAGTATCTTGGGGCCGAACTCGGGATCCTGCCGGAACGCGGCGGCCGTCTCGCGCGTGACCTGATAGACCTCATCCAGATCCTCGCGGTAGGCGACACCGAACTCGATCAGCGCATAGGCATAGCCGCGCGATTTGTTGGTCAGGACGGTGATCTGACCGTTGGGGATGTAATGCACGTTGCCTTCGATGTCGCGCAGCGCCACGAAGCGCAGCGTGATGTCTTCCACGATACCGGTCTTGCCGGAGATCTCGACCGCATCGCCCTGACGGATCTGGTTCTCTAGCAACAGGAATATCCCGTTGAAATAGTCCTGGATCAGGCTCTTCGCCGCAAAACCGACCGCGATACCGACCACACCAGCCGCGCCCAGGATGGGCGCGATGGAGACGCCCAGCTCGCTCAACACCAGCATGCCAGCCACCAGCCAGATGAGCACCGTGAAGCCATAACGGAATACGCGTGCCAGCGTCTCGTACCGGCGGCCATCCTCGGCCGATACGATGTGGGTATGCATATAACCGCGGAACACGCGGATCAACTTGCGACTCAGTATGATCAGGAACCATGCGATGACCAGGATGAGCAACACCCGCAGGATGTCCTTGGGGATGTGCAGGCTGTCGATGATCGATGAGATTTCCATGCCAGGCTCCGGCTCTGTGATGAGTGCTTGATTCTAGCGCATGCCGCACGATTAGCTGTCATGATGGCTCGGGTATAATCACCCCCCATTCAATGCAGGAGCATTCATGTCCACCACCGTACTCGTCATCGGCCTGATGGTGTTCTTTGCGCACTTTTTGTCGCTGCAATTCTCGCGCACCAACATCCCCGACGTGCTGGTGCTGATGCTGATCGGCATATTGCTCGGGCCTGTGCTGGGTATCGTGTCGCCCGACGACTTCGGCAAGATCGGCTCTTTGCTGGCCACCATCGCGCTTGTGGTGATCCTGTTCGAGAGCGGCACCTCGCTCAACCTCGATGTGCTGGGACAGTCCATCGGCACCACCGGCTTCCTGTCCATCGCCTGCTTTGTGCTGACCACGGCAGTGGTCTCGGTGGTCGGTATGTCCATGCTTGACTTGAATCTCATGTCCTCGCTGTTGCTGGGTCTCACCCTGGGCGGCACTTCGTCCGCCGTGGTGATCCCGATGGTGAGCGCGTTGAAACTGTCCGAGAAGCCTTCCACCGTGCTGGTGCTGGAATCCGCGCTGACCGACGTGCTGTGTATCGTGGGCGTGTTCGCCATGCTGCAGATCATGACGCAGGGTGATGTGGCGGCCGGCAAGGTGGTGGGTGGCGTGATGGCGGCGCTGGTGTTCGCCGCCGTGTTCGGCGTGGTGGGCGGCATAGGCTGGCTGCTGGTGCTGGGCAAGGTGCGCGACTTCCCCAACACCATCTCGTCCACCCTGGCCTATGTGTTCATCGTGTACGGCGCGACCGAGGCACTGGGCTTCTCCGGCGCCATCGCCGCGCTGGCACTGGGCATCACACTGACCAACTTCCAGAAGTTCGGCCTGCACCGCATCCCCAATCTGGACAAGAACATCGAGCCTCTGAACGAGGTCGACCTCATCTTTTATCGCGAGGCGGTGTTCCTGTTGAAGACCTACTTCTTCGTGTATCTGGGTATCTCCATCCACTTCGGCGCGATCGGCCCAGCCACGGTCGCCATCGTGATGGTGTTGCTGGTGTATGTGCTGCGCCTGCTGCTCACGCGCGTGGTGTTCCGCGACCCGACCTATACCCTGCGCGACACCGCTGTCACTTCCATGATGGCACCCAAAGGTCTGGCAGCGGCGGTACTGGCCTCACTGCCTTTGCAATACGGCATCGCAGGCGGGGAAACGATACGCGACACCACTTACATGGTGGTGCTGTTCAGCATCTCGCTCACGGCGGTGCTGGTAATGGCCTACCCCGCTCCCGCCGTACGCAATCTTTATTCCCGCCTGTTGGGCAAGCCGCCGGGTGACACCATGAAAGTACCCGCCTTCGTCCCGCCGCCCGAATCCTGAGCAGGCATCGACACCGACCGGCATGCGCCGCACGGCGCTGCCATGAACTTATTTCTGGAAATCACGCATGATCATCACACTCCTGACGATAGCCACGATCCTGTTCCTCGCCCTGCAACTGGAAGAAAAAATGCGCGTGCCGTCGCCGCTGGGTTTGATCCTGCTTTCCTTCGTCGCCCACTATGCGTTCAGCCAGGTGCCGGTTCTGACCGGTGACACCGAACACTTCGCCCTGCTGGTCATCTTCCTGCTGCCGGTGCTGCTGATCTCCGACTCGCTGGAACTCAAGGTCGCCGACTTGAAAGAGCATGCCTGGAGCCTGCTGCATCTGGCGGTGGTCTCCATCATCCTGTCGGTACTGACCGCGCTGGCCATCTCGGACTGGCTGTTTGGCGAATATCAACTGTCAACTGCCGCCGTGATCGTGCTGTTCGCCATGGTGCTGGCGACCGATCCGGTGTCTGTGGTGAGCATCTTCTCCAAGTTCGAACTGCCACATCGCCTGAAGATCCTGGCCGAAGGCGAGAGCCTGCTGAATGACGCGACGGCGCTGATCGCTTTCGTGTTCGTCGGTCTTTATGCACTGGGCGGCAATGAGATCACGGCCGGTTATGTACTGGGCATCAGCGCGGAAGTGATCCTGGGCTCGGTTGCGGTCGGCATGCTGGTCGGTTTCCTCGGCCTGATGCTGATGAAATCCACACACAACCGCTTCGCCGAGATGATGGTGCTGATCCTCGCCGGTTACGGCGCTTTCGAGATCGCCGAACATTTCTATGTGTTCCTCAACCTGCTGGGTGGCCATTCGCATCTGCATCTTTCCGGCATCCTGGCTGTGATCTTCGCCGTGATCACTGTCAACCACGTGATGATGCAGGCGGTCGACGAGGAAGCACGCAGCATCGAGGCTGACGAAGCCACCTTGCAACGCGAAGCCATGAGCCACAACGCCTCCGCCGGTCTGATCGGCAACACGCTGGGCCGCCTGCGCGCCACGCTCGCCGAACGCGACCGCCATCTGCGCACCAAGGAAGACATCCAGCTGCTGGCGCTGGTCGCCAACACCATCCTGTTCATCGCCATGGCGGAGATGATCGACCTGAAGCTGCTATGGCAATACAGGACCGAGATTCTGGTGATGTTCATCGCCACCACGGTGATACGCGGCGCGATGATGGGCCTGTTCGCCGCCATCGCCAACCGCACCGCAAAGATGGTCGACATCAGCCTGCGCTGGTGGAGCGTGCTCACCTTCGCGGGCATCAAGGGTGGCTTGTCCATCGTGATGATCACCATGATCCCAGCCGACTTCCCGCACCTTGAGATGTTCAAGGCGGTGGTCATCGGCGTTATCATGCTGTCCACTTTCCTCTATTCCGGCGCGCTGCTGCTCATCATCGGACGCAACAAGGAAGTCTTCCGTAGCGAGAAGCTAGCCGAGGAAGCCCACCACTAAATCAGAGAGCGACAAGTCCATGATCGAGACCTTCCATGATCTGACCGCGCACCCGATGGCCGGCAAACTGCTGGGGCTGTTGCTGAGTCTGCTGTTCATCCTGCTGCTGGTGCGCTTCGCGCAGATGCTCGCCACCAACAACATCCTCAACAAAGACTTGCGTTACAAGACGCGCAAAGCGCTCAGCCTGTCCGGCTATGTGCTGGGGCTGCTGGCCGCCATCGCCATCTTCAGCAACCAGCTGTCCAACCTGCCGGTGCTGATAGGTCTGCTTGGCGTCGGTATCGGCTTCGCCTTACGCGAACTGATCCAGAGCCTCTTCGGCTGGCTGGTGGTCACCTTCGGCAACCTGTACAAGCCGGGCGACCGCATCAAGCTGGGCGGCATCATGGGCGATGTGATGGACATCGGCCCGCTCACCACCACCGTGATGGAATGCGGCGACTGGGTGAAGTCCGACCTGTACAACGGCCGCGTGGTGTATCTGCCCAACAACATCGTGCTGCGCGAACAGGTGCAGAACTACAGCGTGGATTTCCCTTTCCTTTGGGACGAGATCGTGGTGCCGGTGCGCACCGATTGCGACCACCGGCTCGCGCGCAGCATCCTGCTCAACGTGGGCAAACGCGAGCAGGCCGACACCATGGCGGCCGCCCAGGAATACTGGTCCAACTTCATGCTGCACCATCGCGCCGAGGACGCGCGACTGGACGTGGTCGTGACCATGAGTTTCGATGCCAACTGGATAGAGTTCACGCTGCGCTATCTGGTGGATTACAGCCGCCGCCGCACCACCAAGGACCGCCTGTTCACCGCCATCCTCGACGAGATCGAGAAGAGCGCAGGCCGCGTGAAGATCGCCGCGCCGGTGATGCAACTGACCGAACTGCCCGAAGTCCGTCTGCGCCCCGCGCAGGCGGAATGAAACCCTTCAACACACTGTACCGCCCATGAGATCGTATCTGTTTGTTTGTCTGCCACTGCTACTCACCGTCACCGCCCTGCACGCCGAACCCCTCATCGCCGACCGCCCCGGTTTCAGCACCGGCACCTACACGGTCAGCCCCGGCCACTACAACATCGAACTCGGCTTGCAGGCCGAGTCGGGCAGCCGCAGCTTCCCCCTGAGCAATGTGCGCATCGGCCTGACGCCGGTCGCCGAACTCGACCTGCAATGGGGCGGCTGGAACTTCGCCAACGGCGCCACGACTGTGGGCGACCTGACACTGGGCGGCAAATATCGCCTGCTCGATTCCGATACGCTGGACCTGTCGCTGCTGGGTCTGCTCGCGCTGCCCAGCAGCAACGGAAATCCCGAAGGTAGCCGCGCGGCACCGCTGGCAGCGTTGTTGTGGAGCCATGCAACGACCGGGCTGTTCGGCATGTTCCAGCTCGCCAGTAACAACCCCGGCAGCTTGCAGACCGATTTGCAAACCGCAATCGGCGCGTCGTTCTCACACAGCGAACAACTCGGCAGTTACCTCGAACTGTACGCCGACCATCCGCTGAACCACGCCGGCGAAGACAGCTACATGCTGGATGGCGGCTTCGCCTGGCTGCTCGACGAGCGCACCCAACTCGACCTGCATCTCGGCCTGGATGTGAACAACAATGCCGCCGACTTCATCGGCTTTGGATTCGCGCGCAGCTATTGACCCGATATCTCACCATCACGACGTCGCATGTCGTCTGCGACGTTTTTTTATTTTGAAACTGGAACACACGCATGGACATCAAGGATCTCACCGAAGCCAAGACCAACATACTGAGCGGCCTCACCGTCGCGCTCGCGCTGGTACCCGAAGCCATCGCCTTCGCGTTGGTGGCACAGGTGCATCCGCTGGTCGGCCTGTATGCCGCCTTCATGGTCGGCCTCATCACCTCGCTCATCGGCGGCCGCCCTGGCATGATCTCTGGTGCGACCGGTGCGCTGGCAGTGGTGATGGTGGCGCTGGTGGTCACGCACGGCGTGGAATACCTGTTCGCCACCGTGGTGCTGATGGGCGTGTTACAGATCGGCTTCGGGCTGGGCAAGCTCGGCAAGTTCATCCGCATGGTGCCGCATCCGGTGATGCTGGGCTTCGTCAATGGCTTGGCCATCGTCATCTTCCTGGCGCAGATGAGCCACTTCAAAACGCCCGACGGCGACTGGATGCAAGGCGCGCCGCTGTACACCATGCTGGGTCTGATCGCGCTGACCATGGCCATCATCTATATCCTGCCGCGCTTCACCAAAGTGTTGCCCTCCACACTGGCCGCCATCGTCGCTACCTCGGCGCTGGTGATCTTCGCCGGCATCGACACCAAGACCGTGGGCGACATGGCTTCCATCGCCGGTGGCCTGCCGACATTCCACCTGCCCGAAGTGCCGCTGAACTGGGAGACGCTGCAGATCATCTTCCCCTACAGCGTGATCCTCGCCGCCATCGGCCTGATCGAATCGCTGCTGACGCTGAACCTGATCGACACCATGACCGACACGCGCGGCAAGCCCAACCGCGCCAGCATCGGGCAAGGCGTGGCCAACGTGGTCACCGGCTTCTTCGGCGGCATGGGCGGCTGCGCCATGATCGGCCAAAGCATGATCAACGTCACCAACGGCGCGGTGAAGAACCTGTCCGGCATCACCGCCGCACTGTTCCTGCTGAGCTTCATTTTGTTCGCATCGGAGTGGATCGAGATGATCCCGCTGGCCGCCTTGATCGGCCTGATGTTCGTGGTGTCGGAAAAGACCTTCGAGTGGGGCAGCTTCAACCTGTTCGGCAAAGTGCCGCGCACCGACATCGTGGTCGGCATCACCGTTGCCGTGGTGACCGTGCTGACCGACCTCGCCATCGCGGTCATCGTCGGTATCATCATCTCGGCGCTGGCCTTCGCCTGGGAGCACGCCAAGAGTATGGAGGTGCGCGTCACCACCGAGGAACACGGCTGGAAGGTGTACGACCTGCACGGCTCACTGTTCTTCGCCTCATCGCAGAGCTTCCTCAACCTGTTCACGCCGAAGGACGACCCGGAGGAAGTGGTGATCGATTTCAGGAACGCGCGCGTCAAGGATCATTCCGGTCTGGAAGCCATCGACCAACTAGCCGATCGCTACACCCAGCTCGGCAAGAAGTTGCACCTGCGCCATCTGAGTCCGGACTGTCTGGAGTTGCTCGACAAAGCCAAGGGCATGATCGAAGTGAACGTGCTGGAAGACCCGCACTACCACCCGGCCGACAACCGCCTGGGATGAGCGTCCTGCACAACGCGGCGGCAGGCCAACACAAGGCCGCTGGCGTTGCACGCACTGCCCGATTCCGGCTGTTCCACCCCCGAAGTCCGGTAACATAAACCCATGCATACCGCCTTGCCCGCCCTCGTCGCCCTGGCCTTCTGCGCCGCCCCGCTACCGTTGCTCCTGCAACGCTACGGGCGCGGTTATGCCGCGCTGGCAAGTGCGCTGGTGATGGCGTCCTGTCTGGCCCTGCTGGCCCCGCTGGTGATGCCGGTGATGGGCGGTGCCACCCTGCTGACCAGCTTCGCCTGGCTGCCTGAGTGGGGCCTGACACTATCCTTGCGTCTCGACGGCCTCGGCCTGATGTTCAGCCTGCTGATCCTCGGCATCGGTCTGCTGGTCACGCTGTACGCCTACTACTATCTGGACGGGCACGACAAACTGGGGCGTTTCTACACGCTGCTGCTGCTGTTCATGGCGTCGATGCTGGGCGTGGTGCTGTCGGAGAACCTGCTGTTGCTGGTGGTGTTCTGGGAACTGACCAGCCTCGCTTCCTTCTTGCTCATCTCCTACAAACAAGAGAGCTACGAATCGCGACTGTCCGGGCGCATCGCGCTAGCGGTCACCGGCGGCGGCGGACTGGCGCTGTTCGCTGGCGTGCTGCTGCTGGGACACATCACAGGAAGTTACGAACTGTCGGTGGTGCTGGCGGCGGGCGAACAGATACGCGCGCATGCACTGTACGCACCCATGCTGATCCTCGTGCTGCTCGGCGTGTTCACCAAGTCGGCGCAATTCCCTTTCCATTTCTGGCTGCCGATGGCGATGGCCGCGCCCACACCGGTGTCGGCTTATCTGCATTCGGCCACCATGGTGAAGGCTGGCGTGTTCCTGCTGGCGCGTCTTTATCCGGCACTGGCCGGCAGTGAGCTGTGGTTCTGGCTGGTCAGCGGCACCGGCGCGATCACGCTGCTGTATGCCGCCTACCTCGCTTTCTACCGCTACGACTTCAAGGGCCTGCTGGCCTATTCCACCATCAGCCATCTCGGGCTGATCACGCTGCTGTTCGGCTTGGACACGCCGCTGTCGGTGGTGGCGGCCGTGTTCCACATCATCAACCACGCCATCTTCAAAGCCTCCCTGTTCATGGCGGCCGGCATCGTCGACCACGAGTGCGGCACACGCGACATGCGCCGCGTCAACGGCCTGTTCAAGTTCATGCCCATCACCGCCACGCTGGCCATCGTCGCCGCCGGTTCGATGGCAGGCGTACCGCTGCTCAACGGCTTCCTCAGCAAGGAGATGTTCTTCGCCGAGACCGTCGGCCACCCGGTGTTCGACGAGATGAGCTGGCTGCTGCCCGCCTTCGCTACGCTCGCCGGCATCCTCGCGGTGGCCTATTCGTCGCGCTTCATCCACGACGTGTTCTTCAACGGCGACCCGGTCAACTTGCCGCGCAAGCCGCACGAACCGCCGCGATGGATGCGTGCGCCGGTGGAGGTGCTGGTGGCGATGTGTCTGCTGGTCGGCATCTTCCCGCAGTGGAGCATCGCCCCGATACTCCATGCGTCCGCCGGTGCGGTGCTGCAACAGCCGCTGCCTGAATTCCATCTGGCGGTGTGGCACGGCTTCAACGCGCCGTTCATGATGAGTCTGCTCGCGCTGGCTGGCGGCATCGCGCTGTATGCCATGCGCCATCGGCTGTACGCACTGTATGAACGCCTGCCTTCCATCCACGCCAGCATCATGTTCGAGCGCGGTTACGAGAAGATGGTGGCGGCTGCGCGGTCACTGGTCGCCTGGATGGACAACGGCTCGTTGCAACGTTACCTCGCGCTGTTCATCTCCTTTGTGCTGGCGCTGGGCGGCTGGGCCTGGTGGACCGCGTCCGCCGCCGCGCTGCCTGTCGTCACCCAAGCCCCCGATGCCGCCAGCCTCGTCGCGCTGGGCATGCTGGCCGTGGCAGCGACCGGCGTGGTGCGACTGCACCATCACCGCCTCACGGCCGTAGTATTCACCAGCGTGATCGGCCTGATCGTGGCGCTGACCTTCGTGCGCTTCTCCGCGCCCGATCTGGCCCTCACCCAGCTTTCGGTCGAAGTGGTCACCATCGTGCTGATGCTGCTGGCGCTGTATTACCTGCCGCCCACCACACCCGCCGAGGACAGCATGCCGCGCATCATGCGCGATGCGCTGCTGGCGCTCGGCGCCGGTGTCGGACTGGGCGCGGCGACTTGGGCAATGCTGACTGCACCGTTCGACACCATCTCCGCTTTCTATCTGGCGCAGTCGGTGCCGGGCGGGGGCGGCAGCAATGTCGTGAACGTGATTCTGGTGGACTTCCGCGGCTTCGACACGCTGGGCGAGATCACCGTGCTAGCGATGGTTGGATTGGCCGCGCATGCGCTGCTCGACCAGCTGGTGCTCAAGCAGCCCATTCTCGACGGCGACGGTCGCGCATGGGCGAGCGAACGCCACCCGCTGTTCCTGCAGATGCTGATGCGTCCGCTGTTGCCGCTGGCGCTGATGGTGTCGGTGTACATCTTCCTGCGCGGCCACAACCTGCCGGGCGGCGGCTTCGTGGCGGGACTGGTGACCGGCGTCGCGCTGATCCTGCAATACCTCGCCAGCGGTATCGGTTTCGCCAGCGCGCGCCTGCCGCAGCGGCTGCCCTTGTTCCTCGCGGCCGGCCTTGCGTGCGCTGGCGGCATCGGTGCGGCAGCGTGGGCTTTCGGCTACCCCTTCCTCACCACCACGCACGGCCACATCGCCCTGCCGCTGATCGGCGACATCGAACTGGCCTCGGCCATGGTGTTCGACCTCGGCGTGTATCTGGTGGTGGTCAGCGTGGTGCTGATGGTGCTGGCGGAACTGGGCAAACTGTCCGTGAACCATGAGGTGGCGCGCTGATGGAAGCGATCCTCGCCATCGCCATCGGCCTGCTCACCGCCTGCGGCGTGTTCCTGCTGCTGCGTGCGCGCACCTTCCCGCTCATCCTCGGGCTGACACTGCTGTCCTACGCGGTGAACCTGTTCCTGTTCGCCAGCGGCAGGCTGCGCATGGACGCGCCGCCGCTGATCCGCGACGGTGCGAGTTACACCGACCCATTACCGCAGGCGCTGGTATTGACCGCCATCGTGATCGGCTTCGGCATGACCGCGTATCTGGTGATGCTGGCGCTGCGCGCCTTGAGTGTGTCGGGCGACGACCATGTGGATGCGAAGGAAAAGCGATGACCCAGCATGCCGCCATCCTGCCCATCCTGATACCGTTCCTTGCGGCCTTGCTGCAACTGGCAGTGAAGGGCTACGGCATCGCCGTGCAGCGCACCATCGGCCTCGTCGGCGCAGTGCTCGGTGTAGCGGCCGCGCTGTGGCTGGTATTGCTGGCCGATGATGGCATGGTGCGGGTGTATGCGCTGGGCGACTGGGTCGCGCCGTTCGGCATCGTGCTGGCGGTGGATCGGCTGGCCGCCATCATGGTACTGCTCACCGCCTCGCTGGCAGCCAGCGCGCTGTTGTATGCCAGCGCCGGATTCGACGAACGCGGCCGACATTTCCATCCGCTGTTCCAGTTGCAGGTGTTCGGTCTGCAGGGCGCCTTCCTGACCGGCGACCTGTTCAACCTGTTCGTGTTCTTCGAGGTGATGCTGCTCGCGTCCTATGTGTTGCTGGCGCATGGCGGCGGGCTGGCGCGCACCCGCGCGGGCCTAGCTTACGTGGTGCTGAATCTGGCCGGGTCGGCGCTGTTCCTGATCGCACTGGGCATGTTGTACGGCACGCTGGGCACGCTGAATCTGGCCGATGTTGCTTTGCGTCTACAAGCACCGGGGCTAGACGTCGCGCCGGCGCGACTCGCCTGCATGCTGCTGATCGCTGTGTTCGCACTGAAGGCCGCACTTTTGCCGCTGTCGTTCTGGCTACCGCATGCCTATGCCGCCGCCGGTGCGCCGGTCGCCGCCCTGTTCGTCATCATGACCAAGGTCGGCATCGTGAGCATCCTGCGCGTGCAGGCCATCGCCTTCGCGCCTGCCGCCGCCACGGCCGACCTGCTGGACGGCTGGCTGTTGCCGCTGGCGCTGGCGACGGTGCTGTTCGCAGCCATCGGCGCACTGGCAGCGATGCGCCTGCGCGACCTCACCGCATGGCTGGTGCTGGCTTCCGCCGGCACGCTGCTGGTCGTACCCGTCTTCCCGCAGGCAGATGTCAGCGCCGCCGCGCTGTATTACCTGGTGCAATCCACCTTCGTCGCGGCCGCGCTGTTCCTCATTGCAGAGTTGGTCACCGTGCGGCGCGGAGATGTCGCCGATGCCTTCCAGCCCGGCCCGCGCCTGCACACCCCATGGCTGGGATTGGCCTTCCTGCTGGCTGCTGCCTCGGCGGTCGGTCTGCCGCCGTTCGCGGGTTTCCTTGGCAAGCTGATGTTGCTGAGCGCGCTGCGCGACAGCGGCAGCGCCATAGCGATTTGGTCGGTGTTCTTGTTTGCCGGTCTGCTGCTGATGCTGGCGCTGGCAAAGGGTGGCGGCCGACTGTTCTGGGAACGCAGCCCCAAACATCCGCACGGCAACACACACCCCTTCTGCTGGCGCCGCAGCCTGGCTGTCGCGCTGCTGGTGTCACCCGCACTGCTGCTCGCCTTGTTCGCGCGTCCGGTTTCGGACTATGCCGCACGCGCCGCCGCGCAGTTGCACGACCCGCAGACTTATGTCGCCGGCGTGCTGGGCGGACACGCCATTGAACGGGAGACACGACCATGATGCGCCGCCTGCTCCCGCGCCCGGCGTTGTCACTCACCTTGTTCCTGCTGTGGGCAGCGCTGAGCAATGCCGCCTCGGCCGGTACGCTGTTGCTTGGTGCGCTGCTGGCCCTGCTGCTGCCGCACATCGTGTCGCCTTTCTGGCCGGATGCACCGCGCATCAAACATCCGGGCGTGGCGCTGAGCTTCGCCGCACGTATCGCTTGGGACATGCTGCTCGCCAACTGGGCAGTGGCGCGGCGCGTGGTCGGGCCGGTGACGGCATTGCATCCCGCCTTCGTCGAAGTGCCGCTGGACCTGCGCGACCCGTTCGCCGCCACGGTGCTGGGCAGCATCGTGTCGCTGACGCCGGGCACGGTGTCCATCGACGTGGACCGCGAACGCTGGGTGTTGCAGGTGCATGCGCTGGATGCGCCCGATCCGGCTGCATTGATCCGGCAGATCAAGCAGCACTATGAGAAACCGATCAGGGAGATCTTCGCATGCTGAACTTCGCCATCGAGGCCGGCTTCGTGCTCATCGGTCTGGCCATGCTGCTCAACCTGTGGCGGCTGCTGAAAGGCCCCGACATCACCGACCGCATCCTCGCGCTCGACACGCTCAACATCAACGCCATCGCGCTGCTGGTGCTCTACGGCATTCGCGAGGCGAGCAGTGCCTATTTTGAGGGCGCGCTGCTCTTGGCGGCGATGGGATTCGTCGCCACCGTGGCACTGTGCAAATATCTATTGCGCGGAGACATCATAGAATGAACCCTTACATCGAATTCGTTGTCGCAGCACTGATCCTGCTCGGCGCGCTGTTCGCGCTACTGGGCTCGATAGGCTTGGCGCGGCTGCCGGATTTCTTCACCCGCTTGCACGGACCGACCAAGGCGACCACGCTGGGCGTGGGCGCGATGGTGCTGGCATCCGCCGTGTATTTCACCGCCACCCGTGACGGCGTCAGCCTGCACGAGATCGCGGTGATGGTTTTCCTGTTCATCACCGCGCCGGTGTCGGCGCACCTGCTGGCCAAAGCGGCCCTGCACCGGCAAGCGGCCAAGGACGGCATGGATGTCGATGGAACAGAATAATGAGGAGCTCGGTATGACGCAGCAATCTTGGCATCAACTTCAGGCGGATGAGACGCTGGCTGCCCAGCATTCCACGACTACCGGCCTGAGTGCGGACGAGGCCGCGCGCCGCCTCGCCGAGCATGGCCCCAACCGGCTCACGCCGCCGCAGCGACGCGGTCCGTTCATGCGCTTCCTGCTGCAATTCCACAATGTGCTGATCTATGTGCTGCTGGCTGCCGCGACGGTCACCGCGCTGCTCGCGCACTGGGTGGACACCGCCGTGATCGTCGGCGTGGTGGTGATCAACGCGTTCATCGGCTTCATCCAGGAGGGCAAGGCGGAACAGGCGATGGACGCGATCCGCCGCATGCTGTCACCCGAAGCCACGGTGTTGCGCGGCGGCAGACGCCAGGTCGTGGCCGCCGACACGCTGGTGCCGGGCGACATCGTGCTGCTGCAATCCGGCGACAAGGTACCGGCCGACCTGCGTCTGCTGAACGTGAAGAACCTGCGCATCGAGGAAGCCGCGCTGACCGGCGAGTCGACCGCAGTCGAGAAAGACAGCACAGCGGTGGATGCCCATGCCGCGCTGGGCGACCGCTTCTGCATGGCTTATTCCAGCACGCTGGTGGTGTACGGCCAGGGCACGGGCGTGGTGGTGGCGACCGCCGACGACACCGAGATCGGCCGCATCAGTGCCATGCTGCAGGAAGTGCAGACGCTGACCACGCCGCTGCTCCGGCAGATGGAGACCTTCGGCCGCTGGCTGACCGTCGCCATCATGGCGCTGGCCGCGCTGACCTTCCTGTTCGGCTGGCTGGTCCATCACTACGGCCTCGGCGACATGTTCCTCGCCGCGGTGAGCATGGCGGTGGCGGCGATCCCGGAAGGGCTGCCGGCTGTGTTGACCATCACGCTGGCGCTCGGCGTGCAGCGCATGGCTGGGCGCAATGCCATCGTGCGCCGTCTGCCGGCGGTTGAATCGCTGGGCGCCGTGACCACCATCTGCACCGACAAGACCGGCACGCTGACCCGGAACGAGATGACGGTGCAACGCGTGATCACTGCCACCGAGACGTTCGAGGTGAGCGGCAGCGGCTACGCACCGCACGGCGGTTTTGCGCGCGACGGCCGCGAGGTGGACATGGCCGAATACACACATGTGCAGGACCTGCTGCGTGCAGGCTTGCTGTGCAACGATGCCACGCTGCAAGAAGAAGAAGGACAGTGGCAGATCAGCGGCGACCCGACCGAGGGCGCGCTCATCCCGCTGCTGCTGAAGGCCGGCATGGATGAACATTTCGAGCGGGGTGCGCTGCCCCGCTCCGACCACATCCCGTTCGAATCCGAACATCGTTTCATGGCGACCTTGCACCATGACCACAGTGGTCACGCTTTCATCTTCGTCAAGGGCGCGGTGGAACAGTTACTTGCCATGTGTCACTCGCAACGAGGGTTGGGCGAAGACACGCCACTGGACCTGCCCTACTGGCATGCACAGATGGCGGCGACCGGCGCGCTCGGCCAGCGCGTGCTGGCACTGGCGATGAAGGCGGCGGACAGCGAACAACGCTCGCTGAACTTCTCCGACATGGAGGGCGGCTACACCCTGCTGGGTATGGTCGGCATCAGCGATCCGCCGCGCGAGGAAGCCATCGCCGCGGTGCGCAACTGCAGGGCGGCCGGCATACGCGTCAAGATGATCACCGGCGACCACGCCGACACCGCGCGCGCCATCGCCGCACAGCTGGGCATCGGCAACGGTCAGGCATTGACCGGCATCGAACTCGATGCGATGGACGACGAGGCGCTGCGCCAGGCAGTACGCGAGGTGGATGTATTCGCCCGTTCCAGTCCCGAACACAAGTTGCGTCTGGTGACTGCCATGCAGGCCAACGGCGAGATCGTCGCCATGACAGGCGACGGCGTGAACGACGCACCCGCGCTAAAGCGCGCCGACATCGGTGTGGCGATGGGCATGAAGGGTACCGAGGTCGCCAAGGAAGCGGCGGAGATGGTGCTGGCCGACGACAACTTCGCCACCATCGCGCATGCGGTGCGCGAGGGCCGCACCGTGTACGACAACATCAAGAAGGCCATCGTGTTCATCATGCCGACCAACGGCGGCGAGGCCGGCATCGTGCTGATCGCCATCGTATTCGGTATGGCGCTGCCGCTGACGCCGGTGCAGATCCTGTGGGTGAACATGGTGACCGCGGTCACGCTGGCGCTGGCGCTGTCGTTTGAAAAAGCCGAACCGGACGTGATGCAGCGCGTGCCGCGCGCGGCGGATGCGCCCCTGCTGTCCGGCTTCATGGTCTGGCGCATCAGCTTCGTCTCGATCCTGCTGGCGCTGGGTGTGGTAGCGCTGTTCCTGTGGGAACTCGCGCAAGGCGACAGTCTGGAGACGGCGCGCACCGTGGCGGTCAACGCGCTGGTGGTGGGCGAGATCGCCTACCTGTTCAACTGCCGCTATCTGCTGGGGCCGGTGCGTAGCTGGCAGGACTTCACCGGCAATCCCTATGTGCTGCTCAGCATCGCGGTGCTGGTGGTCATCCAGCTCGCCTTCACCTATGTGCCGTTCATGCAGCAGATGTTCGGCGTGGTCGCGCTGGACGCGGCAGCCTGGGCGCTGATCGCGGGTTTCGGCGCGCTGCTGTTCTTCGCAGTCGAGCTGGAGAAGCTGGCGATCCGCCAGCTGCGCGAGCGCAACAATAAGAAGCTGCCGTGAACGACTGGACCACCTATGGCGGCATGCTGGGCGGCATCGGCCTGTTCCTGCTGGGCATGAGCCTGATGACGGACGGGATGCGGCTGGCAGCCGGTCAGGCGCTGAAGGGCATACTCGCCAACTCCACCAGGACACCGCTGCGCGGGCTGGCATCCGGCGCGCTGATGACGGCGCTGGTGCAGTCGTCCAGCGCGGTGACGGTGGCAGCCATCGGCTTCGTCAATGCCGGCCTGCTCACGCTGGGCCAGTCACTGTGGGTGCTGTTCGGCTCCAACGTCGGCACCACCATGACCGGCTGGCTGGTGGCGCTGGTCGGGCTCAAGTTCAAGATCGACGTGCTGGCGCTGCCACTGATCGGGGTCGGCATGATGCTCAAGCTCGCCGGCGGTAACGGCAAGCGCGGCGCGCTGGGCATGGCACTGGCCGGTTTCGGCGTACTGTTCCTTGGCATCGACATGCTGCGCGTGTCGTTCTCTGGCGTGGGAACCGACTTCTCGCTTGCGGAGTTCGGCGGCATGACCGGCATCGCACTGATGGTGCTGACCGGCATCCTGATGACGGTGGTGATGCAGGCTTCCGCCGCCTCGCTGGTGATGGCCTTCACTGCCGCCGAGAGCGGCATGATCGGCATCGAGGCGGCGGCTGCCATCGTGATCGGCGCCAACGTCGGCACCACGGTGACCGCGCTGATCGCCGCCATCGGCGCTACGCCGAACGCGAAACGCGCCGCCGGGGCGCATGTGCTGTTCAACGTGATCACCGGCATCGTCGCCCTGCTGTTGCTGCCGGGCCTGTTGTGGCTGATAGCCCTGCTGCGCGACCTGCTGGAAATGGATGCCGCGCCCGCCGCCACGCTGGCCATGTTCCACACCGTGTTCAACCTGCTCGGCGTGGCACTGATGTGGCCGCTGGTGGGGCGACTGACGCATTTTCTGGAGCAGCGCTTCCGCACGGCGGAAGAGGACGAGGCACGGCCGCAATATCTGGACGCCAACGTGGCGGAAGTGCCCGCATTGGCGCTGGATGCGCTCCTGCAGGAAGTGCGGCGCATGGGCACCATCGCCCTGCGCGCGCTGCGTGTGGCGATCAACGGCAGCGCCGCTGAGCACTCCGCGCGCGACCAGCAGATCGTCGCCAGCCTCAACCTGGCTATCGCCGATTTCATCACGCGCCTGAACCGCAACGGCATGTCGCCGGAAGGTGCCCTGCGCTTGCCGGCCATCCTGCGCACCGCGCGCTATTACGAAACGCTGGCCGAACTCGCGCTGGAGGTCGCCTCTGCTTCGCTACAGCCGCTGCAGCACGCCTCCCTGGAATCCGGCCGGTTCATCGCACAGGCCGAAGCGCTGCTGGATGCCGTCGATCCGGCAACAGACATGCAGGATGGTGCCACCGTGAGCCTCGCCCTGCAGACGCTGGAAGAACATTACCAGTCGCTCAAATCGCGCCTGCTCGAAGCCGGCGCACAGGGCCAGTTGCCGGTAGCCGAGATGGATGCGCGCCTGCGCATCGCCGGTGCAACCCGCCGTGCCGCGCAACAGGCGGTCAAGGCGGCGCTCATGCTCAACGCGGAAACCACGGCCATCACGCCGGACGGGATGAGGGAAGCGCAGTCATGAGACAGCGTCTGAAACGCCTGCTGCCGAACGCCGAGAGCGTGCGTCACAACCGCTGGCTGCGCTGGATCGGCCCGGCGCTGCATCATCCGCAGTTGTGGCACATCACGCGGCGCGGCGTGGCGCTGGGTGTGGCGCTGGGCATCTTCTTCGGCCTGCTGGTGCCGATCGCGCAGATCCCGTTGTCCGCCGCTGCGGCGGTGGTTCTGCGTGCAAACATCCCCACCGCGATCGCCAGCACGCTGGTCACCAATCCCGTCACCTTCGCGCCTATCTATTATGCCGCCTATCATCTCGGCGCCATGCTGATCGGCGATGACGGCAGTCTGAAGGATCTGGAGAGCGTACAGACGGAGAGTGTGGACAGCAGCTGGATAGAACGCATCGCTGCACTGGGGAAACCGCTGTTGCTGGGACTGCTGATCCTGGCCAGCTCGATGGGCGCCCTAGCCTACCTGCTGGTCAGCGGATTGTGGCGGCTGAAGATAGCGCTCGCATGGCGGCGACGCCGTCAGCGGCAGTCGCGTTGAACCTTTATTTCTTCTCTTTGGCGGCCACTTCCATATCCGCCCAAGCGCATCACAAACCTGTCAGACATCTGCTATGGCAATAGCCGATCATTGATGGAATCGACAATGTGGACGGGAAGCTGGAAGCCGCATTTTCGAATGAAGCTATAAGCGGCATCCAGATCCGCCCACAGGCGTTGAGAGCCTTCGGCATTGAGTTCGACCACATTGACAACATCGGCTGACAACGCCGTCCCATACGCGGACACGGACCATGCGGCAGTAGGCAAGGGCCTTCTGATGATAATCTTCTCGATATCGCCATTCTCTATCAGGGCTACAAGGTCTTTGGGGAGCATTCTTCAGTCAACTTTGCTGTGGATTGGCATTCTTGGGAGGGGAGCAAGATCTGCCGCATGGATGCGCGCACTGGCTAGACCGCGCTGGCCTTCTTGAGCAATTCGTATATTTCATCTTTCAGGAGCAATTTCTTCTTTTTCAGGCTCTCGATATCTTCATGACTGGCCGGCTCGATATGAGCCTCCATGTTCTTGACCCGCTGATCCAGTTCGTTGTGCTTGCTGAACAGGTGGCGAAAGTTGGCATCATTCACCTTGAGTTGGGAAATTAGCTCGCGATATTCGGGAAACATGGCACTCCTCCTTGGGGTTCACTAAAACAGCTATGGCAAGCAACGATTACAGAAAAATCCGCCTCGGTTTCATCCTTCGAACGTCGCCAGAACGAACAAGGTGTGACGACCTCTGACGCCGCCGATGCGGCGGATCTTCCCATTTCGCTCCAGGTCTCCGACTACCATCCTGAGCATGGCATTCGCGGCATCGACACCCAGCTCCACGGCCAACTTGCGCAGGTCAATGCAGGCGAAACGGTGGAACACTCTCAATACCGACTCGCTGGAGATCGGGTTTGCGTCATTTCTCATATGGTCTCCTGACTGAAATGACATCAGCCGCTGCGTAAATGGAACCGCAGGTGCGCTCAGTGATTGAGCCTGCCCTCGGCCAGCAAACGGTCTATTTCGATTTCCGCCTGGGCCCAGTCATCATCGCAAGATCCTGTGTCGAAGCCCCGCCGTTCGGCGATGTAGTAGGCGGCAACCTCGACATAGTGATGGCGCTGTTCCGGCGTGACCGGATGGGGCAGGCCGGCGCCCCCTTCTGCGAGGCCGGGCGCTGCCTTGGCGGACGTTGCGGTTTTCTTGGACTTGGTCATCGGACTCTCCTTCTGCGGTTGCGTGCTACAGGGTTCTGGCTGTCTCCAGCGCCGTGTCGATGGACTGGGGCTGGAAGAGCACACGCTCGACCCTCAGGCGATGCACCTCGCCGTTCGGAAATTCCCAGTCTATCGATTGGCCGGCGCTGAGCCCCAGCAGGGCGGAGCCGACCGGGGCCAGCACCGAGACCTTGCCCGCCATGGGGTCCGCCTCGTCGGGGTAAACCAGTTCGACCTCGCGGGTTGCGCCGGTACGTTCATCCAGGTAGATGAGGCGGGAGTGCATGGTGACGATATTCTTCGGAATACGATCCGACGGAACGACAATAGCCCGATCCAGTTCTTCGGCCAGAGGATGATCGCCGACCAGCTTTTGCAGGCGGACGAAATCGTCCTGCGATACGAACAAATCCTCCTGTCCGGGCAAGAACGAACGATGGCCGAGATCGGCATGTGCATATTGGTGTTTCATGGTGGCATGGTAGCCACCTGCCCGGCGCTTGATTAGTCGTCATACCGGAACCAGAATGTATCCAATGAGGATACAATTGGCCGCGAAACCCTCTTGCCTATGAACCCCGCATGCTCGACTTGAACCTGTTGGCCGTATTCGCCCGCGTCGCCGAATCCGGCAGCTTTGCCGAAGCGGCACGCCGCTTGGGCAGTTCCCGCTCCGCCGTCAGCAAGGCGGTCGCGAAGCTGGAGGTCGCCCTGGGGGCTCGCCTGCTCAATCGCACGACGCGGCATCTGAGCTTGACCGAGATCGGCGCCGCCGTCGCCGAGCATGGCAGCCGGGTTCTCGAAGAGGCGGCGGATGCCGAGAACCTCGTCGCCAGCCTCACCTCCGAACCGCGCGGCACGCTGCGCATCAGCGCCTCGGTCGCCTTCGGCACACTGCATGTCGCCCCAGCGCTCGCCGAATTTCTCCCCCTTTATCCCAAAATCAAGGTGGATCTGACGATCACCGACCGATGGGTCGATCTTGCCGAAGAAGGCTACGATCTAATCATCCAGGTTACTGGCCAGCCGCAGGAACATCTGGTCGCCCGCAAGCTGGCCCCCGTCCGGCGCCAACTGTGCGCAACGCCGGAATATTTCCATCGGCGCGGCATACCCAGAACGCCCATGGATCTGGTAGCTCACAACTGCCTGGATTACACCCGCTCCGGAGAGCAGGGACGCTGGCGATTTACCGGGCCGGAGGGGGATATTTCGGTGCCGGTGAACGGGCCGCTGCATGTGGACGATGACGAGGCGCTATCGCAGGCCGTCCTTGGCGGCTTGGGGGTGGCGCTCCTGCCGACGTTCATCATCGGCAAGGATCTGCAGGCGGGAAACCTGCAAGCGGTGTTGTCGGAATACATCCCGGTCGAACGCCACGTCTATGCCATGTATCTGCCGACCCGGCACTTGCCCGCCAAGGCGCGTGTTTTCATCGATTTCCTGATCGAGCGCATCGGCACCGATCCCTATTGGGACCGCGACAATAGCCACTATGCACGCCAGCCATCGAACGGTTGATCCAAATCATGCGCGGCTACTTGCGCGGCTCTTCCACCACCGGCTTGTAGTCCCAGTCCCTGACGCCCTGCATGATCAGGTCGATGTCCGCGGTCGGCACGCGCAGAATCTGCAATGCGGTCGCACCCAGACGCAGGCTGGCCTCGATCGCTTCCGGATACGCATGGGTCGCACCCGCCGCTATCAGTTGTGAACTGGCTTCCAGATCGCGCGCTCTTGCAATGACCGGCACCTGCGGACAGGCTTTGCGCAAGTGGGAGACCATCCGCAACGCCTTGCTGGCGTGATCGATCGTGATCACCACCAGCGCGGCACGCTCTACCCGGATGGCTGTCAGCAGTTCCGGATCGGAGATATCGCCGTAGAGCACGGGGTGTCCATCCGATTGCCCTTGCGCCACGCGCTTTGCATCGGTATCGAATACCACAAAAGGCACACCGCTCGACCGTAACAGCACCGCGATGATATGCCCGACCCGCCCGTAGCCGCCGATGACGACCTGGGCTGCCGGCGTGTCGGGCAATTCGACAGGCACGCCGCGTTCTTCGTGGCGTCTATCACCTGCGAGCGTTCTTCCGATGGCATGGTTGAAGCGGATCAGTACGGCCCCTGCGATCATGGAGAGCAGCACCGAGGTCATCGCGACCTGTCCCAGCTCAACGCTGATCACTTCTGAGTCGAGCGCGATAGCGATCAGGGCAAGCCCGAACTCACCGCCTACGGCCAGCAACAATCCGGTACGCCAAGCCACCAGCGCTTCTATCCCGCTCCTGCGCATCAACAGGGCGACGATCAATGTCTTGCTCAGCAGTATCAGCAGGGCGCCCAGCAGCGCCCAGTGCCATATCGGTGGCAGCACGCCCGGATCGAAGCGCATGCCGATGCCGATAAAGAACAGGCCCAGCAACACGTCACGGAACGGCCGGATACTCAATTCCACCTGATGGCGAAACTCGGTTTCGCCCAGCATCATTCCGGCAAGGAAGGCACCAAAAGCCAGCGACAACCCGAAGTTGCTGGTCGTCCATGCTGCCAGCAAAGCGACCAGCAGAACGGCCAAGGTAAATATCTCGGAAGATTGCCTCTCGGCAATAAAGTGAAACAGTGGCCGCAACAGCCAGCGTCCCGCAAAGAAGACCAGCGCGAACGCGAACACCGCTTTGACCAGCGCCCATCCCAAGGCACCGGCCAGCGCACTCGCACCGATCGCCACCCCCAGCACCGGGATGACCACCAGAAACGGCACCGCTGTGACGTCCTGAAAAACCGACATGGCGAGACCGAGGCGACCGTGATGTGAGTTCTCCTCGCCCTGCTCGGCCAGTTGGCTACCGATGATGGACGTGGACGATTGCGCGAACACGGCACCGATCACGAACGCGGCGGCCGCAGAAAGTCCGGCCAGCCAAACGGTGACGCCCACCACCACGGTGGTCAGCACGACTTGTCCCGTGCCCAGCCCCAATACCTGATGCCGTAACGCATGCAATTGCGGTAGAGAAAAATTCAGCCCGATGGTGAACAGCAGGAACACGACACCGAACTCGGCAAGCGCGGCAAATTCCGGCACATAGACCGTAGGCCCGGCGGTATGCGGACCGAGGATCACACCGACCAGCAGATAACCCAGGCTGGTCGGTACATGCAGCCGCTGGCACAACACCACGATAGTCACGGCGACGCCCAACAGCAGGATGATTTGCGCAAGATTCTCCATGTTGTTGCGGGTCAGGCGCTCAACAACACATCACAGCCGGCGTGGTACAGGATGTTCTGCGTCACACTGCCGAGCAGGCGCTCGTCGAGCGGACTGCCGCCATGCTTGCCGATGACGATCAGGTCGCTGCCGCGCGCCTCGGCCTGGTCGAAGATGACGCTGGCCGGCGAGCCCTGCAGCGCCAGCATCTGCAGATGATCTTCCGTGGCCCCCAGCTTGTGCAGGAGCGATGCCAGTCCCGCTTCCGCCTGCGCGAACTCCCTTGCGCGGAAATGTTCGATGTCTTCCTCGCGCGCGCCGCCCAGCCGCATGCTGGCCTCCAGCGGCACCAGCCAGGCGTGGATCAGCACCTTTTGTGCTTCGGGGAACACTTCCAGCGCGAAGCGGGCGGCGCGTTCCGAGTTGTCGGAGAAGTCGGCCGCGATGAGGATGTCCCGGTACAGCGCGGGATCCTGGCGTCGCACCAGCAGCACCGGCACGCGCGCGGCCTCGATCACCTTGAGCGCGGTGCCGCCCAGCACGACATCGTTCACCCAGTTCTCGCCATGCTCGCCCACCACCAGCAGATCGGCATTGCGCGCCGCGACGATCTGGCCGATCTGTTGCGAGGCGCGTCCGGTGAGCACCTCGGTATCGACCGACAACGCAAACTCCTGCGCGATCTCTGCCGCCAGTTTGTTCAGCCGCGCACGCTGACTGACCAGCGGCTTCACATCGTTCCAGCCGGGCAGGTCATACACCGCCCTGAGACTGGCCCAAACGCTGTCGTTGAACGCATGCACCAGGATGAGTTTCGCATCCCATGCTTGCGCCAGAAGCGCGGCCTGACGCACCGCGCGCGTGGCGCTTGCGGAGAAATCGGTTGCGGCGATGAGGGTGCGCGGTGTGGCCATGGCGTGCTCCGGTAGGGGTCGTGGGTTCGATTGTAACGGCTTCTGCCATTCCGCGAACGCGGCGTGCCGCGCTGTTATAATCCGCGCATCGTTCAACCACCTACGCCCACGAAATGAAGACTCTGATTTGCGGTTCCATGGCTTTCGATACCATCATGGTGTTCAAGGACCACTTCAAGAAACACATCCTGCCCGAGCAGATCCACATCCTGAACGTCGCTTTCCTGGTGCCCGAGATGCGCCGCGAATACGGCGGCTGTGCCGGCAACATCGCCTACAACCTGCAGATGCTGGGCGGCGATCCGCTGATCATGTCGACTGTGGGCGACGACTTCGGCCCCTATGCGACCCGCCTGACGAACCTGGGCTTGCCGCAGACGCACATCAAACACGTGCCGGGTAACTTCACCGGTCAGGCTTTCATCACCACCGACCTCGACGACAACCAGATCACCGCCTTCCACCCCGGCGCGATGAGCATGTCGCACCTGAACCATGTGAAAGATGCCAAGGAAGTCACGCTGGCCATCGTGTCGCCGGACGGCCGCGACGGCATGCTGCAGCATTCGCGCGAACTGAACGAGGCGGGCATACCCTTCCTGTTCGATCCCGGTCAGGGCATGCCGATGTTCTCAGGCGAAGAACTGCTGGAGATGGTCGAGCTTGCCAACTACGTCACGCTCAACGATTACGAAGCCAAGATGCTGCAGGACAAGACCGGCAAATCGCTGGCCGACATCGCGCTGCGCGTCTCCGCGCTCATCGTCACGCTGGGTGGCGACGGTTCGCTGATCTATGCCGACGGCAAGCAGATCGCCATCCCCACACCGAAGCCAAAAGCCATCGTTGATCCGACCGGTTGCGGCGATGCCTATCGCGCCGGCCTGATGTACGGCATCCAGTCCGGCTGGGACTGGGAGACCACCGGCCGTCTGGCCTCGCTGATGGGTTCGCTCAAGATCGCCAGCCGTGGCGGACAGAACCACAAGCATTCTCGCACCGAGATCATGGAACTGTTCGAGAAGAGCTTCGGCTTCACAATCAAGCTGTAAAGCATGAAGATCCCGGGCGCTGTCGCATCGGCCATTGGCGATGCCACACAGCGCCCGTTTCTTTTGCAGCACGCCACACCGGTCGGTGGCGGCAACATCAATCAAGCTTTCCGACTGGAAGGCACTGACGGTTCCCGCTATTTCCTCAAGCTCAATGAAGCGCGATGCCACGCATCATTCATCGCGGAAGCGGCAGGACTGCAAGCCATCGCCGCAACGCAGACACTACGCGTGCCGCAAGTCATTGCGCATGGCGCGTCAGAGGGGATGAGCTTTCTGGTGCTGGAGCACCTGCAACTTGGCGGACGGAGCGATGCGCGGCGACCGGGCGAACAACTCGCAGCGCTGCATCGCAACACAGCGGATCGGTTCGGCTTCCCGCACGACAACTTCATCGGCAGCACACCACAGCCCAATGACTGGACCGATGACTGGCTGGACTTCTGGCGTGAACAACGCCTGGGACACCAGTTGCGCCTTGCCGCGCAGAACGGCTATGGCGGCGAGCTGCAAAGGCTGGGAGTGAAGTTGATGGACGCGCTGCCTGAGCTCATTGCCGGCTATTCACCGCAACCTTCCCTGCTGCACGGCGACCTGTGGGGCGGCAATCACGGTTTCCTTGCGGACGGCACGCCGACGGTGTTCGATCCGGCATGTTATTACGGCGACCGCGAATGCGACCTTGCGATGACTGAACTGTTCGGTGGTTATCCGGCGGATTTCTATGCAGCCTATCAGGCTGAATACCCGCTGGATGCCGGCTATGCAAGGCGGCGCGAACTATACAACTTGTATCACATCCTCAACCACGCCAACCTGTTCGGCGGCGGCTACGCCGGACAGGCGGGAAACATGATCTCCGCGTTATTGGCACCCTGAGCGTTAGCCATTGCATATTCTTATTGCCAATAACAACAATACCGTGCATAGTGCGCCCCGCGATTCAAGTCTGTCGTTGTTGTTTGGTTCTGTACCCGCTTTCCTGCGGTATTTCTCCTTCATCTGTGTGCCGTCTTGAAGTTCGCTCCCAACAGGGCGTATGCCCTAAATTTATCAGGAGATTCATCATGGCAACAGGTACAGTTAAGTGGTTCAACGATTCCAAAGGCTTCGGCTTCATCACGCCTTCTAACGGCGGCGATGATCTGTTCGCACACTTTTCCGCAATTCAAAGCTCGGGTTTCAAGACTCTGACCGAAGGTCAGACCGTTGAATTCGACATCGTCGCCGGCCCCAAAGGTCAGCAGGCGTCCAACATCCGCGCTGCTTAATTTATGGCAAAGGAAGAACTGCTCGAAATGAATGGGGTGGTGGACGAGGTCCTTCCGGACTCTCGCTATCGCGTCACACTGGAGAACGGTCACCAGCTCATCGCTTACAGCGCCGGCAAGATGAAGAAGAATCACATCCGAATCATCGCCGGTGACAAGGTGTCGCTGGAAATGTCGCCCTACGATCTGAGCAAGGGACGCATCACGTTCCGCCATATCGAAGGACGCAGTGCTTTCGTGCCACCAAAGCGCAGATACTGATCAGTATATTTGCTGAGAAAGCCGGTGGTGCCTCGCGCACCGCCGGCTTTTTTTTCACCAGTGTTTGGCCACCGGCTCGTTGCAGCCCACCTGGTACAGACGACGATCTTCCAGCCGGATAGCCGTCATCGGCCCGCCCCACAGACAGCCGGTATCCAGCGCGATGATGTTGGGCTCGACTTTCAATCCCAGTGCGGACCAGTGACCGAAGATGACCGTGGCATCGGCGCTGCGACGTCCCTTCACCTCGAACCACGGCAGATAGCCCTCGGGGATATTCTCCACCTCGCCCTTGAATTTGAAATCCATCTCGCCCTGCGGGGTGCAGATACGTAGCCGCGTGAACGCATTGACGATGACGCGCAGGCGCTTGTAACCCTGCAGATCGTCTTCCCATCCGAGCGGGTTGTTACCGTACATCTTCTCCAGGAACACCGCGTAGTCGTCGCTGCGCAACGCACTTTCAACTTCGTGCGCCAATGCCAGCGCCTGCTTCACCGACCATTGCGGCAACAAGCCCGCATGCACCAGCACATGCTCGCCGGCCACATGCATCAGACGCTGATGGCGCAGCCAATGCAAAAGCTCCTCGCGATCCGGCGCATTCAGGATGCCGTCCAGCGTATCGCTACTATGCAGCTTGCCTATGCCTTCGGCAACGGCCAGCAGATGCAGATCATGATTGCCCAGCACCGTGATCGCACTGTCGCCCAGTGACCTCACCAGACGCAGCACCTCCAGCGAGCCGGGACCGCGATTGACCAGATCACCGACGAACCAGAGCTGATCCTGTGCCGGGTCGAAGGCGATCTGCTCCAGCAGCCGCTGGAGCTCGTTGTAACAACCTTGTATGTCGCCTATAGCGTAGATGGACATCCGTAATCCCCTTGAATCTCTGTAAAATAGGGTAACAGAAAATAACGGCTACTCTATGCACGCGCCTCGACTCACCGCCGCCTGACCGATGCTCTTCAATTCCTACAGCTTCATCTTCCTGTATCTGCCGATCGTATTCCTTGGCTTTTTTCAGCTTGGGCGTATTCACCACACGTATGCAGCGGCATGGCTGGCGCTGGCCTCGCTCGTCTTCTACGGTTACTGGAATCCGGCCTACGTCGGCCTACTCCTTGGCTCCATCGTCTTCAACTACGCACTGGGCATGTGGATCGCCAAGGCCGGCATGAAGCAGGAAGCACGGCGCAAGACGCAGCTGCTGACATTCGCCATCACCGCCAACATCCTGCTGCTGGCTTACTACAAATACGCCAACTTCTTCCTGTCCAGCGTGAACGACCTTGCTGGAACGGGGCTGACCATGGGCGAGATCATCCTACCGCTCGGCATCTCGTTCTTCACATTCACGCAGATCGCCTTTCTGGTCGACACCTGGCAAGGCAAGGTGAAGGAATACAACTTCATCCACTACGTGCTGTTCGTCACCTACTTCCCCCATCTGATCGCCGGCCCCGTACTGCACCACAAAGACATGATGCCGCAGTTCGCGCATGCCTCGACCTACCGCATCGATTGGGACAACGTCGCAACGGGATTGCTGCTGTTCACGCTGGGACTGTGCAAGAAAGTATTGCTGGCCGACTCGCTCGCCCCCTACGCCACCGCCATCTTCGACGGCGCCCAGCACGGCTTGGTCACCGGCATATTGCCGACCATCTACGAGGCGTGGTCCGGCGCGCTGGCCTATACCCTGCAGATCTATTTCGATTTCTCCGGCTATACCGACATGGCGCTCGGCATCGCACTGATGTTCAACATACGCCTGCCGATCAACTTCAACTCTCCCTACAAGGCCACCAGCATCATCGACTTCTGGCGGCGCTGGCACATCACGCTGTCCACCTTCCTGCGCGATTATCTTTACATCCCGCTGGGCGGCAATCGAAAAAGCAAACTGCGCCGTTACGGCAACCTGCTGGCTACCATGCTGCTGGGCGGGCTGTGGCACGGCGCGGGCTGGACGTTCGTGGTCTGGGGTGCCCTGCACGGCATCTACCTCACGATCAACCATCTGTGGCGGGAGCTTGTTTCTGAACGATACCTGCGCTGGGTACCGGGGTGGCTGGGCACTCTGGCCGGTGGCAGCCTCACCTTTATCGCTGTAGTGGCGGCCTGGGTGGTATTTCGGGCTGATGACATGCCGCAGGCGATGGTCATGCTCAACTCGATGTTTGGAATAGCTTATCGCCCCATTTCATTCGATGCGGTGATACACGGAAACTTATTGTTGTTTACTGACATGTCGGGTAGCCACCTGATGCGTCTAATGACGCTAGGGCTACTCTGGATCTGGATGTTACCGAATTCGACCCGAATCCGCTTCATCACAGGCAGCAACGCACTGATGCTGGCACAAACCGCTTTCGTACTTTACATGCTGTATGTGGCGATAGACCAGTTCGGCAGTTACAGTCCTTTCCTCTACTTCCAGTTCTGACATGAAACAGGCCAAGATATTCTCTGTTGTGGTGATGCTGGCAGTGCTCTGTTACGGCGCGGTCGGTTTCTATTTCCTGCCCAGAGCGACTTTTGAAGGCGAGCTGACACGCATGGCGCTGCTGCCCGAAACACTGTTTGGCTGGACCAAGGTGCAGCCCTCAATAGATATGCGATTGATGCAACAAGCCTCCATGCAGCAGGCCGATGTTCTGGTTATCGGCGACAGTTTTTCCGATGGCCGTGTCTGGCAAACCAAACTCACCGATCAAGGATACAAGGTCCGAACTGAAATGTGGAACAGCATGCGGGGGATATGTGCCGACTTCATGCCCTGGCTGCGCGGCCAAGGCTTTCAAGGTCGATTCATCGTACTGGAATCCATCGAACGCAATCTGGTGAACGACCTCAGCAAATCCGTGGCTTGCGAAAAGATGCAATATCACCCGAATGCCCGCACCGATGCGCCGCGCCATCCGCCCGCAACCTCCTTCGATGTACATGGCGGCAACTATGCCGGGAAGTTATCCACCGGCTTCCGCACCCTGTTGCACACCGTCGATTACGAACACCGCAGCAGGTCGGAGGATTTCAGCACATGGACCTTGCCCAATGACGTGACCATGGCGCGCGTAAAGAACGGTTGCGAATTGTTCAGCCATGCCAGCTGCAACGATGCCTTGTTTTTGTCTTATGACTTGCCGGGTGAGATCGACCGTAGCGCGCTGGATAACATCGCACTACTCAATGCCCGAATGGAAGGCGTCACCCCGATATGGATGTTCGTACCGAACAAAAGCACTGTCTATCGATACACGGATAAGCAATTCTGGAACATAGCTGAACAACGCTATGGCGTGCCGAACCTGATGCGCATGATGCAGCACGCGCTGGAAGAAAAGACCGTCGACCTGTTTCCCGCCAATGGCACGCATGTATCAACGACTGGCTATCTGCTACTGGGGGATGAGATGCTCAAGGCGCTGCACAAGGCTGAGGCCAGACTAAAGCCCCATTAGTCACCCTCGGAGAAAGTGGTTTTTCCGGCCACCGGATCCCACGCCTCGATCCCGTCCAGCGGATAGTTGTAGCGCAGGGCATAGCGCACCCGGCGCAATTTCCCCAGCCAGGTCGGTCGCGCGAAATTGTGCGGGTTGTCGGGGGTATTGCCGCCATCCGGCCTGCGCAACGAGGGCAGGTAATAGCGGTAAAACTCCAATTGCGTGATACCCCATTTCATCACAAACATGCGCCCCCCCTGATTGTGCGAGATGCGCCCCGTACTCATGCTGCCGAAATGGTAGAAACGGCTGGCCCCGACCATACGAAAGTTGCGGCAGCCGGCCACCCAGAACTTCATGAGCAGATCGTCATCACTGCTCATACCGGGCGAAAACTCCAGACTGTAACCGCCGACCATGTGCCACCATTTCTTGTGAAATAACGTCGGTTGCGATGCGGCCCCCTCACGGTCACCGCGCGGATCTTCAAAACAGCCCTGGATGAAGGACGCCTCATCGAAGCTCTCCGGTGTGCGACCGTAGTCGTGCTTGATGATGATCTCGTTGCCACCGTCCTCGGGCTGGATCAGCGTGCCAAAGAACAATGCCAGATCCGTATCAACAGATTCTATCGCTTCCAGAAAAGCCTTGTCCCAACCCGGTGCCGCGACCATATCGTCGTTCATGTACAGCACCCAGTCGTGTTTCGCTTGTGCAGCAAGATGATTCACCGAAAGACAGACGCCGATGTTCTTGTCCGAGTGGGTATAGCGCAACCCCTTCGACTTCACCCACGCCAATGAGCCGTCGCTGCCGTCATTCAGATGCACGATGATCTCGTGGGGATGAGCCGAATATTTCAGCAGGCTTTCTACACACAGCTTGAGTTGGGCCAGATTATTCCAGCTTGGGATAATGATACTGATCACTTCACCGCCTCAAGTTCCCAAACCATATGGTGCAGCCCTTTGCCGGAAATACGGCGGCCAATATCCCGAACAAAGCTTTCTATTGGATTTGGCGGCATCTTTCGGAAGTTGGTAGGCTCGGAACGCTTGGCAATCAAGGGGCGAAATTTCCCGTGAAAACCATAGATGCTAGCTACCGGACTCTCGCCACAGAAATAATGGTGTGTTCCTTCTGCAATATAGTTTACGTGCGTAGGGTCTGCAAAAGCTAGTGGCGATGGAAATGCAGGCGTAACTGCCAATAAGCGACCACCAGGTTCCAGCACTCGCCAAATTTCATTCATAAGACTTATGAATGGATAAACAACCTCATTCGAATTTCCGAGACATATCTGCCTAGGAATGTGCTCCAAAAAATCCACAGCTGAAATACTGGAAAAGAAGTTATCCTCAAACGGAAGTCTTTCGAATATAAGATTGGCCTTGCGCATCACGATGCCTTTTTCAGCCAACATCTGCTGAACATCGTCTCTGACATCAATACCAAATAGATTGGGCCTATTGTATGGGTTTTGTGGCGTAGTACCACATCCCAAATCTAAGTGATTAGGCATGACGGCCTTTCATTGGCGCCCCAGAAAATTGGGCATTTTAGTTTCGTAGTGCACGTTATAGCAGACCGCCAACAGTACGGCGACAGTGAAACTGTAAAAAGCCGTAGCCATCGTTAAATTCAATACATTTGCAGTCAATCCAAATATAAAAAAGCCTACTACAAATGTCATCCCGATATACCCCGTTTGCTTAATCACACTGACGGAGCTTTTTGTAGCTCTATTAAATAACATTATTGGAACAAAATATATCGCCGAGGCAGCAATCAACCCCAATATCCCCATTTTTGCAGATGCTGCCAACAGTTCGTTATGTACTTCTCCTCGCCCGACATCCGCTGCCAACTGTGATATCTCACCTAATTCATGAAGCTCCCTTAGTCTATTGGAGTAACCGTCCAAACCCGCCCCAAATATTGGGTATTTCAGAAAAGTCTCTGCCGATGCCTTATACAGCTGCCAACGAACTCCAGCCGACGAATTAACACTTCCCTCTTCATAACTCACCACGTCTGTTAGCAGCGCATTTAGTCTCGGGCCCACATTTGAGGTCGAAAGAAGTATTGCCGCTCCAGCTATCACCACTCCGGCAATTATCATTGCTGATTTAGCTCTTGAATATGCACTTTTACTAAAGATCATCCACATTAAGACGAATACTGGCAAGGCCAACCACCCACCACGGGTGCCCGTACTTATTGAAGCAGTGATTCCTGCAATGAATCCCAAAATCTTGAAGACTTGCAAAGCAAGTCTGTCACGTTCGAACCAGTGCAACGACATTATCGACATCACGCCGAGGATTAGCTCGAAGTCACCAAAGTGGATCATGTCAATCGTATCGATCCCATATCTGAATATGGTTATTTCGTATGAAAGTAAGTACCCGATGATTGCGGCCGCTGGAAATGCAATTTGAATTATGGAAAGGGATTGTGGACGCAATCTTGCTAGAAGCAAAAAAACTGGAATGCCCAACCAGTATCTTGCAGGGGCATCATATTCGGGAGCAGAAAAATTTTGGTGATAGAGCTGATTTATTACGATAGCCAGCCAAAATGACGCCATGGCCCAAGCGTATATAGACCATTCACTTTTCCATTCCATGTGGCTTAAACCTACTGGAGGCTTTACCCATACCATAAAGCACAGAATCAGCATGAGTATAAAGCAGCCATTCATTCCCCCCATTATTGCTAGCATCAAGGTGGGGTACATAAGAAGAATTAATACCACAGCTCGTTCAACGAAGTTTAGATATGAGATGCGCGTCAATTATCGCCCCACTCTTCTTTGAATTTCCACATAACATGCCACCAATTCAAAGGCCACCTCTTTCCAATCACGCACAAATTCCGGCACATCTTGGATTCGCCTTAATTGTTCCTCTACTGCTTTTGCCCAAGCTTCTATTGAGCTATTCAGTGGAAGTACGGCACCAGCACAACACCCGACTTGGTCTGCAGCACCACAGACATCAGACACAACTACTGGCACACGCGCAGCCATTGCTTCACTGATGACCATGCCATACGGCTCTGCTTTTGCGGGATGCAACAAGACGTCCAACTGTTCGAAGTGCGCATTATCGGTCCGCCATCCGAGCAACCGATATCCCCCCCGCCAAGCCTTAAACAAATGCGAAATCTCTTTTTCGTCTGGGCCAACCACCCATAACTCCAACTCGGGACGAGTTTTACGAAGTTGCGCCGCTATCTCGACCGCAAGCGGCAGCCCCTTGCGTTGCCACTCGCGGCCGACGAAACCGATGACTCCGCCACCATGCAGCACAACACGCGGGAGCCGCACCACTCCCGGCACCACCCCGGGCACGATGGGGGCGGTGAGCTTGTGTGCATATTCAGGATAGTAATGCGTGAGCTGCCGCGCGATGATCTGCGAATTTGGCACGACGGCCTTGGCAACGCGAAGTTCGCGCCGCTCCATCCAGAGCTGCATGGCTACGCGGATGGATATCTTCTTCCACCAAGGCTTGTCGCGCACCGAGGCGAAAGGTGGCCCGTGAATGGTAGTAACATCGTGGACACCGACCCGTTCATTGCTGTGGATAAGCCAGCCAGGTTGCGGATTAGCCTTTAACCAAGCATCAATGCGTCGACTAAAACGCCAGTAGTAGAGCCAGCGGGGGCGATATAGCATCTTGCCTAGTTCGTGCATGACAATACCAGTCGCGGCTTCGCCCAAACATATCTCGCATATGACTTGGACTTCATGCCCCAATTTCGCTAGTTCATGGGTCGTCTCCCAGACATATCGCTCCATGCCCCCCACCGGGCCGTAGCGTCTGACAATATGGATAATTTTCATGCTTCCTCTGAAATGATGAGGTGTCGTTATAGAATGCGCACGTGACCCATTCAACCGACTCAATGTGAACAGTATAGCAAGCGAACCCCGCCTTACATGCGACCTGTGTGGCTCCGCAGGGGAGGTTGCGCAATCGGGCATCCGCGATCCGGATGGCAATCTCGAAGGCAGCTGGCACTTCCGGCGCTGTGCCGATGCGGCGTGCGGCACCTATTGGCTGGACCCCGCACCACCGCCGCACGAGTTGTGGAAGGCGTATGCGACCTATCACACGCACACCCGCAAATCTTCCGGGCGCTTGGGCAAGGCGATGCTCAGTCTGGCACACCGTTTCATCAAGCTGGGACTGCTTCCGCTTTGGCTCGCCAATGGCATGAAACGCGAGGCCGACTATCTGCGCTTCATGACGCTGCACGATGAACCGACCGGCAAGTTGCTGGATGTCGGTTGCGGCGGCGGGCGCTTGCTCAACCGCATGAAAAAACGCGGCTGGCAGGTAGAAGGCACAGATTTCGACGAGCAGGCCGCGCAACGCGTCGCTTCCCGCTACGGTATCAAGACACATGTCGGCGACTTGCCGCAATGCGGGCTGCCCGGCGACAGTTTTGATGCGATCGTCATGAGTCAGGCCATCGAGCATCTGTATGCCCCCAAGGACACCTTGCGCGAATGCCTGCGCATCCTCAAGCCGGGCGGCCTGCTGGTGATGACCACTCCCAATGCACACAGCATCGGCGCCACCGAGTTCGGTGCCAGTTGGCGCGGCTGGGAAGCGCCACGGCATCTGCATCTGTTCACCGTCGAGGCTTTGCGCAATCTGACTCAGCAGGCTGGTTTCGAGATCGCAGAAGCTACCACTTACTCTGCAGGCTCCGCCGTGGTGTATCGCGTCAGCCGCGAGATACAACTGGACCGCGTTGCATCCTGGTTGGATCAGCTTGCAACGCTGATCTGGAGCTATCGCAAGGAGCTGCATGAGTTCCGCGCACAAGCGCACGAACCTCAGACCGGACAGAATGTGCTGATCCGTGCCCGCAAACCGACCCACTGACAGGACCCACCATGTTCTCCATCCTCATCCCTACTTGGAACAATCTGGCCCTGCTGCAACTGTGCGTGCGCAGCATCCGCGACAATTCGGCCTTCCCGCACCAGATCATCGTGCACGTGAACGACGGCAGCGACGGCACGCTGGACTGGGTGCGCGAACAGGGTCTGACATATACCGCATCACCGGACAACATCGGTATCTGCCTGGCGGTGAACGAAGCGGCGATGCATGCCACGCAGGACTACATCCTGTATCTGAACGACGATATGTATTGCTGCCCCGGCTGGGATACGGCACTGGTGGACAAGCTCAAGCAGCTGGATACCGACCTGTTCATGCTGTCCGGCACGATGATCGAGCCGCGCGAGACGAACAACCCCTGTGTGGTGGTGGGCGACTACGGCACCGAGGCGCACACGTTCGACGAGGCGCGCCTGCTGGCCGACCTGCCGAACCTGCGCAAGGCGGACTGGCTGGGCGCGACCTGGCCGCCCACGCTGGTGTCGCGGCGCTGGTGGTTCAAGGTGGGCGGTTACAGCAGCGAGTTCTCGCCCGGCATGAGCAGCGACAACGACTTCTCCATGAAGCTGTGGCATGCGGGTTGCCGCGTGTTCTACGGCGTGGGCGATTCCTTCGTGTATCACTTCCAGTGCAAATCCACCGGCAAGGTAAAGAAGAACGACGGCGGGCGGCAGTTCCTGATGAAGTGGGGCATGCGCCAATCGGTGTTCGACCGTTATTACCTGCGGCGCGGCAGGGTGGCGCAGGGGTTGAAACTGGAAGCGCCGGAAGACACGCGTGAACTGCGCTGGCAATTGCTGCGCAGCAGGTTGAAACGGGCGCTGGGTTAATCCTTGGCTGCGTTCAGCGCGGCCAGCTTGCGGTATTTGAGCCAGGTGGTGCGCGCATTCATCATGGCGATGCCCCAACCCGCGCGCCCATCCAGCATCCCCAGCCGGACCACCCAGGTGCGCACGAACGCCCAGCCAGCACTGAGCGCGGCACGCAGCAAGCTGGTGCGTTTGCCTGCGGCATGCATCTGCTGCGCGGCGGCATCCGAGTAGTGCGCCACTTTGCGCTCCACATCCGCACGATCCAGATAGCTGTAGTGCAACAACGGTGAGCGCAGCTTCGCGCAGCGCCCCTGCAGTTGCACGCTCTCGTGCACCAGACTGTCGGAGAACCGGCCCTTGCCGCGCTTGAACAGACGCAGCACATAGTCCGGATACCAGCCGCTGTGATGGATGAAGCTGCCGCAGAATTGCGACAGGCGCGGGCAGTAGTAACCCTCCGCACCGCTCTCGCGCATGGCGTGTTCTAATTCCGCGCGCAGTTCCGGTGTGACGCGCTCATCTGCATCGATGGAGAACACCCAGTCACCAGTGGCATAGCCGAGCGCGCGATTCTTCTGCGGGCCGAAGCCGGGCCAGTCGTGTTCATACACCTGTGCGCCCATGCTGCGTGCGATGGTGACCGTGTCATCGCTGCTGCCGGAGTCGACCACGATGCGCTCGTCCGCCCAAGCCACGGATTCCAGACAGGCGCGAATGTTGGCGGCTTCGTTCTTGGTGATGAGGATGACGGAGAGTGCACCCACTCAATGCCCGTTGGCTGTGGCAGCATATTCAGGCACCCATTGCCGCAATTTCTGCCGCACTTCTTCGTCGGAGACCTGCACATCGGAAAATACCCAGGCTTTCAATTGCGCCAATGCCTCCGCGTCAGCCGAGCGTACTCGCGCGATACGCAACTTTGGGTGTGGTGTCGGCAAGGTCTGCTCATTGTCGGCCAGAACTTCTTCATAAAGTTTTTCACCAGGACGCAATCCGGTGAATTCAATGCGGATGTCGTCCTCATTCAAACCGGACAGTCGAATCAGCTCCTTGGCCAGATCGACGATCTTGACCGGCTCGCCCATATCCAGCACGAATATCTCCCCGCCCTGACCCATGCAACCCGCCTGCATCACCAACTGCGCAGCCTCGGGGATAGACATGAAGAAACGATTGATCTCAGGATGAGTGACCGTGATTGGACCGCCTTTGGCGATCTGCTCACGGAATTTCGGGATCACGCTGCCGTTACTGCCCAGCACATTGCCAAAACGAACGATGACAAAGCGCATGCCTTCCTGCTTGGCTAATCCCTGACACACAATCTCGGCCATGCGCTTGGTCGCGCCCATTACATTCGTCGGGTTCACCGCCTTATCTGTCGAGATCAGTACAAACTTGTCCGCGCCATGCTTTTGGGCACATGTCGCCACCTGCCAAGTCCCGAGCACGTTATTGCGCACGGCCTGCCATGCATTGTTTTTTTCCATCAACGGCACATGCTTATAGGCCGCCGCATGGAACACTACGCTCGGCTTGCATTGTGCAAATACATGATCAACCCGCAGCACATCGCGAACATCCCCGGCAAGATACTCAATATCCAAATACGGAAATTTGCATTGCAGTTCCTGTTCAATGTTGTAAAGCGCGAATTCGCTAGACTCGAACAGCACCAACTTACCAGGAGCAAAACGTGCTACTTGGCGGCACAACTCTGAACCAATGGAACCGCCCGCGCCAGTGATTAACACCACTTTTCCATTAAGCTGCTGATGCAAGCCAGCATCATCCAGTTGCACGGGATCGCGCCCAAGCAAATCATCCAGCTCGATTTCACGCAACTGGGAAACTGAAACACGACCGCTGAGCAGATCATCGAAAGCAGGCACGGTCAGTGCCTTGACACCAATTTGGTTGGCCAAGTCAATCACGTGTTTGCGCTGCTGGTGCGAAGCGGACGGCATTGCCACGATGATCTGGCAGACCTGCAGCTTCTTCGCCCAACGCTCCAGATCGTCCACCCCGCCCAAAACCTTGATGCCGTTCAATGTCTTGCCATGTTTGGATTTATCATCATCCAGAAAGCCCACCGGATGCCAGTCCCGGCTGCTCTCCAACTCTCTGACCAAGCCCACGCCTGCCCTGCCTGCACCCATGATCAATACCGGCTCACCGCGCAAATGGAAATTCCCGTAAAGCAGATTCTCTTTCCACAAGCGATACAGCAGACGGTCTCCACCCATGATCACCAGCAACAGGAGCGGATAGATGATCAGGATCGAGCGCGGGATCACCACGTCGATACGGAAAAGGCTATGCACCAGCGGAATCAATGCCGAGGCAACAAGTATCGCCAGCAGGATGCGGCGAAGATCCGCGATGCTGGCATAACGCCATATGCCGCGATACAAGCTGAAGCCCCAAAATACAGCCACCTGTAGTGGAATCACCCAAATCAAGGTACGCCATATCTCATCGCTGAGCGACTGCGGCATCTCGAAATTGAAGCGCAGCAGGTATGCAAACCACCAAGAAAACGTAGCCGCGGCCAAGTCATGGGATACAGCAATTACAGTATTGAAACGTGAGCGAATCATACCTGCTTCCGATTAATGAATTGCCACCAGCTACGATCCAGCGCAGCCATGATTCCGGCATATACACCCGCCCAAATCAACAGCAATAACTGTGAAAAATTCTGCTCAAGACACAGCAACGCCGACGCACCCGCTGCAGCCATCAGAGCATACTCGACCAATGCCAGCTTGCGGTGCCCCCACCCCATCTGGATTGCCCGCTGGTAATAATGCTCACGATGCGCCTCGGTTATCTTTGCACCGCGCAAGGCGCGCTTAAGCAGCGTAACGCTCGCATCCACGATAAACGGTGAAAACACCAGCAACGGAAACCACATGGGCCAGCATTCTTGCTGCCAGCCCCACAAACCCATAGTGGCAACTAAGAACCCAAGAGGAATAGAACCTGCATCGCCCATAAATACGCGGGCAGGAGGGAAATTGTAGTAAAGAAATCCTATCGTTGCAGCAGCAATTGTGAAATTTAGCATTGCCAATGTTTCGTTGTGGGCAAGAAAAGCGGCTACGCCATAAACAGAAAAGCCAAATAATGCCATGCCACCAGCAAGCCCATCTGACCCATCCATAAAGTTATATAAATTAGTCATCCATACTGTTAAGAACAGGACGATTATCGCAATGAGCCACCCTTGATTGTTCAACAGCCCAGAACCCACTACCAACAATGCTGCCGCGCCCAATTGCGACAGGAATCGACTCTTGACCGGTAAATTTTTTGCATCATCTAGCAGTGACACCGCGATTAAACCAACCATTGGCAATACCAACCACCATACCAATGAAGACAACATCAAACCCCAGCCGACAAGCAACCCCATCGTAAGCCCGATGCCTCCGATACGAGGAATGGGAATCGAATGAAGTGAACGTTCATTGGGAATATCTTGAAATTTATTACGCAGCTGCCCAGACAAGATGAGCTTAATCACCAGCATCGTGATCAAAGCGGAGGCAATTGGCGGGAAGTAGCTCATTAGAGTAGATGGAATTGCAGCATCAGGGCTTCGACTGCCCCAGTATTATTATAATTTGATGGTTGCCTCACTCAACTACTGTTTAGTGGTTGAGACAATCGCATTGTGTACTAGCGCAAACACAATTGCCCCAAACAACCCCAATAGTACCGCTATCGAAATTATCAGAATCTTGTTCGGTGAAACAGCACCTTCTGAAATATATACTTCACCGATCACCCGAGTGGTATATGTGCGAGAGGGTGCTAACTGCTCCTCTAAGTTTAGTTTTCTTTGAACCAAATTTCTCAAATCCACGGTTTTGTTATTCAACAAGGTTGCAGCTAAAGTTGCATCAAATGTGTTCCAGTTGTGCGCAGCAAGCAACTTCTTTTTTAGCAATTCGACCTCAAGGCTTGCACTGGCAATATTCTCAACTAGCTGTTGGAGTTCTTTTTTATTCTTTTCTACCGAACTCGTCATCATTTCAGCATGGGTTTGTTGCAAGCTGCCAATCACACTTAGGATTATATCCTCAGCCTTCTCGGCAGAAGGCCCCCTAAGTTTAATTTCAATTAACTCAGAACCTTTAATCTGAGTTGCTTTGATTGTCTTGTAAAATTCCTTCAGGGCATAAAGTTCGTCAGCCTTGGCTCCAGCACGCTTAATAACGCCCCGTACAAAAGACGGGCTTAGTATCCGCGTCACTACAGTCGAAGGAGGCTCGACCAACAAGGGAGGCGTTTGGGCAGCCTGCCCTATCTTGCCCACTTCCAAAACTGCAGATGCTTCCCAAGTGGGATGCAAAATAGCAAACGAGAATAATGATGCTACAACCGCTCCTAAAACAGGCAGTCCCACTATAAGTTTTTTATAGCGCACTAATATCTTATAAATATCTGCCAAACTTGTTTCACCATCGCGATTATTTTCGCTCATCACTACTCCAGTTTATTTTTGACTTAGTCGCAAAGGACTCCCTAGTTTTCCTCAACCCCTCTTGCAGGGTATAGGGGGAATGCCAATTTAGCTCGCTGCGAATTTTACCACTATCAATACGCAACGACCCTAACAGTCGCTCGACCTGCTCCCCCTTTCCAATCACCCCCCCCGCCATTTTTAGCAACGCTAAAGGGCAAGCAAACAGGTACTTTGCACCTAATTGGCGCAGCAGGTCTGGCGTTGAAATATCTGCGCCATCGCTTAAAAGGTAGGTTTGACCAACCGCATCCTGATGAGTCGCGCAAAGAATTAAAGCATCCGCTAGATTTTCCACATAAATTAGGCTGCGTAAATTTCTAACCGAAGCAAGTGGCAAGGGGATATTCTTTGCCACAACTTTTACCATGTGCGCAAAATTTCCGGGGGCATTCGGGCCATATACCAAGGGGGGACGCACAATAACCGCTTCCAAGCCAGACGTCGCAGAAAGACGCATTAAACTCTGCTCAGCCTCCCATTTGGAAATAGCATAAGCATTATGCGGGCAAGGTTTGTCAATTTCGGAAAAGACTTGATCGACTGCCGTACTCAAGCCATTCACGCCTATCGAACTAACATAGACAATGCGTTTCACCCCGCTTGCAGCTGCTGCAAGGGCCAATCTTTCGGTGCCCGCAACGTTAACGCGGTGAAATTCAGCCTGCGGATCGGCCACATCATCATGCATAACATGTACGCGAGCGGCGAGATGGATAACCGTAGTGACCCCGTCAAGCGCAGCACTCCAATCCGTATCAGCATCTATACTTTGAATGTGACAGGGCTCGCAATTAGGAATATCGAAGTTCGCCAAGTGTCGGACGGCTGCACGAACAGTATATCCAGCCTTAAGTAAACTGGCACAAACTGAACGACCAACAAATCCATTTGCACCAGTTACCAACACTGTCTGCGACTTCAAATCGGCTTGGACCATACCGTTCGATTCACATAATCGACATAGCTCATCACAACGCGCAACAATTGCTTGGAAACCGGACCGCCTTCATAGTCCTCCACCCGTCTCATCACCCGCTTTGACTTGTCGTGCTGGGCCACGATTACGCGCACAGCATCCAACACCCGGTCTTTTCTCAGGCCGCTCATGATGAGCGTACCGACATCCATGCCCTCCGGACGCTCATGCGCATTACGGATGGTGATGGCAGGCAGGTTGAGCAAAGAGCCTTCCTCCGTGATCGTGCCGCTGTCGGATACCACGCACAGCGCTTCCATCTGTAGCTTGATGTAATCGCAGAAACCAAACGGCTTGAGGAACTGGATGTGCGGATTGAGCTTGCCGAGCTCCATAGAATCCAAACGTTTCTTGGTCCGCGGATGGGTTGAAACGATGACTGGGCAGTCATAGGCTTCTGCCAGCGCATTGAGCGTGTCCACCATATTCGACATGTTCTCTGGACTGTCGATGTTCTCTTCTCGGTGGGCACTGACGATGAAGAACTTGTTCGCAGTCAGCCCCATGCGCTTCAACACATCCGACTGTTCGATCTTTGGCATGTAATAGTCGAGTACTTCGCGCATGTGCGAGCCAGTCTTGATAATGGTCTCGGGACGAATACCTTCGGCGATCAGATACCGGCGCGCATGTTCAGTCAGAACAAGATTGATGTCGCTCAAGTGATCGAGTACCTTGCGATTCAATTCTTCCGGCACGCGCTGATCGAAGCAACGGTTACCCGCTTCCATGTGAAACACCGGTATCTTGCGTCGCTTGGCAGAGATGACTGCCAGGCAAGAGTTGGTATCGCCATACAACATCACCGCATCCGGCATTTCATTTTCCATCACCGCATCGGATTTCTCGATCACGCGAGCAATGGTCTGCGCGGCGGTCTCGCCCACGGCTTCCAGGAAATGATCCGGCTTGCGGATGCCCAAGTCTTCAAAGAACAACTGGTTCAGTTCGTAATCGTAGTTCTGCCCGGTGTGGACCAGGATATGGTTGGTGTGCTGGTCGAATTCCGCGATCACCCGACTCATCTTGATCAGCTCGGGGCGCGTTCCAACAATGGTCATAACTTTAAGCATTTAGTTCGGCCTTGATGTAATCCAGCTGCATCAGCAGTTGCTTCACTTGCTCGACGCTCAGTCTATGGGTGTTGTGCGAAGTGTAATCGTCCAGACGGGATATCTTCTCCTCACCCTCGCTGAAGAACTTCGCGTAGTTCAGGTCGCGGTTGTCAGCGGGGATCCGGTAATAGCCGCCCATGTCCTGCGCGTGCGCCATTTCTTCGCGCGAGATCAGGGATTCATACAGTTTCTCGCCGTGGCGGGTGCCGATGATGCGCACTGCGCTGTCGCTATTAAAAAGCTCTTTCAATGCCTGCGCCAGATCTGCCACCGTCGAGGCGGGCGCTTTCTGCACGAAGATGTCACCCTGCTTACCGTGCTCGTAGGCATATAAAACCAGATCGACCGAATCTTCCAGCGACATCAGGAAACGCGTCATGTTCGGATCAGTCACGGTGAGCGGCTTGCCCTCCTTGAGCTGCGACACGAACAACGGGATGACAGATCCGCGCGATGCCATGACATTGCCATAACGCGTCGAGCAGAACACTGTATCGGTCTCACTCTGCAGCCGTGATTTAGCGACCACCAGCTTCTCCGCCATTGCCTTCGAGATCCCCATGGCATTGATCGGGTAGACCGCTTTGTCGGTACTCAGCACCACCACACGCTTCACGCCGTTGGCAGTGGCTGCATTCAACACGTTCTCGGTACCGATGACATTGGTACGCACCGCCTCCATCGGATAGAACTCGCACGAAGGAACCTGCTTCAGTGCGGCCGCATGGAACACATAGTCCACGCCGCGCATCGCCTGATAGATGCTGTCATAGTCGCGCACATCACCGATATAGAATTTCAACTTGCTATTATTTAATGCGATGCGCATATCTTCCTGTTTCTTCTCGTCGCGGCTGAAAATGCGTATTTCGCGCACATCGGTCGAAAGGAAGCGCTTAAGTACGGTGTTGCCGAAGGACCCCGTGCCGCCGGTGATCATTAGTACTTTCTCTTTGAACATATATATCCGAACTGGTTAATTGTAGGTATGCATGGTTTCGATCAAATTCGGCCACTCCGGTGCAACATAACCCGTTGCAACGCGAAATCGCTCCGCATTAAGTGATCGGTCGACAACCAGCTGCTCGCTGGGATCAATCACTATATTTTTGCCATAAACCTTTGCGATCAACTTGAGCAGATCGTACTTGGATATGGGCTTTGCAGCGACATGATACACGCCGGATAGCGCATTATGCGGGATGACAACGTCGCGTACGATCTGCGCCAACACGGCGGTGGGCAGACCAGAGAAAATTGCTTTGGTATAGCCCTTGCAGCTCTTCTGCTGCGCAAGAAACCAGCCGACTAGGCCGTGCGCGCTCTGCAACTCATGTCCAATGATTGAGGTGCGCAAGGTGATAGCATGCGGGTAGGCGACCTCACCGAGGTATTTGGATCGCCCATACAAGTCCTTCGCATCTGCCGGATCGGACTCAAGGTAATTGCCCTTATCGCCGGCAAAAACGCAATCGGTACTCATATGCACTAGGCGCGCACCTGCCAGTTCGCACAACCGCGCCAGTTGGTGCGGCAACAAGGCGTTAATAGGGATGGCCTGCAGCGGGTCACCTGCATCGGCCAATTGCTTGATCAGCCCCACGCAATTTATCACGACCACGGGGCGGACTTGAATGAAGGCTTTTAGCAAAGAATCGTGCTGTTCGACTTCTACGCCGGAGATCAGACGTGCCGCAATGCTGCGCTCGAATAGCTTCTTGGCACTTTCTGAACGGACTGTGCCATAAACCTGCCAGTCTGTCTTTTCGCTCAGCACCCGCATCATCGCATTGCCGAGCATACCACTTGCCCCGATAACTAGCACCTTCATCGCATACTCCCTTTCCTTTGCACAACCTCGCGCAACTCGTCGATCAACTGATCGACGAGGCGTTCATGATCATAATGTTCGAAAAAATAGGCGCGCCCGTTGCGCCCCATCTCATCCCGTTCGGACTCCGACATCCGATAGAGGCTCAAGACCGCTTCCGCCAATGCCTTGCCATCTTCAGCACGGACACCCACACCCGCCTTGGCATCCACCACAAGCCTAGCCCCCTCGCCCGGCAAGCAAGCGATGATCGGACGCCCCGCGGCAAGGTAGGCCTGCACCTTGTTCGGCACGGTCGCCGCAAAGATCTCCCGATCCGCCAGCGTCACCAGCAAAGCCGACGCCTTCTGCATAAATCCTGGCATAGTTGCCATTGGAAAACGTCCTGGCAAATGTACATTTGCCAAACCGCGCTGCCGCACTTCATTTTGCATCCACTCACGGGCACTCCCATCACCCAGCACGACAAAATGGATATCTACTTGATCCCGCAACAATGTAGCAGCCTCGACAATCACCTCAACGGCTTGGGCCGCGCCGATATTCCCCGCGAACATCACACTGAACCCGTCACCCAGCCCCTCCACAGCAGGCGGCTCATCGAGCGCCGGCTTTGCAAAAGCGTCATCCACGGAATTCGGGTAGTAAACAATTGGAGTCTTTCCGGCCAGTGCCGCCACCGGCGCGACAAACGCCTGTGATTGAACCAGCAGCAAGTCGGCGTGCTCGTATATGAAGCGCACTATCCGTCGCACCAACCGGATCACAAGCCCATTCCGGACATAACCTGTCGCCGACAAACTTTCCGGCCAAAGATCTTGCACCCAGATGATCACCGGAATACGCTTAATCCAACCCAAAAACAGTGCAGGAATGGCTTGAAGGATTGGCGACATTCCATGCACGAGAATTGCATCGTAGCGACGCCCCCGTAAGAGCCAAGGCCCGCAAAGCAAGCCGAAGAATATGAATGAGAGGTAATTTGCCGCCAGCTGGAAACTGCTTTTCTTACCCCTCGGAATCAGCGGAATACGATGCAGCGGGGCCGCATCGAACTGCTCCCGCTGACACCCCCACATATGATATCCCGAGTAAATCCGGCCTTCCGGATAGTTCGGTTTACCAGTAAGCACTTCAAGTTGAACGCCCTTTTCTTGAAGCGTCTTGGAAACTTCATTAATGCGAAAATTCTCAGGCCAGAAATATTGGGAAACGACAAGAATACGCACGGTATTACACTCTCTCAAGAATACATTTCATAAAACCTGCTGCATCTGCAATCGGCAGCGGTTGCTCATCTTTTCCGATAAACCGTTTGACGGCTCTCGCAATTGAAACTTCCGAATTGGCATCAAAAACCTGCTCAGGATCCAATATATCGCGCACATAATCCAACTCCGGTGCTAACACCTTCAAACCTGCTTGACGCGCCTCAATCAGCGGCAAACCAAAAGATTCGAAAGTCGACGGGTAGATCAACGCCCCTACGTTTCCATACAATTTCATAATCTGATCGTAAGTTTGCGTCCCTAGATTAATTACATTTAATTGATACTGTTTGGCCTTCTGCTCCACCCAGATGCACAGCTCAGGAAACTGCGCACGATCCAGTGTCAATTTCAAGGCGGGAAATTCTTTTTCTTCTGCCAACAAGCACCAGGCCTCGATTAACTTCCGATGATTTTTATGCGGCTCGCCAGACGCCACGTACAAGAAATCCGAAGTTGCTTCCATGTCGGTATGTGTTGGCTGTGAAGCTCGCATATAGCCACGCGGCTGAGCCATAAATGGAAACACGCGGACAGGAACCCTCCCCATGGTTTTGTTCTCAAGCAGCTTTTTCATTGATGGCGTCTGCACGATGTATTCGCGAGCGTTCAATAGCTTGGACTTTAGCCACAAGCGCTCAACCGCCAAGCGCAGCCGAGACCTTAAGGCAAATGCATTCAGAGGAACATCATCAATCAAATATCTGTTCTGCAAAAAAACAACCGTGCATCCCCGAACCTTAAATAAGGGAGGGAGATTCCCAAAGCAAAGAACAATATCTTCACTCGTAGCACTTCGAGCAAGCCATCTCTCAGCACTTAAGCGTTGAAATATTGACGGCTTTACCCGTTTAACGCGTACATCATTAAGCAAATCAGGAGGAAGCGGCATGCGCTCATCCAGCGTCAAAGAAAATTCGGTTTTTTTGTCCAATACATTCAACAAGGGTTCCAGCAAGGAACGCCCGCCACCTTGATGTATATTAGTCGCGTGAATATATAGTTTTTGGGCCATCACATTTGTCAAACGGTCATGCCAAATTGCGGAAAAGCTTAAGCCTGAACAAAGTCAATAAGCTCGACCATCGCCCCTTGGATATAAAGCAAATCACACCCGCCCAAATTTCTCCGGTCCTCACTTTCATCAGCGCATAGTACGAATAGTGAAATTCCACTCCTCTTGCCGCAGAAGGAGCTGGCAGGTATCGACTTACAATTTCCAGGTTTTCCTGAAATCCTTTTTCAAGCTTGAGAATTGAAGTGTTGGATTGATGTATCCGGTATAGCCCTATTACACTTTGTACGGCCCTGGCTTTTTTCAACGCGGCGATCTTTACGAAAAGGTCATAATCCTCAGCCATCTCAAAATGATCGGATACCCCGCCCACATCCCGATACAGTTCAGTTCTTACAATCGCGGTAACGAGCGGAATGAAATCCAGCAACAGGAGTTGGTCGAAAATACGCCCTTCCGGCAAAGTCTTCAATAGTGTCTTTCGTGCGTATTTACTCATTCGTCCCGACCATTGAGAGGCCAAATCGGAACGGTTGTCCAATACCAGCATCTGGCCATAAACCAGCCCAAGGTCTTCGCTCTCCTCAGCAATGATAGCGACCTGCTTTTCCAGCTTCTTCGGCAGCCAAATATCATCACAATCGAGGAAGCCAACCCATTCACCTCGCGCTTGCATTACAGCCTGATTTCGTGCCTCCCCGAGCCTCGCGTGAACAGGGGCATAATAATATTTCAGCCTTGGATCCGAATAGCTATTAAATATCTCCGCGCTCTCATCAGTGGACTGGTTATCCCAGAAAACAATCTCCCAATGCGGGTAGGTTTGCGCCAGTACGCTATCGATAGACTCGCGCAAATATTGGGCACTGTTATAGCAATTCATAATCACGCTGATCAGCGGATGATTTTCCATTGCGCCATGTTTGATTACAACATCCGTCATCAAAAATCCCCAGATACGCCTTTATTTATAGGCCGCTTGGTAAAGCAAATTAACTCGCCGTAGCTTTAGGCTGCATCGCACGAGCACCCAGAATGCGACGCACGAAAGGCAATTTCAGAATCATATAAATGATTCCGATCTCAATCGCTAAACGGAACAGCGTCGAGAAGGCCCCGCCAATCAGCACTTCATTGAAAAAAAACATTTTGAAAGCTATATCCAAGTAGTAATTTCCACCCTTAAACGCTATAAACGGGAGCAACAAGCACAGTAGAAACAGCAACAAGCCAAATCCATACTCGACCGAAATGAACCGAGACAAACCAAACATCGAGTCGGTATGTCTCAGCCCTTCCAGGTGTGCGGAGAAGTCATAGTCCCGAAAAATATATGCGGTGCGCATCTCTGACGGAATAAAGTCAGCAGGGATAGGTATCTTGATCCCGAAAATGAAATTATTAATCGCGGTAACAAGCTCGTATCCCATATCTTGAATACTATATGACGCCTCGCGCAAGCCATATACTAAACTGGTATCAAGACCTCCGAAGCGCCCCCCCACTCTATTTGCCAGCGCATTTAAGGAATCAAAAAAACTTTCTCGCCCGCTGAAGTTAAACGCCAGATCCAGGTTTATTTCGTTAGTAGAGCGATAGGCGAGCATGACATCGAACATCATGATCGATATCACAAGCAGGACTGAGAAGATCGCCATCACCAAGTAATTGAATCTTACATTCGCAATGACCGCGTAATACAAGTATAAAAGTGCCAACGTATAGATGAATGCCTTGGAACCAAAAATAATCAATGAAGCCGAGAGCAGTGCCAAATAGAACAAAATAACCAGGACGCTCGGAGAGAAAAAGATGAAAACCTGAAAGTACTGCAAGAACAAACTTGCGCGCACCACAAGTCGACCAACCACACTCTCAATTTCCCGTCCGATCGAATAGACTCCAGACATGACCGGGGCGGCGAATAGAATAATCGAGAGCCTTCCAAGATTTGCATACCCCCTAAGCCCTCTCAGCTCGGATTTTGCCAACGAATCCGTTCGGTAGCGTCCGGATGAGTAATGTACTGAAATGGCCAGCAGGCTGTAGAAAACAGACGAAATGAGCAGGAACATGCCCAAGTAGGACTTGGTCTCACCGGTCACATCATACAAATAGTCGTGCTCCAAACCCTGAAGAAAGAAGTAGCGAATCGTATAGTGGAGACTAAATACAAAAGACAAGTAATAGAGTGACGGGCAGCGCCTGAGAGGATGCACAACCATCAACAGCATGCACGCTAGCAAAGCCCAAATGTCGACCGCATAGATTGCAGTTAGCGTGCATAGAAGTATGGCGATAAGGCTAAACGCATCTAGTAGTCTACGCATGTGCAGCGCCCATGAGAGGCAGACACACTGAAGCGCCCGAAAGAATCAAATTTCGCCAAGCAGTATAGATAAAGATCATTCACTCAATTTCCGCATACTCCAGCCATCAGATTGCAACGCACACCTTCATCGACATTCCATTAGGCCGATGAGGGGTTTAGCGGGAGCCGTGATCAATCCCGAGCCGGGTTAATTTTCCAGGAACCCGTGGTTACTGTTTGGTGTTTTCCATATTCGCAATGTTTTTTTCATTGTAAGCGAAACACGATCCCCATGAAACAAACCCAGCCTCCGCATTTCGCCAATCGTTGCGGTCGTGCCATCGGCATGGCTCAGGAACGATTGAGTAACCGCCTCGGGAGAATAATGCTGCAGCCAATAGTTGTAGCAGGATTGCCGAATAGCGCTGTTATTGGTTCGAATTTCAAGCAACTTGCTCCAAAATGTTGAAATTTGCTCCATATGGCGCTCTTCTTGAATCAGCTCGGCCAATGAATAATCCGCCGCCTCAAAAATATATTTAAATCTGTACAAACCCTTGATCGGGTAATACGAGTAGTCCAATAGAATAGTCGGCACGGATCTGCTTGCTCCTTCCAGCGCGCTAGTGCCCATTCCGAATAGAACGTCGACATGCTTGCCAATAAAATCATCCAACTGATCAGGAGGAACATTGGGCACAAAAGTCAGTTTAATATTTTCATACACCACCGCCTCAGCCTTCAAATGCTCAAGGCTTTCTCCATCGCCAACCACGGTCATATGTATCGGACCAGCGATTGAAGTAGCCTCATCCAGCCGCCCAATCAGATGCAGCAGAATATGCAATTTAAAGTCAACGATGCGCCCGATCCAGCAGCACTGCAATTCTCGTCCAAGCTCTTTGTTCGACTGCTTGCCTGCTGGTGACAAAATCGGCAACAGCCGCTTATGGATAATGCTGCCGGGGAAAAAGGCTGAAGTCCTCTCGTAATTCTCCCCGTCCATGAACACGAGAGCATTCCGAGCGGATAAATATTGTACGATTCTCGCAAGCTTGCGACGTCGGAATATCGAAAGCGGCATTAGCAGTTTTGCTACCAGTGCTTTCCATCGATTGGCCGAGTGTAAAGAAAAAATATAAGGGTAGAAATTTAGTGGATGAAGATTCCAAAACAATACGCGAGTATCGTCGTCGAACTTGTCTGCATCACGAATATTCCACGGCGAAAGGGACTGAACAACAAGAACTGCATCAGAAGGATAATGTGTTACGGTATCAAAATTGACAAGCTCCACGCCTTTCGGCGTGGATTTCGCCATAAATCCATCATGAAAATCAACAAGAAATACTTTCCGCAATCCGACCAGATAACCTGACAAGCGCTGAAATAGCAGAGAAACCCCACCGACCCCCCGATAGGGAAAATACAGAATTATTCTACGCATTACACTCTGCAGCGATGCGGGAAAAATCGTTTTGGTAAGAGGCCAATTCCTCGCGTTTCCACAGATCCAGATTACTCCTGGATTTCTCCGGATCGAAATACAATTTTTTGTGGATCTGTTGCGTCGTCGCCAATCCAGTGAATTCGCAAATTTTACGCAGCGACTCATCGTAATTTAATACAAGATCCCGGAAATCCAATCTAAGCACGCGGCTCTCATCCGATTCAGTATTTTGGCGATAGGTTAAATATCGTTTTATGTACACGTCCAAATCATGCGCTCCCGCAATGCGGCGATACAACTGGAGATTGTCGTTAAAACCCACTTGGCTGGTTATTGCAGTCGCATAAATATCTCTTGGATCCCTATCAACAACGATGCATTTAGCATCGGCCCCCAGAAGATCAAGATTTCTTCCCGGCAAAAAAGGCTCCAGCGCATTGTGTGTAACTAATATGCCCCGAACGTCTTTGCCAACGCCATCCATTAGCAAACTTTGGATGAATTTTTGAGCGGCAGGCAGAAAACTATCCTTATCCACCAGAAAATATTTCCTTGATTTGCTTATGGACAGCTTGCTGTAAATTTTACGCACAAACGTATCAACTGGACCATCGTCAATATCCGCGTATGGCCATGGCGTATCCCACTGAACGGCCATAATTGAACGCAAAAATTCTTCTTTCAGACGCACGATATTCGGGTAGTGCTGGGTATACCCAAAGCCGGTCTTAAATAGCTTCGCCGGAAAGCGTGGTGAAAGTGCCAGCGTGTTCACCAACTGATCGAACCGGCATACTGCTGCATAAGTTCTAACCGGCGACCAATCCATCACGGCATTTTTCAGGTCAATCAATCCCCCCGGCATCCTCAGCAAATCAAATTCGACCCGATAATTTGGAACGTATACGCCATCAAACTCGCGCAAAAGATCGCTAACCGCTGCTTTTCCGGAAAACATAAAACCGCTTAGATCGATGATTTTCATTGAAACACCTACGTTAGGCCTAGCTCCGCCGTAATGAGCAAGCCGATTTATTGCAATCTTCCAAGAGATACAACGCGCTTTAGCTACTGCGCATCCTTATAGCTGACTGTCGGTCAAGAATCCTAAAACTTCTGCAATCACCCTATCCTGATCTGCCGTTGACAGTTCCGCATGCAGCGGCAGGCTCAACAGTTCCCCACCCAACTTCTCAGCTATTGGCAACGAATGATCTGTCGCAAAATAATCCAGCAAATGGTTTGGCATGTAGTGAATTCCACACTCTATTTTGTTGGCCCGCAACTTCTCCATCAATGCATCGCGCCGTCCATCAACAATGCGCACAACAAAGATGTGAGAGACAATATTCGCGTAGTCCAGCTCCAGGAACACCAGCCCCTTGGCCCCCTTCAATCCCTCGCGATAGCGAGCCACGCAAGCCTTGCGATGCTCGCCAAATCTTCCAATTTTTTTCAGTTGTTCGCGACCTATCGCAGCCATGAGATTGCTCATGTGGTAACGAAAACCCTGATGGTGGACGTCGAACGTCCAACTGCGCGAGCCCTTGTAGCGCATTTCTGTATCGTGTTCCACGCCCAATAGACGCGCATCCTTGATCCTTTTGGACAACTCGGCATCACCGGTCAGCACAGCCCCCCCTTCACCGGAGGTTATGTTTTTTATTCCATCGAAACTAAAGCAAATCACATCCCCCTCGATGCCGATACGCTTACCCCCGCGCATACAGCCGAATCCATGCGCCGCATCCTCTATCACTCGCAAACCAAATTCATGCGCAAAGACATATACCTCATCCATGCCCTGGCTGTCGCTGGCGTAATGCACAGGCATGATGGCCTTAGTGCGGGGTGTGATACGGCGTTTAGCATCAGCCAAATCGATAAACACCCTATCAGGAGTCACGTCGCAGGCTACCGCACGTGCCCCGGCAGCAGAGATCGCCTGGAATGAAGCAACGTAGGTGATCGAAGGTACAAGCACCTCATCCCCCGGCCCGATATCGAGTCCGCTCAATGCTAAATGAAGGGCTGCCGTGCCTGTGTTTACGCATATCACTTCAAGCGGCGTCTCCAGATATGCACGCAATTCATCTTCGAACGCCTGCACATCCTTGCCCATGCCGAGATAACCCGCTTCGATTACTTTTGCCAGTGCTGTTGACTCTTCCTGCCCGACGCAGGATTTGGATAGTCGGATAACGTTTTGCATATTATGTGCTTGCGCTGATCGTAGGAGGAAGTTAAAAAATGGCGGCGATTCTTGACTGCCAGGCGAGCGGGCGTGATCCGCCAAAGGAATTGGCTCTCATGAGTTCCAGTCGAAAGGAATGTCCGATAGAGGAACATTGTTCGCCTCGGCCGGATCATGCTCTTCATTGGAAAGATTGATCAGCATGTTGCCTTGCTCTCCAATTCCTCGAAATGCGACCCACAAACCGGGCGGTATGGTCAGGCGGGCATGATTCTCTCCACCCAGCAGAAAATCATTAAACCGACCAAAACTAATGCTCGACGGCCGGTCGTCATACACCACGAAACGTACCAGCCCCATTGGCACGACCAAATTCAATGTAGCCCGTTGATGGCGCTTCCAGCCTTTGGTCTCTCCCGTAGCCACTGTCGAAAAATAGGCTTCGCCGAAGCCCACAAATCCCGGACTTGAGCTTTTCATAGCATGCAGGACATCCCCCTTGGGATGGGCGATGCGTTTCTCCGGGGTAAGCAGCAAGCCCGATATCAGTTCTTGATCCATACCCTGTCCCGCTCTCCGGCGAATGCTTCATACGAAGCGATCTGCTCCAACGTAAGACTGTACATGTCGGCTTTCTCCCGGTAGTAGCCGGAATACCATTCGCCAATCAGACGGATAGTTTCACCATAGCTCAGTGTCGCTTCCCATTTAAGATGGAACAGTGCCTTATCACAACTCAGCTTGAGGAGGCCCGCCTCATGGAAGGGGATGTTGTCGGTGACACGGCAAGCTTCTTCCGGGCTTGCAAAACCCCAGTGCTTGCCCAACTCGGTAAGCAAATCCACCACGGTACGGTTCTGCTCTGCGCGCGGGCCAAAATTGAATGCTTCGCCGTGCAGTTGACGATCGGCCGCAAGCGCAGCGCCCAATGCAAGGTAGCCGCTCAAAGGCTCAAGCACATGCTGCCAAGGTCGCGTAGCTTGCGGGCTGCGGATCTCGACCGCACGCCCTTCGTTCCAGGCACGCATGCAATCCACCACAATGCGATCCTTTGCCCAATCCCCGCCGCCAATGACATTCCCGGCCCGGCCGATGCCGATGCGCACCGGATGGTCGCCTTTCATGAAGAACGAGTTCACGTATGACTTGATCACCAACTCGGCAGCGCCCTTTGAGCCGCTGTATACGTCTTTGCCTCCCATCGCGTCGGTCTCGCGATAACCCCACACCCACTCGACGTTGTCATAGCATTTATCACTGGTGATAAGCACCGCGACGCATGGATGTTCAACCTCACGCAAGGCTTCCAGCACATTCATTGTGCCGACCACATTGGAGGTCATGGTTTCAACCGGATCAGAGTATGAAACCGATACGATCGCCTGCGCGGCCAGATGAAACAAGAAATCCGGCTGCTCGTCGTGAATGATCTTTTTCATTTCAGCGAGATTGCGAATATCTGCCACATGATGGCTAATGCGTCCGGCCAAATGCAACTCTTCAAACATCGAAGGCTCGGTGGGAATATCTTTCGAGATTCCGACGACTTTAGCGCCAAGTTTAAGGAGCCAAGTGGAGAGCCAACTTCCCTTGAATCCTGTGTGGCCCGTGATGAGCACTTTCTTGCCTGAGTAAATATTGTTAAACATGTTTTGTCTTAAGGTTTGTGATGTTTCCAAGTTCGGGCTATGGATTACCAGTTAACGAATTTATCTCTGACAAGATAATCCTTCACATGCCAAGTGATGCCTTCATGGTCATCAAAAAAATGACAGTCGCCATCAGGGTTGGAGACTGTCTTGATGATTTTCAATTTTAGCTGATTCTCAATGAATTCTTTGGCATTTTCCATTCTCAGACAGGGGTTGCAGAATCCTGCCGCAGCTGGCCGGCCCGTCACTTTCTTCTGTTTGATTTCAAAATGGATACCGTCATTGCTGGCAAACATCGAGGTACCTGTTTCACTGATCACTTTATATCGTCCGCCTTGAAACAAGCTCACCAGAAACTCGCAGTATTGCGGGATGTTCTCCACATGCGCTTCGATGTGGTCAAAAAATACTGGTTTGCTCATGCATGCTCTCCTGTTCGGTTAGTTGTCTGCAATGCAAGTCGCATTACTTCTGCAACATGCAACGTTTGTCGTTGTGTACCCTGCTCAATCTGTTCTCGGCAACTGTAGCCGCTAGCAACAATCAATGTTTGTGCTTCCGCGCTGCGCACTGCAGGCAGTAATGCTCGCTCGCCAAGTTTCACCGAAAGATCGTAGTGATCGGGCTTAAATCCGAATGAGCCGGACATCCCGCAGCACCCTGTTTCTGGCGTTTCGACTGTCAGCCCTAGTTTTCTGAGCAGCTCTGCCTCTGAGCGCGCATCAAGTACTGATTTGTGATGGCAATGCACTTGCAAGATTGCTTTTCGGCGTTCAAGTTGGGGCAAGTTTAGTTCGCTGCGCGACATCATGAATTCACTAAATGCATATACTTGGCGACTCAGGATTTTGGCTCGCGAATCTTCAGGGAACAGATCTGGCAATTCGTCCCGGAATACCGAGACTGTCGACGGCTCAAGACCGATGATAGGAATGCCTGCCTCGATCTCGGCGTTCAGCTCATCCATGATAATGCGCAGGTTTTCTTTTGCCTGCTCCACCATTCCGAAGTCATACAGCGGCCTGCCGCATTCAAGTGCACGGCGTGGAATGGTCACTTGGAAGCCGAAATGCTCCAGTACTTCCACTGCCGCCATCGCAGTTTCAGGTCGAAAAAAGTCATTGAATGTGTCTGGCCACAGGATCACTTGCTGGCGCGAATCGGCAGTGGCCATCTGCCGCGCAGCAATTCTCTTCCTGAAGCTGCTCAGGGCGAAGCGCGGCATCACTCTGCTTTGCGCGATGCCAGTTAGGCTTTTTACTGCTGCGCGAACGAATGGCGTCTGAGTGAAGAAGTTGGCGATACGCGGCAGTTGCGCAACTGTCGGTGCCCAATGCTGGATCATACCCATGCTGTAGGCTTGGATCGGTCGGTGCCGTTTGGCATAGTAATGGGACAGGAACTCGGCCTTGAATGTGGCCATGTCGACATGCGTAGGGCAGTCGCTCTTGCAGCCCTTGCAGGCCAGGCAAAGCTCCAGAGCCTCCAGAATCTCCTTGCTATCCCACGCTTCCGTTATTACCTCGCCGCGCAACATCTCGAAGAACAACCGCGCGCGACCGCGTGTTGAATAACGCTCTTCCCCTGTGGCCCGGTAACTAGGACACATGGTTCCTGCATCCTTCGCCCGACACTTGCCCGTGCCGATGCAATGCTCCACGGCGCGAGTAAAATCACCGCCCGTTTGGGCATAAGAAAAAACGGTTTGTAGTCGTATCGGTTCGTAGTCCGGCCCCATCCGCAGGTTTTCGTCTGCGCGGTAGGCATTCACCAGCTTGTGAGGGTTCATGCGGTTTAGCGGATCCCAGATCGCTTTGAATTCGTTGAACGCCCGCATCAGTTCTTCGCCATACATAATGGGCAAGAATTCAGCCTTAGCCTGCCCGTCGCCGTGCTCACCGGATAGCGAGCCGCCGAATTTGACGACCAGATGCGCAGCTTCCTTCAGGAAGTTTCTCCATATTCGTACTCCTTCTGAGCTGCGCAGATCGAACGTGATTCGTGCATGGATACAGCCATCGCCGAAATGTCCGTATAGCGAGGTATCGTATCCATAGCGATCTACCAGGGCTTGGAATTCGCGCAGGTAGTCTCCTAAATGAAGCGGGTCTACTGCCGCGTCTTCCCAGCCAACTACCGGATCAGGTCGCGAAGGATCCAGGCTCATCGCTGTTGCCGAAGCACCTGTCTCTCGAATACCCCAAATGCGGTGCTGCAACGGCGATTCATCTACCAGAGAAAAACTTGGCGCTCCAGGCAGTCCTGAAAGATGTGCTCGCAACGCGTTCGCTTTGGCAACCGCTTTCTCATGAGTCTCCGCGCCGAACTCGACCATCAGCCAAGCCTGTCCCGGGGGCAACAATCCAATGTCTGCTTGCTTCAGGCCACGCTCTTGCAGGCCACCGATAATCCGATAATCCAAGCCTTCCATCGCAATAGGCTGGAAGGGCAATATCTCCGGAACGGCATCCCCTGCACAATAGATGTCGGGGTAGCCCAACACCAGCAGCACGCGCTTCTGCGGGCTGTGCACAAGCTTCGTTCTGGCTTGCAAAATCAGGGCACAGGTACCCTCACTGCCCACCAGCGCCCGTGCCACGTTGAAGCCATTCTCCGGCAGCAGTTGATCTAGGTTGTAGCCGGAAACGCGGCGCTTGATCTTGGGAAAACGTGCGCGGATCAATTCTGCATAACGGTCACGCAGATCGCGCAACTTGGCGTAGATCTCGCCACGCCGACCACCTGAAGCGATGATGGAGGCCAGCTCATCTTCCGAAGTCGGCCCTGCCCAGAAGCGCGCTCCATCATAGGTCAACAACTCAAGCGCTTCGATATTCTCCACGGTCTTGCCCGCCATCATCGAATGAGCACCGCATGAGTTGTTTCCTATCATCCCGCCCAGCGTACAGCGGCTGTGTGTCGCAGGATCCGGGCCGAAAGTGAGGTGATGCTTTTCTGCTTCGTCGCGCAGTGTGTCGCAAACCACACCCGGTTCTACCAAGGCGATTTCGGCGGCTTCATCGAGCGACAGAACGCGGTTCAGATACTTCGAGGTATCGATCACCACCGCGACATTGACGCACTGTCCGTTTTGCGAAGTACCGCCGCCGCGAGGCAGAATCGGCACATCGAATTCTCGGCAGATCTTCACCGTTCCTATGATGCCTTCCAAGCTGCGCGGCATGACAACGCCAATCGGGATCTGGCGATAATTCGATGCGTCCGATGCATAGACGGCACGGCTGCCTGCATCGAAGCATACTTCTCCATCTACGCACGCCTTCAGGGCGGCTTCAAGTGCGGCCAAATTGTGTTGCGGCATGGCGTCTTTGCGTTCAGTCTTTTCGCTCACCAAGTCTTCCACTTGGCCTGACCGCTTTGCCACATCTGGTTCAAATCACTCTTATCGCGCATCGTATCCATGCATTTCCAGAATCCTTCGTGGCGGTAGGTAAACAGCTCTCCCGCTTCCGCAAGCCCTTGGAGCGGTGCTTGCTCGAAAACCGTGGCATCACCCTGCTGGATGCTATCAAACACTTGCGGTTCACAAACGAAGAAGCCGCCATTGATCCACGATCCGTCGCCTTTCGGCTTTTCCAGGAACTGCGTCACTTTGCCGGATTCATCCGAAGCAAATGTACCGAACCTGCCGTCCGGCTGCACGGATGTCATGGTCAGTGCTTTGCCATGCTTACGGTGACTCGCCAGCAATTCATCCATGTTCACATCACTGACGCCATCTCCGTAAGTCAACATGAAGGTTTCGTTGCCCACGTAGGGCTGTGCGCGTTTTATACGCCCCCCGGTCATGGTTTCCGCCCCTGTATCAAGCAGGGTGATACGCCAAGGCTCGCTCTTGTTGTTATGAACTTCCAACTTATTGGTAGAGAGATCGATGGTCACGTCACTCTGATGCAAGAAGTAGTTCGCGAAATATTCCTTGATGTAATAACCCTTGTAGCCAAGCAGTACGATGAAATCGTTATGGCCATACTGCGAGTACATTTTCATGATGTGCCACAGGATCGGCCTACCGCCGATCTCCACCATCGGCTTGGGTCGGATGTCCGTCTCTTCGCTCAGGCGCGTTCCCAATCCGCCTGCCAATAGCAGTACTTTCATGATCTCTCAGTTCCTTTCCTTAACAATGCAATATTCTTGTAGCGCACACCACCCCACCACTCTTGCTTCAGCAAGCGCCCGGAAGGCACAGGCAGCTGCTTCGATAAATTGCATCCAAGCGCATTACGGCAGCCGAGGACTGCTTCATTTGAACATTCTCGCGCGCGCGTTGCCGGCGCACCGTTATCTTTCAACGCGGTTTGAATGCACTCTGCCAAAGAATCGTTGCCTGATTGAATATGCTCCATACCCAGCATAGCTGGCCAAAATGAGCCGCTATGTTCATGCAGCGGCCGAATGCAATAGCTTTGCGGTACGAGGCATAAGCGACACCTAGCAACAAAACTTTCCAAGCTTTTTGTTTGCGCAAGCCACATCGATGCAGCATCTTTCTCACTAATCACGTGCCTGCACCGACATGCTAGCTGCCGAGCCAGCAGATAATTTCTAATTCAAAGCTGTATCCGGAACGTAAATGCCTTCGATTTCGTACCGCAGATTCACCACCGCACTAATGCCGGGGCTTCCAACGTCGGAGGCGGCTATAAACTGGAGTTGTTCCAACTTCAGCCTTATTTCTAAGCGCCAGACGCAGACAAGGTACGCACGACTTTGGCTGGAACGCCGGCTACGAAAGTTTGCGGTGGCACATCCCTTGTAACGACTGCCCCCGCACCGATTACGGAATGATTGCCGATCATTACTGGCCCAACAATGATTGCGCCACTTCCGATGTAGCATCCTTCCTCAATTATGATATCTCTTCTTCCTTCTGGAACATGGTGGAGGCTTACTCCTGCCACATTTGCTTCCTCAATATTCATATGTTTTCCGGTAAGCACCTTTACATCTTCTCCAAAAATCACATTCTTCCCCACTGAAATTCTCCCGCTACGAGTATTGAAGTAGACAGACTTTGGAATATGATGCCGAGCCATTTCTGGCCCATCTGCAACGTCGAGGGGATATTGGCCGGATGGATGGCAATGCCGCTCTACTTTAATGTCATATGCTTCGGCTAAACGCCACACGTAAGGCTTGGTAACTCTAATAATCCATTTAACAATTGATTTCATAGCGTAAGCAATCCTAGGGAATCGCATTCTCTTCCAATCCACGTATCGCAGAGCGTCCCATCTCAATGATCGCCTCTTCTGCGCTGCCACCTATATGCGGCGTCACAATGAAATTTGGCAAATGAAGCAGTTCGGTATCCTGCGGTGGCTCAACCGCAAAGACGTCGAACGCCGCCGCTGCAAGCTCCTTTGCGGCAAGCATCTTTTTAAGTTCAATTTCATCTACCAAGCCTCCGCGCGCCGCATTGATCAGAAGTGCGCTAGGCTTCATCTTTCTTAACTTTTCGGCGGAAAGAAGGTTATGGGTCGTTGCGTCAAGTGGGACGTGTAACGTGACGATATCCGATTGCGCCAGAAGTTCGTCCAGGCTTACTGCGGTCACATTGTTCTTTGCATAGAATTCGGGGAAGTCCAGAATGTCATTCGACAATAACTTGCAGCCCCACGGCTGAAGCAGTTCCGCTAAATCTTTGCCGATGTGGCCGCAGCCTATGATTCCGACCGTACGTCCCGACAGCAATCCGCCGACATGTTGACGCCATGTACCACCCAGAACTTCGCGTTGCGCTTCAGGTACATGTCTTAGTAGCGATATGGCAAATGCAATAACCAATTCAGATACCGAGCGGCGATTCACGCCGCCTGACCAGCCCAGTCGCTTGCCGAACTTTCTCATCGCATCCATATCGATCATATCCAGTCCGACACCATACTTGCCGATTGCCTGCAGGTCCGGCAGCTGCGAAAGTACAGACTCATTGATCTTTTCCAGAGCCGTAATAGCTTTATCGTGCCCGTGCAGGAAAGCCACTAACTCTTCCCCTTCCATCTGACGTCCCGAGTCGTTGAATGTGACGTGTTCGTATTTTGACTGTAGCTCGGACCTAAGTACCGGATTTCGAGAGAATGACCTCGAACAAACCGCAATCTTGTCTGTTCGCTTCACGCTTGCATCTCCTCTATGAATTGTTCGCATTGGCGACGGAAAGTGTCGTCTGATGGGACATGTACGCGTTGTATCTCGGCGTTTTCACCAACCGGGAAAATCAGGACCAAGTTCGTGGCCGTGTTCTTTTTATCCTTCATCAACGCCCCAAGCATTTCGTCCATGGGGATGGTCACTCGCGCAAAAGCTTCGTAGTTCTGCCGCAAAACACCATGCATGCGCTGGTATTCGCTGTCCGGTAATATGCCGCGAAGTACAGCTATTCGATTTGCCATGTCCGCACCCATCGCAACCGCAACTCCGTGAGGGATCGCGAACTTGGTCGCCGATTCGATCGCGTGCCCGAAGCTGTGTCCGTAGTTGAAAATATTACGGATGCCGCGGTCAAATTCGTCTTGTTCGATGTAGCCTTTTTTGATCAACAGCGCAGCCTTGATGTAGGTCAGCAAGACTTGGGTATCACTAGTCAATTTGCTGAAATCTGCACGCAATCGGTCGAAAGCCTCTTTGCCTGCGATTGCATGGACTTTTAGCATCTCGCCGATGCCGGAATGGATATCCTTGGCTTCAAGAGTATCGAGAAAAGCCGGGCATATCCATATCTGCTTCGGGGGGTTGAAGGTGCCCAGAATGTTCTTAACTGGCCCAAGGTTGATCGAGCTTTTGGATCCGATACATGAATCAGCTTGGGCCAAAAGGGTGGTTGGCACAAAGCGCCATTCGATTCCGCGCAGCAGAGTGCTGGCGATAAAGCAAGTGATGTCCTGGATCACCCCTCCGCCTATAGCTACCAATACGTGATCTCGCCGGATTTTGTTGTTCACCATCCGTTCAATTACAGGGATGACTCGCTCAATTGATTTGTTATCTTCATTTGCTTCGATGATGATGGTATTGGGGTCAGCCAGTACTGGAGCCAGCTGAACTGCGTACAAGCGTGCGACGTTGGCATCCACCAGAAAATGTGGGGAGCCTTCCTGGATACAGTTGATATCTTTAAGAAGATCCGGGACGAAGTTGACGTTATATGGGCCGCTGTGCGACTGTATCTGCATTGGTTCAAACACGGGTGAATCCTCCATCAATTGCAATATTCTGACCAGTTATGTAGCTATTGCCCACTCCGCCGAGCCATACCACAAATCTCGCTATCTCTTCAGTTGAGGCCATGCGACGTGATGGCACCATGGCGGTCAAATGCTGTATCCCTTCGTCACCGAGCACGCGCCGGGTAAGTTCGGTATCAGTGAAGCCCGGGGCAACGCAGTTAGCCAAGATCCCATCCCGAGAATGTTCAGCCGCCAAGGCAAGTGTCATGCCGTCCAGAGCAAACTTCGATGTCGAGTATGGCGCACGATATTCCTTGCCGATCTTGCCCCATATCGAAGAGATGTTGACGATGCGCCCCCACTGCCTACGCTTCATCGCCGGAATAGCTGCCTGGCAAAGCAGGAAGGGAGCGAATACGTTTACTTGCTGTATGAGCAGAAAGTCATCTGGGTCGATCTCAGCGAAAGGTCCGATCTTGTTGATGCCTGCATTATTGATAAGGATATCCGGCTCGTGCTTCTGCACGGCTTCAGCGCAGGCGTGAATCTGCTCCTTATCGGAAAAGTCCGCCGCAATCCACTCCGAACATTCGCCAATTTCCTCTGTCGCACTTGTTCGGGTACCGATCACATGCGCGCCGAGTGCGCCAAATTCACGCGCAATGGCCAGCCCTATACCCCGGCTTGCACCAGTAACAACCACTTTTTTTCCCTGCAGTGGCAGTGACACTTAGCCGCCCCGTTTGACCAGCTGTATCAAATAGGCGCCAACAAGGTGATCAAGCACCATATGCGCATCTTCGGCGGGCCCGTACTCTTTCATGCCTGTCGGAACATGGATACATTCGTCAGCTATCAGCTTCATTTTTCCACCGTCGAATGCGGTAAGTGCCACCGACTTAATCTTGAGCTCTTTCGCGGCATCGAAAGCTTTTAGTAAATTCGCTGAATTGCCGGAGGCTGAAATTCCGACAACAACGTCACCGGCCTGCCCCAGCACACGGAGTTGGCGCTCGAATACATCTTCCATCCCATAGTCATTCGCAATTGCAGTTACAACTGCTTGATTGTCGGTAATGGACAGTACGCGAAATGGCTTATGGTATGAATTTGTTCCAATAGCAAGGTCATTGGCAAAGTGACTCGCTGTTGCGGCGCTGCCTCCGTTCCCCATGAAAAATACTGTCGCACCGCGCTCCCTCGCATCAAGCAAAGTCGCGATGAAGCGAGCGACTTCTTGCGGATTAATCTTTCCCAGAACTTCAGACAGATAGCTAATGTATGACTGCGCAAATATTGCCGGATCCTGATCGAATATTTTTTCTATGTTGTTCATGCCGTTCTTTCAAATGGTGATGTCATCTGGGTTGGAAATGTTATATGTCTTTCTCCATGCAGGATCAGCATGATAGATTTTGTACACCAGTTTCATGGTATTGAAGGCGTCTTCAGCCGAACCACTTCCTATCGGCGTATCGTCAATAATGGCTGTCGCGAAGGCAGTGATCTCCTCATCCCAGGAGGGATCGCGGTTATATCGCGTCAGTTGTTCTTTAGGATCACCGTTATCGTTGTCAGGATCAGCGGTCACGACGCTTAGGGTTTCCGCACCATAGCTCTTTGAGCCGGAGAGGATGCCTCCCAGGATGATGCTGCCGTAGTCCAGATTGATATCAAGATGGAAGCGATGGCGCCACTGTGTTGCAGATGAGTTCATCATGCCAACGACCCCGCTTTCAGTTCGCATGATGGCATAGGCATTATCTTCGACGTCATAGCCCCAATGGCTGTTTGAGATGAAGCTCTGAACCTCGACGAATTCCCCGGCAAACAGACGCATGAGGTCAACCATATGGATACCCTGATCTAGCAGAACGCCTCCACCGGCTATCTCGCGCTTGGTTCTCCATGCGGGCTGGTTGAATGTGACTAATTTGGATTTTCCATATACACCTCGCATGTTGATGATGCGCCCAAGCTGCCCTGAACGGATCAGCTTTAGCGCATCTTGCACAGATTCATGGTATCGGTGATTAAAGCCGTACATAAGCTTTAAGCTTGGATGCTTACGCGCAACTACAATGACACGTGCGATATCTTCGACATTGCGTCCGGGCGGCTTTTCACAAAATACATGCATGCCCTTTTCCAGACCGGCAATCGTCACGTCTGGAGCAATCTCATTTGTCAGACAGACTATCAATACGTCCAAGTCTTCCTTCAATAGGCTTTCGTAGTCAGGGTAGTAGCGGGTCCCGTCTTCTAATGTGCCGGAATCTGCAAAAAAGCGATCGCAGACCGCAACGACACGCATGTGCGGATTGCGATCGATACATGATTTGCGTCTCTTACCTACCACCCCGTAACCAGCAATACCAACTTTCAACTCAGACATTCGAGCTCCTTCTCACGATTTTCTTGCAAGCACCCAAGTGTGGGAGCTCAGGCAGTTATTGGCCAGGAATTCCTGGAATGCGGCAGCATTCTGTTCATCAGATAGCAAATGTTGAATAAACCTCTGCTTTTCAAGAAGGGCCGGGTTACGACGCCAAGCATTGCGCACGATATCCACATCAAGCACTCCCGGTGTAGTGATGCTAATGATCTCCAAGCCGGCGCGCTCAAACAAGCTGCGAAATCCCCGGACGGACAGGAAATTAATGTGGTGAGGCGGGAAGATACTGTTTGAATCTTGCCACAAGGTCTGGATATCAAAACCATCCACACCCAGCGTACTAACAAACACGCATCCGCCAGGACGCGTCAGCCCAGCTAGCGTTTTGATGAACGACAGTGGGTCAAATACATGCTCAAGCACTTCGAAGCAAACAGTCAGGTCGGCATGCGCGCGATGGCTAGTGACGTTCTCGGCGATATCTTCTACTACGTCAAAGCCCTTGGCGCGGCACTCGGCAGCCAATACTTCAGAAGGCTCAATGGCCAGCAATGCTGTTTCCGGCCGCAGCTTTCGCCATTCGTCGAGCAGGATGCCGTACCCTGCGCCCACATCTATCAATTTTTCTACGCTGACACCATTGGCATCGCACATCTTGGCCAGCCGCTCGGCACGCGGTTTTAATATTCGCTCTCTGCGCGCTTCAGCTACAGCCGGGAAGAACTGCTCAGCCCAGTAGCGGCTGGATTCAGAGTCACGGTAGAAAGCCTCAAATGCGGCTAACGGAGGCCGGGGAGCCTGGAAAAGGGTGCCACAGCCCTTACAAGTGGCATAACCGAATCCATTTTTCTCGAATTCCGGCTGAAGGTCTGATGAACCGCAAGCAACGCAATCCAATGCTTCTCGGCCCACTCCAGAAAAGCATCGCTCTGCATCCCCGGCACTCAATTCAAGATACCGGTTTAACAGCGCTTCAGGCCGTATATCTTTTTCTTTCATCATTTCGAATAACTAGCAAACAATGGATCGTTTTCCAGTATGCGCCCCACCTCATCCGCCTCTTGCGGCGTATCGACACCAATGGTCGTCGCCTCGGTCAGGACCATACGTATCTTTCCGCCGGCTTCAATCACGCGGTTCATATCAACCGACTCGATTATTTCGAGAGTTGATTCCGGCATGCTATTAAAGCGAATCAGTACATCGCGGCGGAAGGCAATCACGCCGACCTGCATGTACATGGGGTGCTGATCAATCCCCTTCCACGGCGAGGGGATGGGTTCACGAGAGAAGTACATCGCATCACCGTTCTGATTCACTACGACCTTGACATTGTTCTTGTCTTCAAACTGTTCGCGTGTTTTCAGTCGCGACATAATGTTGACGATTTCCACACTTGGGTCCGCAAAATGATTCAGCGTCTCGGCAATGGTCTCCGGCAAGATGAGTGGTTCGTCCCCCTGCACCATGATTACGACATCAACGTGTTCCCCGGTTTCTTGTTCGATTTTCAGCATCGCTTCAGCGGTACGGTCTGAAGCGCGATTGTGCTTAGTCGAAGTCATGACGGCCGTTCCGCCTATGCTTGTTACATAATCTGCAATCTCCTGATCACATGTCGCCACATAGGTCGCCGCAAGGCCGGGGACCAACTTGGTTCTGAAGTAACAATGCCCAATCAGCGGAATGCCGTTGATCGGATGTAATGGCTTGCCAGGGAATCGAGTCGCTCCCATGCGGGCCGGTAGGATTGCTATGGCTTTCATTTGATCAAGTCCTTGATGTGATTGATTCCCTGACGTGCACTGACATCCAGCAAGCGAATGTCTACGCTGTATGCGATGAACCGATAACCTTGGCGAATTGATTGTGCCAGCCGCTCACTATCGGGTTCGACGATGTGTAAGCCGGCCGGGATGCCAAGTCTGGCGCCAGTTGCCAATATTTGATCCATCGCAGCAACGAACTCTGGATGTTCAAACTGTCCCGGCAGCCCCATAGAGCATGACAAGTCGTATGGCCCAATGATGAATCCGTCGACACCATGCACGGTTAGTATCTCGTCAAGATGTGCCAGCGCATCCTTGTGTTCGATTTGAACTATGACCGTGACTCCGTCCTTTTGCCATTCAAGATATTCCTTGAACTCAACGCCATAACCTTGTGCACGCGCCAACCCCACACCTCTCGTTCCCTCAGGGGCATATCTGACCGCACTAACCGCTCGCTCGGCGTCTGCGACGGTATTCACCATCGGAACCACTATGCCGTGAGCACCGGCATCCATGACTCGTTTGATCTGGTCCGGATTATTCGATGTTAGACGGACCAGCGGTGCTACACCACACAGATCGATGACTCGAATCAAGTCAGCGGCAACATCGATCGTGATCACGCTGTGCTCAAGATCTACCACCAACCAATCATAACCAGCTCGCGCCAGAATTTCGGCGATGCCAGGATGACCAAGAGTGATCCAAGACCCGACAGTTGCCTCGCCTCGTTTAAGTTTGGATTTAAGTTGTTTGCTTTTCACCGACCACCTCTTCATAACTTCCTGATTCCACGACCTTACCTTCGCGCATTCTAAATATCACGTCGCATTCCTGCACTGTGGCCAACCTGTGTGCGATGACAATCAACGTCTTTTCGCCATGCAGCCTATTGATCACCTCTATCACTTGTCGCTCGGTTTCCATATCCAATGCAGAAGTTGCCTCATCCAGGATGAACACGTTGCGGTTATGGTAGAAAGCTCGCGCCAATGCAATACGTTGCCGCTCGCCACCCGAAAGCCTTATGCCACGATCACCCAGCATGGTGGATAGCCCCTCAGGAAGCCTGAGCAGCAACGCATCAAGTTGTGCCGCACGTAGCGCCTCTTCAAGACGGGGTCTTTCGATGAGCGCATCCGGAATTCCGAAGGCAACGTTCTTTTCCAACGTGTCATCGGCCAGGAACGGCGATTGTGGGATATAGGCGATTTGATCCAGCCATTGTGGCCACCCGAACTCTTGGACATCTTTCCCGTTTATTCGCAACGACCCCGCATCAAAAGGATGTAAGCCGAGCAGTATATCAACTAACGTGGTTTTTCCTGCCCCAGACTCACCAATCAAACCGATGGACTGTCCCTTGGTGACTCGCAATGATATGCCGTTGATGGCGCTTCGGCTTGCGCCTGGATATGAGTAAGACAGATCTTGTATCTCAAGTTTTTCGAATTCTGCGGCCACCGGCGACTCTTGCATGCCAGGCAAAATGGCATCGGTTGATTTTGCATCAGCTACGGAATGAAGGTCTTCGTAAAGGCTATTCAGCGCATGTGCCGAGTAGTTCATGCTCGCCATAGCGGAACTTGCGGAGATTGCGGAAGGCAACACCCGAATACTGGCTACGCCGAAAGTTGCAAGGACGGGTATCAAACTGGCTCCGGCCTGCCCCATGCTGATTGCAATGATGGAAAAGAACACTACGAACAGGATCAGCACAACTTCCATCAGACTGCGCGGAGCTTGAAGCATGGTGTAGAAATATGTTTGTGCAGCCGCAGTGCTATGCGCCGCTTCCGCTACTGCATCCGTCATCTTGCCTTCTACCCGCAAGACCTTAATTTCCTTGATGCCGCTAATACCTTCGTTAACACCGCGAATGACCCTCTCGTTCGCCTTAGCCACCATTTGCCCTGCCCGCTTGACCCTTGGTCGCACGAACCTCACATACACCAGCGCCGCCAGCCCCAGCATCAGCCCCAACGACGCAACAGCAGAAAGGCTGATCCAGCACAGGAAACCAAATAGCAACAGCAATGTGATCAGATCGGACATCAGCCGCAACGAAGGAAGGACAAGGTCGTCTACGGTAATCTTTGTGTGATCAATGATCGCCTGAATCACTGCGGCACTGTTTCGCTCAAGAAAGAACTGATAGGGCATGTTTAGATATGCACGCATCAATCTCTCGACCAACTCTGCTCGGAAATGAAATCCAAAACGATAAACTCTATGCTGCATGGTCACGGCAAGTATGCCCTTTGAAATGAACAGCAACACCAAAGCACCTCCGATGAGAGTGATGGCGTTGAGCGATCCCGCTTCCATATCCAAGGCTGAAAATAGCCATTTGATTGCACCAATCCGCTCGACAAGCTCCGGATTGGCCACAACTGCAACAAACGGTCCGACTAGGGCAATGCCCAATATATCCAGCGATGCCATCAAGAAATATAGCGCTACGATTGTAATGAGATGGCGCTCCTGGCCACGCATCACATACCTGTACTTTTCGAGAAATTCAGTTTTTTCCATCATTTTCTTCTTCCTCTAGCAGCCAGTGGGCTGTGGCTGCGAGCCGTACAGGCATGACGTCTATATCCAGAGGCGCAACCATGGCACGCTCCAGAACATTGCTCTTTCCTAATGCAAGGATGAATACCTGCCTAGCGGAAACGACCACGTCCGGGGTAATCGTCATGCGTGCGGCAGGCGGCTTTGGTGAGTTATTGATTGCCACAACCTTACGACGATGCTCTCCTAATACTCCATCATGAGGAAATAGTGACGCTATATGACCATCTTCACCAACCCCAAGAATTAGCACGTCCACATTGTTCGGGAGTTTTGTTTCATAGCGCGCTGTCGCAGCTTCAATATCGTCAGCGTCTGCCTCCATGCGAAATATTTGGCAGTCATGAGGGACTCCTCGAGCAAACAAGGAATTCATGGCCATGCCGTAGTTGCTTTCGCTATTCTCGGGCTCGACACATCTTTCATCACCGAAACAGAATGCCACATTCCGCAATCTTTGAAAGCTCGGAATCCCCGACCATTCAGCATACATTTTTGCTGCACTTCGCCCCCCTGTCAGCACAACGCAACATTCCGGCTTTTCATGAAGAACACTCAAGACTGCCAACTGGATAAGCTCAGCAGAAGATGCCGCCCAATCTTGGGCAGGAAATCGATGAATGTGGAGTGACATTGTTTGTTTTAGTGGCAGCCGACTTCGTTCATTCACCGGACTTGAGCTGTTCGCATGCACTACGCACAGCACTGATGACTTCGTCGGCAAGTTCGGAAGAGAGATGCGGTCCGATAGGAAGGCTCAACACCTCGTCTGCAATTCTGGAAGCCAGCGGAAAAGCCTCAGCCGCCATTCCAATATCTGCATAGGCACGCTGTTTATGCGGGGGGATCGGATAGTGGATCAGTGTCCCGATCCCAGCTTCTGTCAGGATTTTTTGCAGGGCATCACGCCGGGGATGACGTACAACGAACAAGTGCCATGCCGAATCCGACCATTCCGGAGAATGCTGTAAAGTAAGCCCCGTGCCCTCAAAGCCAGCCCTGTATCGGCCTGCGATTGCCTTTCGGCGATCATTCCATTCATCCAGATACCGCAACTTCACGCGCAAAGCGGCAGCCTGCAAAGGATCCAGCCGGCTATTGAAGCCTTTTACATCGTTTACATATTTCACTCTGGAGCCATAGTTACGCAACACGCGGATACGGTCAGCAAACTCTGCATTATTCGTGGTTATTGCACCACCATCACCAAATGCACCAAGATTCTTGCCGGGGTAAAAGCTCCATGCCACGACATCACCGTGAGCCCCGATTCGTTTGCCTTTATATCTTGCCCCATGAGCTTGCGCGCCATCTTCCAGCACTCTCAGTCCATGTTTTTTTGCAATATCTAGTATGGCGTCCATGTCTGCAGCTTGTCCGTACAGATGAACAGGCAAAATTACCTTCGTACGCGGGGTTATCGCGCGCTCAATATCCATGGGATTGATGTTGTATGTCCCAATATCCGGCTCCACTGGAACTGGTGTTGCCCCACACTGGCTGACCGCCAACCACGTTGCAATATATGTATTGCTTGGCACGATAACTTCATCCCCAGGGCCTACGCCCATCGCCAGCAATGCCAGATGCAGCGCATCCAGTCCATTTGCAACGCTGACACAGTGGCGCACTCCGCAGTAACTTGCGAATTCCGCTTCAAAGTCATCCACCTCGCCACCAAGAACATACCATCCCGATTCAAGAGTACGGCTCATCGCCAAGTCGATCTCCGCACGGAGCTCTAAATATGTTGATTTCAAATCTAGGAAAGGGACGTTCATTTTGTAGGCCGTCGTTTGATTTCATTTAGGAATTCTGAATAATTCCTGATGTAGTCTCCCGCATCGTAGTGATGCGAGGCAAATACCAGCAAAACAGCATCGGCTGAATATTTGTACTGCACACCCCATATCATCGGCGGCAGATACACCCCTTTATCCGGAGCATCCAGCAATATTTCTGCGCGGTTGCAACCATCATCCGCAAGGACTGCGCAACTTCCGCGCACGCAAATCAGGAACTGATGGCATTCATGGTGCGCATGTTCACCTCGCACCTCCTTGCTAGGCACATCAAAGACCATGAAATATCGCTTGGGCACAAACGGGATGTGTTGCTCGAACTCCCCAACTGTTAAATTGCCTCGCATATCAGCAATGAGCGGAAAGCGATGCACAGCAACACCATTTACCCGTGTTACATCACTATAAGGGGCAGAGCGATTTGGAATATCTTCCTCTTCAGGAAGCTCAGCTTTTGTTGCCGTGTCCGTGTCCGTGTAGCCGATTATGCGCGCCGGATTCCCAACAACAATGGCATTGGGTGGGACAGTTCTTGTCACTACTGCGCCAGCGCCGACCATCGCCCCTTCTCCTACAGTTACGCCCGGCATGATGGTGGCGTTAGCGCCGATGGAGGCACCTTTTTTTATTTCTGTTTGCAAGAATTTTTTGGGGTAAACCTTGGAGCGTGGAAAACGATCATTAGTAAAGGTGGCATTGGGGCCGATAAATACGTCGTCCTCCACCCTTATGCCATCCCACAACTGAACTCCGCTCTTTACCGTGACGTTATTGCCGACTATGACATCGTTCTCAATCAGGACATGAGCGCATATATTAGAACCACTCCCAATTTCTGCGCCGGCCAATACCACGCAAAATTGCCAGATTCTCGATCCCTGCCCAATTTTTTCTGTTTGCACATCCGCTAGGGGATGGATTTCACAGCTCAATTCGATCTCCGCTCTTTGAGTCTTTCTGTTCATTTTTCAAGCTCTATCTTCACCAGTCGTCTGCCCACTCACCTTCATTGATTCAAGTCGCAACTCTTCAATTTCAGCCTTCAATAGCTCATATTCAAGAATCTTTCGCCTAAGAAAGTGAGTCGTTGTTTTTGCCCGTGCTTCGAGCCCTTGAGGCGTAAGAATATAGGCATAAGCCAACTTGTTGTCACTCTTGCGAAAGTTGTTGATCTTCACACTGCCCTTTTCAACTAGCGCATTCAGACAATAGTTTACCTTGCCAAGACTGATGCCCAGCTTCTTCGCCAGATCGCGCTGGGACAGACCGGGGTTCTCTTCCAGTGCCTTAAGCAACGTGTAGTGTGTGTTTTCGTCGAGCATTCGCCTGTGTTCAATCGTTGAACGGGCGGCATTACAACAGGCCAGAACGAACCGTGTCAAGCCAAGGAACGGGGGATTTGGCTACAATGCTGCCTTGACTCCTCAGAATATGGCACGTGACCGCTCTGCTCCCTACTTCGCCGCACATTGCCATCGTCCGTTTTTCCGCATTGGGCGATGTGGTTTTAGCCGCAGCTGCAGTGCGTGCACTGCAACAGGCGCTGCCGGATGCCAGACTTACCTGCATCACCAGTCCGCTCGGCTTCGCCATGCTGGAAGGCATGAAGGGCGTGGACTTTTTAGTGACGGACAAGCCACACAGCCTGTCCGACTTTCGCGCCTTTTATCGCCTGCTCGGCGAACATCGTTTCGATGCGGTGCTGGCGATGCAGGCCAACCTGCGTATCAACCTGCTCTATCCGGCCTTGCACGCTCCGCTCAAGATCGGCTTTGACCGCACCCGTGCCCGCGAGCTGCAATGGCTGTTTTGCAACCGCAGCATCCCGTTCAAGAATGACCATCTCGTCGACAGCTTCCTCGCGTTCGTGACCGAGCTGACTGGCACGCAGGCTCAAGCAGAATGGGCGCTACCGCTCACTCAGGCCGAACAGGCATGGGCTCGGGAGAAGACCGCCACATTGCCGCGCCCGCTGCTCGCCCTGCACCCCGTCTCCAGCAAGGCCGAGCGCAACTGGCTGACGCCGCGTTATGCCAAAGTGATCGAACTGGCGGTCAAATACTTCGATTGCGGCATCGTCATCACCGGCGGGAACTCGGCCGACGAGCGCACGATATGTGAACGACTGGCCCAGGTCGCCCCCACGCACACGCTGAACCTGTGTGGCCAGACCACCCCGAAACAGCTGGCCGCCGTGCTCGCCGAGGCGGATGTCCTGATCGCCCCGGACACCGCCGCCGTGCATCTCGCGCGTGCCGTCGATACGCCGGTCGTCGGCCTCTATGCCGTCGCGCCCGCACGACTCACCGGCCCCTACCAGCGCACGACCTATTGCGTGGATCGTTATGACGAGGCTGTGCGCGAGTACCTCGGCAAGGACCCCGCACGATTGCCTTGGAACACACGCGTGCACCATTCCGGCGCGATGGCGCTGATCGAGGTCGAGGACGTGATGCAGCAATTGTCACGCGCACTGGGTGACTTGATATGAGGCTGCTCGACAACCGCCACGCCTACACCCTGCTGCTGTGGTTGCTGCTGCCCTATGCCCTGCTGCATCTGCTGTGGCGCGCGCGCAAGCAACCGGAGTATTTGCAGCACATCGGCGAACGCTTCGGTCGTTACCGCGTCCGCAGCGACAAACCCGTGATCTGGCTGCACACCGTCTCGGTCGGCGAGACGCGCGCCGCCGCCACACTGGTGCAAGAACTGCGCGCACGCTACCCGCAACATCAAATCCTGCTCACCCACACCACCCCCACCGGGCGAGCCACCAGCGAGCATCTGTATGGCGACGATGTGCTGCGCGTCTACCTGCCTTACGATTACTCCTTTGCCGTGCGCCGCTTCCTGCAGCATTTCCGGCCGCAGGTCGGTGTATTGCTGGAAACCGAAGTGTGGTTCAACCTGATCCACGCATGCCAGCGCACCAAGACACCGCTGTTGTTGCTCAACGCAAGATTGTCCGAACGCTCAGCGAGCAAATATGCACGCTACCCGCAGCTGACCCATGACGGCTTGCATGCACTCACACTCATCGCCGCACAGACCGAAGACGACGCGCTGCGTCTGTCTTCGCTGAGCGGCCATTCCGCGACAGTGATGGGAAACCTTAAGTTCGACATCGCCCCGCCGGCCGCACAACTCGAACTCGGCCGTCACCTGCGCGAGCGCTTCGGTGAGACGCGCCCGGTATTCCTCGCCGCGAGCACACGGGAGGGTGAAGAAATATTGCTGCTGGAAGCGCTGAAGGAAGCTACCGTAAATGATTTGCTGACGGTCATCGTACCGCGCCATCCGCAACGCTTCGACGAAGTAGCCGCCCTGATCGAGCAGCACGGATTCCGCCTGCAGCGCCGCAGCCGCAATGAGCCCATCGCTGCCGATACGCAGATGGTATTGGGTGACAGCATGGGCGAGATGTTCGCCTACTATGCCGCCTGTGATGTCGCCTTTATCGGTGGTAGCCTGCTACCTTTTGGAGGACAAAATCTGATAGAGGCCTGTGCTGTCGGCAAGCCTGTACTGATCGGCCCCCATACCTTCAACTTCGCACAAGCGACTGCTCTCGCCATAAGTGGCGGGGCAGCCATAAGGGTGCAGGATGCCCTTCAGCTCATGCATCAGGTGAAAATTCTGCTGCAGGATCCGCCGTACATGCGAGAGATGGGACGCTGCGGCGAGCATTTCGTCAACAGTAATCAGGGTGCAACTGAGCGTGCGGTAAACTTTGTCGGTGACGCACTGCTGCATATCTCTTAAGCGATCATTTTGTTTCCTGTAAAATCCAATTCATGAAAAAAATACTCATCACCGGCGGTGCCGGATTCATCGGCTCTGCTGTCGTGCGGCAGTTCATCAACGATGCCGATTGCCATGTCGTCATCATCGACAAGCTGACCTATGCCGGCAACCTGCAGTCGCTGGCCTCTGTGTCGGACAACCCTCGCTACGCTTTCGAAAAAGTGGACATCTGCGATGCCGCCGAAGTGGCGCGCGTGTTCCGCGATCACCAGCCGGACGCGGTGATGCATCTGGCCGCCGAATCGCATGTGGATCGTTCCATCTCCGGCCCGGCCGAGTTCATCCAGACCAACATCTTCGGCACCTATACCCTGCTGGAGGCGGCACGCAACCACTGGAACAACCTTGAAGGTGATAAAAAAGCCGGCTTCCGCTTCCACCATATCTCCACCGATGAAGTGTATGGCAGTTTGGGCGACGAAGGCTTTTTCACGGAAGTAACGGCTTATGAACCGAACTCACCTTATTCCGCGAGCAAGGCTTCCAGCGACCATCTGGTTCGAGCATGGCATCACACTTATGGCTTGCCTGTCGTGACGACCAACTGCTCCAACAACTACGGCCCCTATCACTTTCCCGAGAAACTCATCCCGCTGGTTATCCTGAATGCCGTCAACGGCAAGCCTTTGCCGATCTACGGTAAGGGCGACAACATCCGCGACTGGCTATATGTGGATGACCATGCGCGGGCATTACGGATCGTGCTAGAGAAGGGGAAGCTGGGCGAAACCTATAACATCGGCGGCTGGAACGAGAAGACTAATCTGGAGGTGGTACAGACTATCTGTAGCATTCTGGATGAACTGCATCCCCAAGGTGCGCCACATAACCAGCTCATTACCTATGTTGCTGACCGACCTGGGCACGATATGCGATACGCGATAGATGCCAGCAAGATTGCCAAGGACTTGGGCTGGAAACCTCTGGAGACTTTCGAGACCGGCCTGCGCAAGACCGTTCAGTGGTATCTCTCGAATACCGATTGGGTGCAGGGTGTCACCAGTGGTGATTACCAAAATTGGGTGCAGCAGAACTACACAAACAGGAGCGCGACATGAAAGGCATCATCCTCGCCGGCGGTTCCGGCACCCGCCTGTATCCGGTGACGCTGCCTGTCTCCAAGCAGCTGCTGCCGATTTACGACAAGCCGATGATCTACTACCCGCTGACCACGCTGATGCTGGCCGGGATCAAAGACATCCTCATCATCTCCACTCCGCAGGACACACCGCGCTTCGAGCAACTGTTGGGTGACGGTCACCAGTGGGGCATCAACCTTTCCTACGCCATTCAACCATCTCCGGATGGTTTAGCGCAGGCGTTTATCATTGGTGAAGATTTCATTGGCAGCGACAGTTGCGCGCTCGTACTTGGCGACAACATCTTCTACGGCCACGGCTTCGAACAATTGCTTTCTGCCGCCTCCAGCAAGCAGGAGGGGGGGACCGTTTTCGCTTATCGCGTAACCGATCCGGAGCGTTACGGCGTGGTTGATTTTGATATCAATGGTCAGGCTCTTAGCATCGAAGAGAAGCCGCTGGTTCCGAAGTCAAACTATGCGGTTACCGGACTTTATTTCTACGACAACGAAGTCGTTAACATCGCAAAGTCCATCATTCCTTCTGCCCGCGGTGAACTTGAGATCACAACTGTCAACCAGATCTATCTGCAGCGCGGCAGGTTGGATGTGAAGGTTTTCGGGCGGGGCAGCGCTTGGCTGGACACCGGTACGCATGACTCGTTGATGGATGCCTCGCTGTTCATTCAAACACTGCAAAAGAGACAAGGGCTGGTGATTGCCTGCCCCGAGGAGATCGCTTATCGACGCGGCTATATTTCTCGCGCAGACCTGGAGGCGCTGGCGCAACCGCTCGCCAAGAACGGCTATGGCCAATATCTGCTCTCCATCTTAAAGGAAAAGTTCTGACATGAAAGCGCTCGCCACCGCCATTCCCGAGGTGCTGATCATCGACCCAGATGTGTATGGTGACGCACGCGGTTTTTTCTACGAGAGTTATAACGAGCACAAGTTTGAGCAGCTTGTCGGGCATCCTATTCAGTTCGTACAGGACAATCACTCGCGCTCAGCAAAAGGCGTATTGCGCGGCTTGCACTACCAGTTGCTGCAGACACAGGGGAAACTTGTACGCGTAACCGCCGGAGAAGTATTCGATGTCTCTGTCGATATTCGCAAGAACTCCCCCACCTTCGGCCAAGCAGTCTGCGTCAACCTCAGTGCCGAGAACAAACGCATGCTGTGGATACCCGAGGGTTTTGCGCATGGCTTCCTAGTGCTCTCCGAGTATGCCGAGTTCCTGTACAAAACCACTGACTACTGGGCACCGGAACACGAGCGCTGCATCCTGTGGAACGATCCGGAATTGAATATCGAATGGCCGCTCACCGGAGATCCATTGCTGTCGACCAAGGACGCACTGGGCAAGCCCCTACGCGAAGCGGAAGTTTTCGCTTGAAGACCATCCTGCTCACCGGTGCCAACGGTCAGGTCGGCGGGGAGTTGCAGCGCGCACTGGCACCGCTGGGCAAGATCGTCGCCCTGACGCGCCAACAACTCGACTTGGGCAGCCCCGACGCGATCCGCACCGCACTGCGGCAACACCGCCCCGACATCATCGTCAATCCGGCCGCCTATACAGCGGTTGACAAGGCCGAGAGCGAGCCCGATCTGGCGCAGGCCGTGAACGGCACCGCACCCGGCATCCTGGCTGAACAGGCGAAGTTATCTGATACCTTGCTGGTCCACTATTCGACTGACTACGTATTCGACGGCACCAAGGCTGCACCGTACACCGAGCACGACACACCGAATCCGCAGAGCGTCTACGGCAAGACCAAGCTGGCCGGCGAAAAGGCGATACAGGCGGTCGGCGGTCGGCATCTCATACTGCGCACCAGCTGGGTGTATGGCGTGCACGGCGGGAATTTCGTGAAGACGGTGCTGCGGCTGGCGCGGGAGCGCGATGCACTGCGCATCGTGAACGATCAGTTCGGCGCGCCGACTTGGGCAAGGTTACTGGCGCAATGCACTTCTAGCATGCTGCAGCAGCTCATGGTGCGGCCGGATGACTCCAAGCTAGGGCTTTACCATCTCACTGCAGCTGGAAGTACCAACTGGTATGACTATGCGCAAGAGATCGTGCGGCTTGCTTGCTTGCATGACCGCGCGCTACGCGACAAACCCCTGGCCATCCAAGGCATCCCCACCCGTGAATATCCGCTACCGGCTGTACGGCCGGCGAATTCGGTGCTGGCGACCGAGAAGATACGTTCTGATTTCAGATTGTCTCTGCCTCAGTGGGAAGAGGATCTGGCAGAGTGCCTGCAGCTGTTACTCGCGACCCCGCCAGTTGACGCTGCTCAGCGCAGCGCCTGATTCACCCGCTCCAGATCCGCTTCCTGAAGATTCCCCGTTGCCGCTTTCAAACGCAGGTTGCTGACCAGATAGTTGTATTGCGCCTGATACAGGTCGCGCCGTGTCGAGTACATCTGCTGTTGCGCATTGAGCACATCCAGACTGGTACGCACGCCGACTTCCTGACCCAGCTTGCTGGCGGCCAGCAGACTCTCGCTTGATTTCAACGCCTGCTGCAGCGCCTGCACCTGTGCGATTCCGGTCGCCACGCCCAGATAGGCTTGACGCGTCTGCACTGCCACATTGCGACGGGCATTCTCCAGATCCTGTTTGGCCTTCTCGCGGTTGGCATCCGCCTCGCGCCACTTGGACTGGGTCGCACCGCCCTGGAACAGTGGCATGTTCAGCTGCAGACCGACCGATGTGCTACGCGTTTCGCCGCAAGTGGTGAAGGCGCAGCCGGTGTTCTTGGAATAGCTACCGACCAGATCCAACGTCGGCAGGTGGCCGCCGCGATTACGCGCGACCTCTTCATCCGCCAGTTCGTAGGCCGCCTCGGCGATCTTGACTTGCACGTTGTTGAGCTTGGCATCCTCAATCCACTTCTGTGCATCGGCGGGCTCCGGGGCAACTGGATTGAATCCTGCACCCAGTACATTCAACACCGGCACATCCGCATTGATGAGCTGCTGCAGATTATGACGCTTCACTTCCAGGTCGCTGGCAGCGGCCAATTCCTGAGCCAGGGTCAGATCGAAACGGGCTTGTGCTTCGTGGGTGTCGGTGATGGTGGCGGTGCCCACTTCGAAATTGCGCTTTGCCTGTTCCAGCTGTTGCGAGATGGCCGACTTCTGCGCCACGATCAGTTGCACTGTGTCCTGCGCGATCAGTACGTCGAAATAGGCTTGCGCGCTGCGCAGGATGACGTCCTGCTGGGCGGCCTTGAACTGTGCCTCGGAGATGACGACCTGCAACTCGGACTGGTTGTATGCGGCCCAGTTCTGCTCGCGGAACAGCGGCTGCGTGACCGTCACGCCATAGCCGTGGCTGTTGTATTTGTTGGCGCCGTAGGGTGCCTTCACGTCGTTGTACGCTGTGTTGGCGTTCAGGTTGACGCTGGGCATCAGCAGTGCACGGCCCTGGCTCAGCTTTTCCTGCCCGGCCTGCTGCGCCGCGCGCGCGGCGGCGTACACCGCGTCCTGCGTCTGGGCGGCGCGGTAGATATCGATCAAATCGGCCGCCGAAGCCGGCGCGACGAACATTGCCGCCAGTAGCGCGCTCAAGATGGTTCTGGACGGTTTCATAGTGTGCTCCATTAGAATATTAGAATTGGCTAATATTATATGCTTGCCCCGATCGAGGCAAGCTTAAGTGATCAGTCGAACTTCAGAATACGAAGCGTTGCGGCTGCGTTGCGTTGCGCAGCGGCGCGACTGCGGTCTCAAACAACGTCTTGGTCTCGAAGCTATCGGCACCGGTACGGGTGATCAGTTGCGCATGCATCGCGGGCGCGTCGCCGACGATGGCGAACAGACGGCCGCCGACCTTCAGTTGCTGCTTGTAGGCTTCCGGCACCATCGGCACCGAAGCCGTCAGCACGATGGCGTCGTATTCGGCTTCGCCCCAGCTCTGCGCGGCATCACCCACCTGCAGCGTGACATTGTCGATATTGTGCGTCGCCAGATTGCGCGTGGCGATGCTGCTCAGTTCCGGCTCGATCTCCACGCTGGTCACCTGTGCGGACAGACGCGCCAGCAAGGCGGTCAGATGTCCGCTGCCGGTGCCGATCTCCAGCACGCTATCGGTCGGCTGCAAGGCCAGCGCCTGCACCGCGCGCGCTTCGATCTTCGGCTGCCACATGCTCGCGCCATGACCCAGCGGGATCTCTCCATCGACGAAAGTCAGACCTTTGCTGTCTGCCGGCACGAACTGTTCGCGGCGCACCACCTTCAGAAGTTCCAGAACTTTGGGATCGAGCACGTCCCACGGGCGGATCTGTTGCTCGATCATGTTGAAGCGTGCTTGTTCCAGATTCATTACTCTCTCCTTGTTCGTATCGCCATCCGATGGGCTTTATCTCGCGGGAGTATAGCAACACCCCCTATCGCCCTCAACCTGCCTTGACCTCGCTCGCGGCCGGTGTATGCCTGCGCAGCCTGTTCACCATCCCGAGCATCCACTGGATAGCGTCATCCACATAGGTGAATACCACCGGAATGACCAGCAGGCTGAGGAAGGTGGAGGTGATCAGACCGCCGATCACCACGATCGCCATCGGTGCACGGAAGCTGGGGTCGACACCGATGCCCAGCGCCACCGGCAGCATGCCCGCGCCCATCGCCAGCGTGGTCATCACGATCGGCCGCGCGCGTTTCTTGCACGCGTCGAGCAGGGCCTCGGCACGGTTCATGCCGCGTTCGCGTCGCGACACGATGGCATATTCCACCAGCAGGATGGAGTTCTTGGTGGCGATGCCCATCAGCATGATGAGGCCGATCATGGACGGCATGGACAGCGCGGTCTGGGTGATGAACAGCGCCAGGAACGCACCCGGCACCGACAGCACCAGCGCCGCCAGGATGGTGGTCGGCTGCATGAAGTCCTTGAACAGCAACACCAGCACGATATAGATACACAGCACGCCGGTCAGCATGGCCAGACTGAAGCTCTGGAACAGTTCGCCCATCGCCTCCGCGTCGCCCACCGTCGCCACGCTCACGCCTTGCGGCAGTTCTGTCAGGCTGGGCAGGGCCAGCGCTCTGGCCTCCACTTCACCCAGCGGTTGCTGGTTCAGCTCGATCTCGAAATTGATGTTGCGCATACGGTCATAGCGATCGATCTCGGATGGCCCGCTCTCGATGCTGAGGTCAGCCACGTTGCCCAGCATCACCGAGCCTCGTGCGCCCGGCACCACCAGTCGGGACAGCAGTTCGAGGTCCTGCCGCGCGTCGGGGCGCAGCTTCACCACTACCGGGATCTGCCGGTCGGACAGGTTGAGCTTGGCCAGCGCTTGGTCGTAATCGCCCGCCGTGGCGATGCGCAAGGTGTCGGCGATGGCCGCCGATGTCACGCCCAGATCGGCCGCACGCGCAAAATCAGGCCGCACCACCAGCTCGGGACGCACCAGACTGGAAGTCGAGGTGACATTGCCTATACCCGGGATAGTGCGCAGGTCGCGCATCACTTTCTGCGCATGCGCACTCAGCAGCTGACCGTCCTCGCCCGCCAACACCAAAATGTATTTGTCGTTGGAACCGCCCAGACCGACTTTGACGCGCACGCCCGGCAGCGCCTGCAAAGCCTCGCGCAACTGCCCCTCGATGTCCTGCTTCTTAATGTCGCGCTGCTGGCGCGGCGTGAAGTTCAGCGTCAGCACGGCCTTGCGCACATTGGCCGCGCCCTGCGGCGCGAACGGATCGCCGCCCGCGCTACCGCCGCCGATGGCGGTATAGATCAGCTTCACATGCGGGTTCTGCGCCACGATGTCGCGCGTCCGCTCGGCCATGCGATAGGTCTGCTCGAAGGTGCTGCCGGGCGGCAGGGTGATGGTCACTTGCGATTGCGACAGGTCGTCCGGCGGAATGAATCCTGTCGGCAGCAAGGGCACCAGCGCGAACGATCCGAAGAAGAACACCGCCGCGCCGACCAAAGTCAGCACACGGTGCTTGAGGCAGAACGTGGCCCACTTCAGATACAGCGTGATCCAGCCGGGCAGCGCGTGCGACACGCGTGGGCGCAGGATGTAGGCCGACATCATCGGCGTCAGCATGCGCGCCACTACCAGTGAGAACAGCACCGCGATGGCCGCGGTCCAGCCGAACTGCACGAAGAACTTGCCCGGCACACCGCTCATGAACGCGGTCGGCAGGAACACGGCGATCAGCGTGAAGGTGGTGGCGATCACCGCCAGTCCGATCTCGTCGGCCGCCTCCATTGCCGCCTGATACGGCGTCTTGCCCATCTCCAGATGGCGCATGATGTTCTCTATCTCGACGATGGCATCGTCCACCAGCACGCCGACCACCAGCGACAGCGACAGCAGCGTCACCACGTTGATCGAGAAGCCCATGAAATACATGACGGCGAAAGTGGGGATCACCGCCAGCGGCAAGGCCGTCGCCGCCACGATGGTGGCGCGTATGTTGCGCAGGAAGGCCAGCACCACCAGCACCGCCAATATCGCGCCCTCGTACAGCAGGTTCATCGAGCCGATGTAGTTCTCTTCCACCGGGTCTACGAAGTTGAAGGCTTCCGTGATCTCGATGTCGGGATGTTCGCTGCGCAGCTTGTCCAGCACCCGCAACACACCTTCCGCAACCTCCACTTCGCCGTAGCCGCGCGAGCGGCTGATCTCGAAGCCCACCACATCGCGGCCGTCGAGCAGAGCCGCGCTGCGCCGCTCGGCGATGGTGTCGCTGACCGTCGCCACTTGGTCCAGCCGGATATGGCGTCCGTCCGCCAGCACGACTTCGATCTTCGCCATCTCCTGCGCGGTCTGCACCGTGGCGATGGTGCGCACCGATTGTTCCATGCCGCCGATATCGGCGCGGCCGCCGGATGCTTCCTGCTGGATCAAGCGCAGTTGCTGCGAGACATCGGAGGCCGTCGCGTTCAGCGCCAGCAGTTTTGCCGGATCGAGCTCCACACTGACCTGGCGCGTCACGCCGCCCACGCGCGCTACCGCGCCCACGCCGCGCACCGACAGCAGCGACTTGGTGATGTTGTTGTCCACGAACCAGGACAGTTCTTCTTCGCTCATGCTGGGCGAAGCGATGGTGTAAGTCAGGATAGGCAACCCGGCCAGTTCCACCTTGGCCACGGTCGGATCGCGCAAGTCGCGCGGCAGATCGGCACGCACTCGGGTCACCGCCGCGCGCACGTCGTCCACCGCTTCCTGCGTGCCCTTCTCCAGACGGAACTCGGCGGTGATGATCACCGTGCCGTCCTGCACCTTGGTGTACAGATGTTTCAAGCCCTGCGTGTTGGCGAGCGAGTTCTCCAGCTTGCGCGCCACCTCGGTCTCCATCTGCGCCGGCGATGCACCGGGCAAGGAGGCCGTCACAGTCACCGTCGGCAGGTCGATGTCGGGGAACTGCTGGATCTTCATGGCCTTGAAGCCCATGATCCCCATCAGGGTGAGCATGATGAAGGCGAGGATCGCCGGCGTGGGGTTGCGTATAGACCAGGATGAAACGTTCATGGATACCTCATTAAATTCGTTTTGCGGGCGAATCGCTGTGTTGCGTGCTCGCTCACTCCTCACCTACCATCTCGGTATGTCTCGTCATTCGCTGCGCGGCGCCTTGCGCTTCACTCCGCAAAAACGAATTTTCTGAGGCATCCATCGCTTATTCCTTCACCACACGCACCAGATCACCTTCGGTCAGGAACGCACCGCCGCTTTCCACCACCGGCACGTTAGCCTGCAAGCCTTTGCTTATCTCGATGCGTGCTTCCTTGCGCTGGCCGATCTCGACCGCGCGCTCGTGCACGCGACCTTCCACATCGACCTCGAGCACATGGCTCTGGCTGCCGCGTTGCAACACGGCACTGGCCGGCAGCCAGCGCACTTTGCGCGCGCCGCTTACATCGAATGTGCCGCGCGCGAAGGCGCCTGCAATCACGCCGTTGCTGTCGTCCAGCGACACCAGCGCATAGCCATAGCGCGTTTTCGGATCGACCGACGGCGAGATGGCGCGCACGTTGCCGTTCAGGGTGCGCCCGCCGACCAGCATCACGCGCGCCTTCATACCGCGACGTAAGCGCATCAGCTCATCCGCCGTCAGTTCCGCGCGCCATTCCAGGCGCCCCTTGCGGATCAGACGGAACAGTTCAGAACCGGCCTGCGGCATGGAGCCCACATTGGCACTGGCGGATGAGATCACACCGTCATCCGGGGCGAGGATCTTGCCCTGCGGCGAGCCGTCGTCACCTTGTCGTATTGCGTTATCCAGCGTCGCCAGCACTTCACCGCGACGCACCCGGTCGCCGATGCTGACCTTCACCTCGGCGATGCGCACGCCCTGCAGTTGCGAACCGATGATGGCTTCCTGCCAAGGCAAGATACTGCCGTTGGCCGACAAGGTCTCCGACCATTTGTCTTCCTGCAATACAGCAGTGCGCACCGTCAATGCAGGTCTACCGGTCGCGGCAGACGCCGTCGCCGCCTCTTCCGCCACGCTGCTGCCCGCCAGCCAGATCGCGCCGCCGCCCAGCACCAGTGCTGCCAGCATCAGTTTGACCACCAGCGGTTTGTTGTCGAGGATATATGTCTTCATCATGTGTTTTCCTTTTGCGATGCCATGCGTCTGTTCTTCTCGCTGGCGATCAATGCCAGCGCGTGTTCCACCAATCGTTCCACCATCGTTTCGCGTGCCGGCACGCCCTTCAGCAGTTGCGGTGCAAATGCTTCGACCGCGCTGCGGCCGCCATGCATATAGACCGTCGCCAAGCCGACCAGACTAAATGCCAGCCGCTGCACGTCATCATCCGCCGCGCTCAAGTGCAATTCGCGGCACAGCAAGGCAAGCAACTTCTCGTGATTGGGGCGGAAAGCTTGCACCATGGCATCGCCCAACACACCGCTCGGGTCGCCTTCCTCGCGCGCATGCAGGCGCATGAACTGCTGCAGCATGGGGTCTGCTTCTGCCTGCGGGGGGAACATCCAGATGTACAGCGCACGCAAGGCTTCAGCCAGCGGCACCGCCTTCACATCCAGCGAGGCGAAGGTATTACATTCGTTCAGGAAAGGCAGGCGGAACACTTCGCGGTAGAGCGCGGCCTTGTCGCCGAAGTGGTAATGGATGGAAGCCAGATTGACCTCGGCGCGGCGCGCGATCTCGCGCGTGGTCGCCGCCTTGAAACCGAGCTCGGCGAACACCTCTGTGCCCGCCTGCAGCAGTCGCCAGCGCGTCTCTTCCTGTGAACTGGGGGCATGGCCCAGCAGGCGCTGCGCCATATTCATCAGGGGACAACATGATTTGGGGGATGGACTCAACTTCGCTCCGACTGCGTGGACAGGGAGCGCAAGATATTTCAGTCAAGCGATTAAGTCAAGCGACTGAATCGTGTGCTCAGGTGCTGGGTGTAGTGCCGTACACCTCATGCAGCAGCTCGACGAAACGCCGCGCCTGCGGCGACAGGAACTTGCCCTTGCGCAACACCAGGCCGTAGCCCCTTTGCGGGAAATATTGCTTGAGCGAGATGCACTTGAGCTTTTCGTCGCCGGTCAGGCAGATCGCCGTGACGATGGAGATGCCCATACCGAGTTCGACGTATTTCTTGATCACTTCCCAGCCGCCCGCCTCCAGCGTCACCTTGAACGTCAGGTTGTGCTGCTGGAACACATATTTCACGATATTCCAGGTGGAGAGATGGCGCGGCGGCAGGATCATCCCGTACTGACTCACCGCCTCCAGCGAGACTTCGTCGAAGGCGGCCAGCGGATGATCCAGCGGCACGATGAGCACCGGATCGAACAAGGCCACCGGTTCATAGATGATGTCGTCCGGCACTTCCAGCATGGAGCCGACCGCGAAGTCGATCTCGTCGGCGCGCAGCATCTTCAGGCCGTCGCGGCCGGTGACGTTGTGCAGCTTGGTGTGGATGCCGGGATAGCTGGCCACGAAGCGACGCACTGCTTCAGGTAATACATACAGGATGGTGGATTCGCCCGCGCCGATGTTGAGCTCGCCTGATTCCAGCCGCCCGTGCAACGCGGCGAAGTTCTCCTGCAGGCCGTCCACGCCTTTAACCAACGGCTCGGCCAGCGCATAGAGTGACTCGCCGTCCGGTGTGAGCTTGAGCACCGGGCCACGCCGCTCGAACAAAGTGACGTTCAATTCGCGTTCCAGCGCCTGGATCTGCAAGGTGACGGAAGGCTGGCTGATGAACAGTTTCTGCGCTGCCTGGGTCACGCTACCGCTGCGCACCACTTCGCAGAATGCACGCATCTGCTTGATTCGGCTGTCTTTGTAGTACGCCTGACCATCCTTTGCCATAGCAATCCTCTCAACTAATACTTATTCGCCTAATAATTAAAATTGAAATTATTGATTCTGTAAATGATTGTAACTTTATTACCCTTACTCCCACTACGAAAAAGCGCAGACTGCACGACGAGGCAGGCGCATACGGGGGGTCATCATGCAAACACTGCAATCGATCTTATTTGCTTCTGCCTTCATGGCCGCTTTGGGCGGCGTGCTCGCGCTGTTCCTCGCGCTGGCCAGCAAGCGCCTGTATGTGTTCGAAGACCCGCGCATCGAACAGGTCGAAGAGATGCTGCCCCACTCCAACTGCGGCGCATGCGGCACCGCCGGTTGCCGCAACTTCGCCGAACAAGTGGTCGCCGGTTCCATCGAACCCGCCCGCTGCACCGTCAATCCCCCGCAACAAAATAAAAGCATCGCCTCCCTGCTCGGCATCGACCTCGGCAACGTGGAGAAACGCATCGCGCGTCTGGCCTGCTCCGGCGGTAACAACGTCGCCAAGAGCAGCGCCAACTATGTCGGCCATTCCACCTGCCGTTCTGCGGCGGTGATCAGCGGCGGCGGACGCTCCTGCGTATGGGGCTGCCTCGGTCTGGGTGATTGTTCCCATGTGTGCGATTTCGGCGCCATCTTCATGAACCGTCAGGGCCTGCCCGAAGTCGATCCGGCAAAGTGCACCGCCTGCGGCGACTGCGTGGACATCTGCCCCAAGCAGCTGTTTTCCCTTGAGCCGGTGTCGCGCCAACTGTGGGTAGCCTGCAAGAACCAGGCTGACCCGAGCGCTTCCGAAAATTCCTGCGAAGTTTCCTGCACCGCCTGCGGCCGCTGTGTGATGGACGCCGCGCCCGGCCTGATCAAACTCGAACGCAATCTGGCCGTCATCGATTACAGCAAGAACGCGATGGCCGACCGCCGTGCCATCGAACGTTGCCCCACCGGTGCCATCGTCTGGCTGGACGGCCAGCGTGCCGACAAGGGCCGCGCCGCCCGCAAGATCATCCGTATCCAACCCCTGCCCGCCACGGCAGAAGCTTGAGGAGTCCGACCATGTTGAACAAGATCAAACAATTCAAGTTGCTAGACGCCATCACCGGTGCCGAGCAGAAGGCCGAATTCAAATATCCCGGTGTGCGCGACGCCATCGACGGCAACACTGCCGTCATCATGGTGGAGCGCGAATCCACCGACGGTGCGGGCGCTTATCCGATCACCCCGTCCACACAGATGGGCGAATACTGGGCCGAAGCGGTCGCCGCCGGCCACCTCAACACGGCCGGTCGCCCGCTGATATTCATCGAGCCGGAATCCGAACACGCCGCCGCCGGTGTCACCGCCGGTCTGGCCATGACCGGCCAGCGCGCGGTCAATTTCACCTCCTCGCAGGGCATGGCCTTCATGCACGAATCGCTGTACGGCGCGGTCGGCAAACGCCTGCCCTATGTACTGAACGTGGGCTGCCGCGCCATCACCAAGAACTCGCTCAATGTGCATTGCGCGCATGACGACTACCATTGCGCCGACGACACCGGTTTCATCCAGGTGATGGCCAAGAACGCGCAGGAAGCCGCCGACCTCAACATGATCGCGCGCAAGACCGCCGAACTGTCGCTGACCCCGGCCATGGTGGCGATGGACGGCTTCCTCACCACCCACCTGATCGAGCCGGTGCTGGTGCCGGAGCGCGCGCTGGTGGACGAATACCTCGGCTACTCGGACGACATCATCGACACACCCACGCCCGGCCAGCGCCTGATCTACGGCGACACGCGTCGCCGCGTGCCCTTGCTGTGGGACGTGGACAATCCTGTCTCCTCCGGCGGCGTGACCAACCAGGACGCCTACATGCAGGCCGTGGCCGCGCAGCGCCCGTACTTCTTCGAGCACATCCCGCAACTGGCCGAGCAGTGCATGGACGAGTATTACAAGCTGACCGGCCGCCGCTATAAACGCGTGGACGAATACCGCTGCGAGGATGCCGACTACCTCATCCTCGGCCAAGGCAGCATGACGGTGCAGGCCGCCGCCGTGGCCGACTGGCTGCGTGAGAATCGCAAGATCAAAGTGGGCGTGGTTAACCTCACCATGTTCCGCCCCTTCCCCGGCGACCTACTGGGCAAGGTATTGAAAGGCAAGAAAGGCGTGGCCGTGCTGGAACGCACCGACCAGCCGCTGGCGGAAGACCTGCCACTGATGCGCGAAGTGCGCGCTACGGTTTCCAAGTGTCTGGAGAATGGACGCGAGAACAACCACGCCGGATACGCCGTATACGACAGCCTGAAAGACATGCCTTCCCTGTATTCCGGTTGCTACGGTCTGGGTTCGCGTGACCTGCAACCGGAAGGTCTGATTGCGGCCATCGAGAACATGCTGCCCGGCGCTGCCCACCGCAAGTTCTACTATCTGTCCGTAGATTTCGTGCGCGACGAATCCGCCACGCCGAAACAAGAAGTGCGCCAGCAGGCGCTGCTGGAAGCCTATCCCAACATCAAGGACATGGCGTTGCGCGGTTCCGAAAATCCCAACCTGCTGCCCAAGGGCGCCATCGCGGTGCGTATGCATTCCATCGGCGGCTGGGGCGCGGTGACCACCGGCAAGAATCTGGCGATGACCCTGTTCGAACTGCTGGGCTGGGACATCAAAGCCAATCCGAAATATGGTTCCGAGAAGAAGGGCCAGCCGACGACTTACTATCTGTCTGCCGCACCGGAGCCGATCCGCATCAACTGCGAATACACCGCCATCGATGTGGCATTGTCACCCGACCCACAAGTGTTCCTGCACACCAACGCAGTGGCCGGCCTGAAGAAAGGCGGCGCGTTCATCATCCAGAGCAACCTCGCCACGGCTGAAGAAGTGTGGGCCACCTTCCCCGCCCACACGCAGAAATACATCGTGGACAACGACATCCGCGTGTTCTATCTGGATGCGTTCAAGATCGCCCGCGAGGAATCTTCCAACGTCGACCTGCAACTGCGCATGCAGGGCAACGCCTTCCAGGGCGCGTTCTTCCACGCTTCCGATGTGAAGGAACGCGCGGGTCTGACTGAGGAGAACCTGTTCCAGGCCATCGAGAACCAACTGGAAGCCAAGTTCGGCAAGAAGGGCAAGCGCATCGTCGAAGACAACCTGCGCGTGGTACGCCGCGGTTACGAGGAGATCTATGAGATCCCCGCATCCGCCAAGCAGGTCGGCGCACGCCAGCAGGCCGTTGCCAAGCTCGCCCCCGCGCTGCCGATGATGCTCAAACACTTGCCGGAAGGCGACGGCGGCGCGACCGACATCCACCGTTTCTGGGAACAGACCGGCAGCTTCTATATGAAGGGCCAGGGTTCGGACAATCTGGTCGATCCGTTCATGGGTCTGGCGCTGATCCCCGCCGCCACCGGCGTGTACCGCGACATGACGCAAATCCGCTTCGAACATCCGGAATGGATCGCCGAGAACTGCACCGCCTGCGGCGAGTGCTACACACAGTGCCCGGACAACGCCATCCCCGGTCTGGTCTCGACCAGTAGCGACATCCTCAACACCGCCATTCAGATGATAGAGATCGGCGGTCGCCCGACGCGCTTCCTGCGCAAGTTCAGCCGCGCCATCGACAAGAAACTGCGCGGCATGCTGGAGCGCGACGGCCTCGACGTGCGCGCCCTGATCGGCAACGCCATCACGGAAGCATTCACTGAAGACCCCACACAGGGCGACGAGCGCGGCCGGCTGGAAGTGGAGCTGAATCTGCTGCGCGAGAAATTGGGCGACTTCAAGTTCGCCACCACCAAACCGTACTGGACACAAAAAGAGAAGAAGGAGAAAGGTGCGGGCGGCCTGTTCTCCATCACCGTCAATCCCTACACCTGCAAAGGCTGTGCGGTGTGCGTGGAAGTGTGCGATGACAACGCACTGAAGATGGTGACGCAGACCCCCGACAGCATCGAGACACTGCGCAAGGAATGGGACTTCTGGATGGAACTGCCAACCACACCGGCGCAGTTCAGCCGCATCGACGATCTGGACGAGAAGGTCGGCGCGCTGGAGACGTTGCTGCTGGACAAGCACAACTACAACTCCATGGTCAGCGGCGACGGCGCCTGTCTGGGTTGCGGCGAGAAGACCGCCATCCATCTGTTCACCAGCACTGTCACCGCGCTGATGCAGCCACGCGTGAAGAAGTTCGTCGCCAAGCTGGACACGCTGATCGGCCAGCTGGAAAACCACCTGCGTATGAAGCTGTCGTCCACGGTGAACCTGACCGACACCCATGCCCTGCTGCAGGCCGTGCAAGCCAATCAGGGCCGCGACCTGACCCTGTCCGCGCTGGCCCAAGGCGGCGAGCCTATCGACCAGGACTGGCTGCGCTGGGTGAGCCAGTTGCTGGAGAAACTGGTCGACCTGCGCGATGCCTACACCGGCGCGCGCAGCCGCGCCCACATGGGCGTGATCAACTCCACCGGCTGCACCTCGGTATGGGCATCGACCTTCCCGTTCAGTCCTTATCCCTTCCCGTTCACCTCGCACCTGTTCCAGGATTCACCGTCGGTGGCGATGGGCGTGTTCGAGGGCCACATGGCCAAGATGATCGACGGCTTCAAGGCTGTGCGCATGGCCGAGATCGAGCTGGAGCGCGGCTATGCCGCCGCGGACGATGCCGCGTTCTTCTCCCACTTCAACTGGCAGCAACTGTCGGATGAAGAATGGCATCTGTGCCCGCCGGTGGTCGCCATGGGCGGCGACGGGGCGATGTACGACATCGGCTTCCAGAACCTGTCGCGCATGCTGATGTCCGGCATGCCGGTGAAGGTGATGGTGGTGGATACGCAGGTGTATTCCAACACCGGCGGACAGGCGTGCACCTCGGGCTTCATCAGCCAGGTGGCCGACATGTCGCCGTACGGCAAGAAGGGCCACGGCAAGACCGAGATCCGCAAAGAGATCAGCCTGATCGGCATGACCCATCGCACCTCCTATGTGTTGCAGGGCAGCGTGTCTAACCCGACCCATCTGATCGAAAGTTACATCGACGGCCTCAACAGCCGCCGCCCGGCACTGTTCAACGTGTATGCCGTGTGTCCGCCCGAGCACGGCGTGGGCGACGACACGCTGACCCAGCAGAGCAAACTGGCGGTGGAGTCGCGCGCCTATCCGCTGTTCCGCTACGACCCGGATGCGGGCGTCACCTTCTCCGAGTGCGTGAGTCTGGAAGGCAACCCGTCCCTCGACAAGGACTGGATCGAATACAGCCTGGATTACCTCGACGAGAACGGCCAGCCGCAGAAGATGAACTTGCCGCTGACCTTCGCCGATTTCGCGCTGAGCGAAGGCCGCTTCGCCAAACAGTTCAAGAAGGCACCACCCGACACCTGGAACGACGACATGGTGTTGCTGGCCGACTTCCTCAAACTGGATACGGACGAACGCGACGGCAAGTTCCCCTTCATCTGGGCCGTGGACAAGAAGCAGCGTCTGATGCGCGCACTGGTGTCGCAGGAACTGGTCAATTCCTGCGAAGAGCGCCAGCAGTTCTGGCAGCAGTTGAAGGATGTGGCCAACGTCGGCCGCGCCGTTGGCGACGAGACAGTCATCGCGGACCGCGTGCGCCGCGAACTGATCCAGCAACTGTCTTCCGGCCTCAGCGGCGGCGCACCTGCCCCGCAAGTGTCGAGCACGGCGGCAGGTGGCGCATCCGCCCCGGCCGCCAACGCGGAGAACTATGAAGCCGTGTGGATCGACACGCCTGAATGCACGGCCTGCGACGAATGCATGAATATCAACCCCAAGGTGTTTGCCTACGATGAAGCAAAGAAAGCAGTCGTTATCGACCCGAAAGCGGGCACTTATCTGGAGATCGTCAAGGCGGCGGAAAAGTGCACCGCCGGCGTGATCCATCCGGGCACACCCTGGAACAGCAACGAGCCCAATCTGGACAAACTCGTTGCCCGGGCAGCCAAGTTCAACTGATCCATCACACAAAAAATGGATCGACCGGTTTACAGTGAAGCAGGTTCGGCAAAGGGGCTCTCTCTCCTCCCTGCGCCCCCCGCGCATCTCCCCTTGGTGGAAGGACAACATCCTTCCCACGGGCTTGCTTCACTTTTTTCTTCCTGGCGTCGCGGCACGTTTCAGCGCGGCGTCCATCCTGCGCCGCACAAGGGCACGCTCGATCAGCCGATCAAGCGCATGCCCTTCCCGCGCAAGCTGGTGCTGCCGCTGGCGCAGCACATCGGCAAACCCTCGCTGCCGCTGGTCGCGGTCGGCGAGGAAGTAGCGCGCGGCCAGCTCATCGCGCGTTGCGACGGGGCTGTGTCCGCGCCCATCCACGCCCCGGCCGACGGCGTGATCGAAGCCATCACGCCGCGCCCCAACACACGCGGCGCGTGGACCGATGCCATCGTGCTGCGCGTGTATGAAGCTTCCACGCAGGAAGTGCGCTGCAGTCTGCCGCAAGATGTGGACAGCATGGATCAGGCGCAATTGATCACCGCCATCCAGCAGATCGGCATGGTCGGTCTGGGCGGCGCGGCCTTCCCCAGCCATGCCAAGTTGAACGTGCCCGCCGACAAACAGGTGCATACGCTGATCGTGAACGGTTGCGAATGCGAGCCTTACCTCACCTGCGACTACAAGCTGATGCGCGAATGGCCGGTCGAGTTGCTGGCCGGTATCCGCATCGCACTGCGCGCCAGCGGTGCCACGCGCGCCATCATCGGCGTGGAAGACAACAAGCTGGATGCGATGGCTGCCATCCGCCCGCATCTGCCTGCGGACGGCAGCATCACGCTGCAGGCGGTCGCCACCAAATACCCGCAGGGCGCGGAGAAGATGCTGATCAAATCGCTGCTCGGCCTCGATGTGCCGAACGGCGACCTGCCCAGCCAGCTCGGACTGGTGGTGCACAACGTCGGCACGCTGGCGCTGCTCGGCCGTCTGCTGCCGCTAGGTCAGGGCCTGATCGAACGCGTAGTGACACTGGCCGGCCCCGGCATCAAAAAACCCGGCGATTACTGGATCCCATTCGGAACCACACTGCGCAGCATCCTCGACTGGGCGGGCGACCCGGAGTGCAAGGAACGCGAGGTCATCCTCGGCGGGCCGATGATGGGACAGGCCGCCAGCACGCTGGACATCCCGGTGAGCAAGGGCACCTCCGGCATCCTGGTGTTCGACAAGCGCATGCTGGAACCCATCACCAAACAGAGCTGGGCGTGCATCCACTGTTCCGAATGCGTGAACGCCTGCCCGATGGGTTTGAATCCGTCACAACTGGGCATGCTGTCGGCTAAACTGGAGTTCGACGAGATGGCCGAGCACTATCATCTCGGCGACTGTTTCGAATGCGGCTGTTGCAGCTATGTGTGCCCGTCGCACATCCCGCTGGTGCAACAGTTCCGCGCGGCCAAGGCTTTCTTGCGCGAAAGGAAACCGACTTGAGCATGCAACTGCGCGCCTCGCCGCACCTGCACAGCGGGCGCGACGTCCCCACCATCATGCGCCATGTGGTGTATGCGCTACTGCCGGTATGCGCCTTCTCCATCTGGCAATACGGCCTGTCCTCGCTGGCACTGATCGTCACCGTCACGCTGTCCTGCCTGGCCGCCGAGCGCATCTCCAACAAGATGTCCGGCACGGTCAACACCCTGTCCGACTGGAGCGCCACCATCACCGGCGTGCTGCTGGCGCTGACGCTGCCGCCCGCCTTTCCGCTGTGGATGGGCGCGGTGGCAGGTTTCGCGGCAGTCTGGCTGGGCAAGTCGCTGTTCGGCGGTCTGGGCCACAACCCGTTCAACCCGGCACTGGTCGGCCGTGCCTTCGTGCAAGCCGCCTTCCCCACCGCCATCACCACCTGGGCACCCGCCTTCACGCCGCAACGCTTCGTTGAGTTCATCCCTTCCTCGCTGACGCTGCCGCTGATGCAGCCGAACGACATCACCACTTGGGTGAGCGCCAACATGGTGGACGGTTTCACCGGTGCCACGCCGCTGGCGCGCTGGAAGTTCGAACACTTCGTCTATCCGGTGCAGGACATGATCACCGGCGCGGCCTCCGCCTCCACCGGCGAGACCTCGGCCCTGCTATTGCTGGTGTGCGGCCTGTACTTGATCGCGCGCAAATTCATGGACTGGCGCATCCCGGTGGCGGTGGTCGGCAGCGCGCTGCTGCTGGCACTGGCCTTCCGCCTGTTCGGCGGCGACGAATATCCGCCCGCGCATCTGGTGCTGCTGTCCGGCGGCCTGATGCTGGGCGCGCTGTTCATGGCCACCGACATGGCGACCTCGCCGGTCAGCCCCCGCGCGATCTGGGCCTACGGCGCAATCATCGGCACAGTGACGATATTGATCCGCTATTTCGGCGGTCTCACCGAGGGCGTGATGTACGCCATCCTGTTCGGCAACGCGCTCGCGCCGCTGCTGGATAAATATCTGCAACCCAAGGTGTTCGGAGCGCGCACAAAATGAGCGGCCAGCAACCCATCCACGTCGTGCCGCCGGTGAACAGCCTGCGCATGGTGCGCACGCTGATGCTGGTGACCTCGCTGTGCGGCGGCCTCATCGTGGCGGTGTGGCAATGGACGCAACCCGCCATCGCCGCCAACAAGAAGGTGGTGTTGGAGCGCAGCGTGCGCGCGCTGATCCCGGATGCGGTGCGCATCGTGGAATATGATGCCCACGACAAGGGCGTGACGCCCGCCAAAGGCGATCCGGCTGCGGGCGCGGTGCGTTTCTATGCCGCCTACGACAAAGACGGCAAGCTGGATGCCATCGCGGCCGAAGGCGCCGCGCGCGGATATTCCGACACGGTGCGCGTGCTGTACGGCTATCGTCAGGCATGCGAATGCATCTTCGGCATCCGCGTCACACATATGCGCGAGACGCCCGGCATCGGCGACAAGATCATCACCGACCCGGTGTTCCTGCAGAGCTTCGAACATCTGGACGTGAGCCTGACGCCCGATCTGAAATCGCTGTTCAATACTGTTAAGACGGTGAAACACGGCAGCAAGCAGTTCGGCTGGGAGATCGATGCCATCGCGGGTGCGACCATCACTTCCAAGGCGGTGGGGCGCGGCATCAACGACAGCGCGCAACGCCTGTTGCCTTTGCTGGTGCCGCATCTGGAAGCCGTGAAACAGAAAGGAGGCGTGCAGTGAGCAGCCAACCCTTGCAGGCGAGCAACATGGAGCAATTGCTGGAAGGCATCTGGAAACAGAACCCGGTGTTCGTGATGGCGCTCGGCATGTGCCCCGCGCTGGCAGTGACGGTGTCGGCGTTCAACGCGCTGGGCATGGGACTGGCCACCACCTTCGTGCTGATCTGTTCCTGCACGCTGATCTCCATGCTGCGCCGCTTCATCCCCAGGGAAGTGCGCATCGCCACCTACATCGTGATCATCGCCACCTTCGTCACGCTGGTCGATTACATCATCCAGGCGGTGAGCCTCGCACTGTATGAAGCGCTGGGTGCCTTCATCCAGCTCATCGTGGTGAACTGCATCATCCTCGGCCGCGCTGAGGCGCACGCCGCCAAGAACCCGCCGTTCTCCGCGATGGTGAACGCGCTGGGTATGGGCATCGGTTTCACCATCGGCCTGTTCGCGCTGGGCAGCGTGCGCGAGATACTCGGCGCGGGCAAGCTGTTCGGCATCTCGCTGTTCGGCGACCAGTTCCAGCCCTGGGTGGTGATGGTGTTGCCGCCGGGCGGCTTCTTCGTGCTCGGTCTGTGGCTGCTGTTCTTCGCCTGGCTGGCCAAACGCAAGGAGGCTCAACATGGAGCATGAGACACTCGGCCAGATCTTCATCATCACCGTACTCTCCAGCAACTTCGTGCTGGCGATGTTCCTCGGTCTGTGTCCTTTCCTCGGTGTGTCCGGCAAGCTGGAGACCGCCGTGCCGATGGGCATCGCCACCAGTTTCGTGATGCTGGTCGCCTCGCTGTGCAGCTATGCGCTGAACCAACTGCTGACCCATTTCGATCTGGAGTTCCTGCGCCTGATCGCCTATATCGCGGTGATCGCCTCCGCCGTGCAACTGGTGGAGATGGTGATGAAGAAGTTCTCGCCCGCGCTGTTCCGCGCGCTGGGCATCTTCCTGCCGCTGATCACCACCAACTGCGCGGTGCTGGGCGTGGCGCTGTTCCAGACCGCGCGCGACTATGACTTGGCCCAGTCAGTGGCTTTCAGTCTGGGCGGCGGCGTAGGTTTCTCTCTGGCGCTGATCTTGATGGCCGGTGTGCGCGAGCGACTGAACCTGTCCAACCTGCCCAGCGTGATGCACGGCACGGCGCTGTCGCTGATGCTGGCCGGACTGTTGTCACTGGCGTTCATGGGCTTCGGCGGCATCGGGGTGGCGCGATGAAATATCTCGTCGCCATCGCCGTCATGCTCGGTCTGGTATTCATCTGGCTTGCGGTGCAAACTGCGGCCAGACGGTTCGCGGCACGCCATCCGGAATTCGGCCCGGCGCGTGAAGAGGGAGAAGAAAGTTGTGGCGGTTGCAGCAGCAGTTGCGCCGGCCATTGTGTGAGCAGCACTCATCACCACTAAAAGATCTTTAACGAGGGAGAACAATATGCAACCGTATGTCATTCCATTCGAATCGCTGGGCATCGCTGACATCCCCGAGGTAGGCGGCAAGAACGCTTCCCTTGGCGAGATGATCTCCAGTCTCAGCTCTTCAGGTGTTCAGGTTCCGGGAGGCTTCGCCACCACGGCGGATGCATATCGTGACTTCCTCGCCAACGATGGTCTGGACAAGCGCATCGAGGAAAGACTTTCCAAGCTGGACATCGAGGATGTCTCTGCGCTGGCCGAGGCGGGCCGCACCATCCGCAACTGGATCGTCGAAGCGCCGCTGCCCAAGCGCCTGGAAGATGACATCCGCAGCCATTACGACAAGCTGGTGGCGGGCGGCGAAGGCAGCTTCGCCGTGCGCTCTTCGGCCACGGCGGAAGACCTGCCGGACGCTTCCTTCGCCGGACAGCAGGAGAGCTTCCTCAACATCCACGGCATCGAGAACATCCTGCATGCGATCCGCGAAGTATTCGCCTCGCTGTACAACGACCGCGCCATCTCCTACCGCGTGCACAAGGGTTTCACCCACGCCGAAGTGGCACTGTCCGCCGGGGTGCAGCGCATGGTGCGCTCCGACGTGGGCGCATCGGGCGTGATGTTCACACTGGATACCGAATCCGGTTTCAAGGATGCGGTGTTCATCACCTCCTCCTACGGTCTGGGCGAGATGGTGGTGCAGGGCGCGGTGAACCCGGACGAGTTCTATGTGCACAAGCAGCAACTGGCTGCCGGCTTCCCCGCCGTGATCCGCCGCACACTGGGTTCCAAACTGCAGCGCATGGTGTTCGACGAGCAACGCTCCGCCGGACGTTCCTGCCGCGTCGAGGCGGTGGAGCCCGCCGCGCAGAACAGCTTCTCGATCAACGACGAGGACGTGCTGCAACTGGCGCGCTACGCCGTCGCCATCGAACAGCATTACGGCCGCCCGATGGACATCGAGTGGGGCAAGGACGGTAACGACGGCAAGCTGTACATCCTGCAGGCGCGCCCGGAGACGGTGAAGTCGAACGTGAACCACGGTGGCGGCAGCGAGAAATACCGCCTGAAGCAGCGCGGCGACGTACTGACCGAAGGCCGCGCCATCGGCCAGAAGATCGGCCAGGGCAAAGTACGCATCGTGTCCGGCCCGGAAGAGATGGACAAGGTGCAGGCCGGCGACATCCTGGTCACCGACATGACCGACCCGAACTGGGAACCGGTGATGAAGAAGGCCGCCGCCATCGTCACCAACCGCGGCGGCCGCACTTGCCACGCGGCCATCATCGCGCGTGAACTGGGCATCCCCGCCATCGTCGGTTGCGGCCACGCCACCACGGCATTACAGGATGGTGAGATGGTCACCGTGTCCTGCGCGGAAGGCGATACCGGCTTCGTCTATCACGGCATGCTGCCGTTCGAGGTGATCGTGCACAGCGAACAGGCGCTGCCGCCCATCCCGGTGAAGCTGATGCTGAACGTGGGCAATCCCACGCTGGCGTTCGAGTTCTCGCAACTGCCCTCCGCCGGTATCGGTCTGGCGCGTCTGGAGTTCGTCATCAACAACATGATCGGCGTGCACCCCAAAGCCGTGCTGGAATATGCCCGCCTGCCGGGCAAGCTGCGCGAGGCGGTGTTGAAACGTTCTGCCGGTTATGCCGATCCGGTCGAGTTCTACGTGGAGAAGATCACTGAGGGGGTGGCGACTTTGGCCGCCGCGTTCTGGCCGAAGAAAGTCATCGTGCGCATGTCCGACTTCAAGTCGAACGAATACCGCAAGCTGTTGGGCGGCGAGATCTACGAGCCGATGGAAGAGAACCCGATGATCGGCTTCCGCGGTGCGGGCCGTTATGTGGCGGCCAACTTCAGCGATTGCTTCGAACTGGAATGCCGCGCCATGAAGCGTGTGCGCGAGAAGCTGGGCTACACCAACGTGGAGATCATGATCCCCTTCGTGCGCACGGTCGGCGAAGCGAAAGAAGTGGTGGAGACGCTGGCCAAGAACGGCCTCAAGCGCGGCGAGAACGGCCTGCGTCTGATCATGATGTGCGAGATTCCGTCCAACGCGCTGCTGGCCGAAGAGTTCCTGCAATACTTCGACGGCTTCTCCATCGGATCCAACGACCTGACGCAACTCACGCTGGGTCTGGACCGCGATTCCAGTCTGGTGGCCGACCGCTTCGACGAACGCGACGGCGCGGTGAAAGCACTGCTCTCCATGGCGATCAGCACCTGCAACCGTCTGGATAAATATGTCGGCATCTGCGGCCAGGGCCCGTCGGACCATTTCGACTTCGCCCAGTGGCTGATGGAGCAAGGCATCCAGACCATGTCGCTCAACCCGGACACCCTGCTGGAGACCTGGCGCAAGCTGGGCCAAGCCAAGTAGGTCGTCCAACCCGTTTGCCCGCCCTCCCGCTTCTCTCTCCCTCTCTCCTCGGCGGGGGGCGCCGGGCCCTTATTCCACAGGGTCGCCAGCGCTGGCGACCCTTTTTCATGCGCTTTGACGCGCGTATGATCATGCACACCCCAAACGAATCGGCGTAGACATCATGCAAGCCCGCTCCCCCACAGCAGTCAAAAAAGGCCGGCTTTCTTTATCCATAGACCAAGGGCTATTGGATCGTCTTGAGCCGTACAAGCAACAAGTCGATTTTTCTGCCCATGCAGAACAACTGCTCGTTCGACTGCTGGATCAACTTGAGAATCGCACTTGGGCGGAACGTAATGCCGATGCTCTGGAAGCACACGGGAAGAACATCGCAGAAACAGGTTTGGCTGGCGCTGAATTCGATCGAATCTGAGACCGTGGCTCAATTCGATATCTGGTTTCTGTGCAGAGCGCATCTTTGGCGGCCTAATCCATTAGGTCGTCATACCGGCGAAGGCCGGTATCCAGCAATAGTAATAGGCCGCAAAGCGGACAAAACCATGATGTTGTCCCACTTGCGTGGGAAATTTGTTGATTAGCTGGATTCCGGCCTTCGCCGGAATGACGTAGTTGTGCTATTGGCTGCTCCGGGTTTAGGCCATAGCACCTCTTCCAATGGGGTCAAAGCTTGTATTTCGCCCCTGTTTCCAGTACCTTGCGCCCCTCGCTAGGGGTCTGCCGGATGGCAGTGAGACACACCCTTTGAACCTGTACGGGTCATGCCGTCGTAGGGAAGCATCCTTCCGGTGCTTCTTGCAATTTCAGGAGTACCACAATGAACGCACCCGAATTCCTTTCCTCCACCGCCCACGTTGACGCAGCCGCCATCAAGCCGCTGCCGAACTCGCGCAAGATCTACGTGCAAGGTTCGCGCCCCGACATCCGCGTGCCGATGCGCGAGATCACGCTGAGCGACACGCACCTGAACAACGGCGTGGAGAAGAACCCGCCGATCTACGTCTACGACTGCTCCGGCCCCTATACCGACCCGGAAGTGAAGATCGACATCCGCTCCGGTCTGGAAGAACTGCGCGCACCATGGATTGCCGAGCGCGGCGACACTGAAGAATTGCCGCGCCTGAGTTCCGACTACGGCCAGCAACGTCTGGGCGACCCGGCATTGGCCGACATGCGCTTCAACCTCAAGCACACACCGCGCCGCGCCAAGCCGGGCAAGAACGTGACGCAGATGCACTACGCGCGTCAGGGCATCATCACGCCGGAGATGGAATACATCGCCATCCGCGAGAATCAGAAACGCGACGGCCTTTCCGAGATGATGTTGCAACAGCATCCCGGCGAGAACTTCGGCAAGGCCATGCCGAAAGAGATCACGCCCGAATTCGTACGTAGCGAAGTCGCCGCAGGACGTGCCGTGATCACCACCAACATCAACCACCCCGAGTGCGAACCGATGATCATCGGCCGCAACTTCCTGGTGAAGATCAACGCCAACATCGGCAACTCCGCGCTGGGTTCCAGCATCCAGGAAGAAGTCGAGAAGATGACCTGGGCCATCCGCTGGGGCGGCGACACCGTGATGGATCTGTCCACCGGCAAGAACATCCACGAGACGCGCGAATGGATCATCCGCAACTCGCCTGTGCCCATCGGCACCGTGCCGATCTATCAGGCGCTGGAGAAGGTGAACGGCAAGGCCGAAGACCTGACCTGGGAGATCTTCAAGGACACGCTGATCGAGCAGGCCGAACAAGGCGTGGACTACTTCACCATCCACGCCGGCGTGCTGCTGCGCTACATCCCCATGACCGCCAAGCGCATGACCGGCATCGTCTCGCGCGGCGGCTCCATCATGGCGAAGTGGTGCCTTGCGCACCACCAGGAAAACTTCCTCTACACGCACTTCGAAGAGATCTGCGAAATCATGAAGGCGTATGACGTGACCTTCTCGCTCGGCGACGGCCTGCGCCCCGGCTCGGTGTATGACGCCAACGACGAAGCGCAACTCGGCGAACTGAAGACGCTGGGCGAACTCACCCAGATCGCGTGGAAGCACGACGTGCAAGTGATGATCGAAGGCCCCGGCCATGTGCCCATGCATATGATCAAAGAGAACATGGAGCTGCAACTGAAGTGGTGCCACGAAGCGCCCTTCTACACGCTCGGCCCCCTGACGCAAGACATCGCCCCCGGCTACGACCACATCACCAGCGCCATCGGCGCGGCGCTGATCGGCTGGTTCGGCACCGCCATGCTCTGCTACGTCACACCCAAGGAGCACCTCGGCCTGCCCAACAAAGCCGACGTGAAGGAAGGCATCATCACCTACAAGATCGCCGCCCACGCCGCCGACCTCGCCAAGGGTCACCCCGGCGCGCAGATCCGCGACAACGCCATGAGCAAAGCGCGCTTCGAATTCCGCTGGGAAGACCAGTTCAACATCGGCCTCGACCCCGACCGCGCGCGCGAATTCCACGACGAAACCCTGCCCAAGGAATCCGCCAAGGTCGCCCACTTCTGCTCCATGTGCGGCCCGCAGTTCTGCTCGATGAAGATCAGCCAGGACGTGCGCGACTTCGCCGCTGCGCAGGGCATCGCCGAGGCTGAGGCCCTAGCGAAAGGGATGGAAGTGAAGTCGGTGGAGTTTGTGAAACAGGGGGCCGAGGTTTATCACAAGGCTTGAGTCGTTCTGCACTCAGTCAAACAAACGGGCCGCATTGCGGCCCGTTTCCTTTAATTCAACCTATTACAATGCTCAACATGAACTGCCGCCCCTCCTGCGCCGCATGCTGCATCGCGCCTTCCATCACCTCCCCGCTACCCGGCATGCCGCATGGCAAGCCTGCCGGTATGCCATGCGTGCAACTTGATGATGCGATGCGTTGCAAGGTATTCGGCTCGCCTAATCGCCCTGCTTTCTGTGGCGGGCTGCAACCTTCGGCCGAGATGTGCGGTGATTCGCGTGAGCATGCGCTGGCATGGTTATCGCAGCTGGAACGGGCGACGCAGCCGGTATAATCGGGCCATGCAACAACCCTCCCCTGTTCCCGACGAAGTCACCGCCGAGTCTCCTTGTATCGGTCATTGCACCACGGTGCTGGGCGATGATGTGTGCCGCAGTTGCTTGCGCACTTTCGATGAAGTCTGCCGCTGGCTGGAGATGAACGAGGAGGAGCGGCGGGCGGTGAACTGGCGCATCGCCAAGCTAACCAACGGGAGGCTCTACCCTTCGCGTGACTGACATGGTTCATCCTTCACCTCTCAGGACGAACATATTTTTAGAAACTACTGGATTCCCGCGTGCGCGGGAATGACGAGACTTTATGGATATTGCTCTGCTTTTGAAGGCCGCCATCCTCGGTGTGGTGGAGGGTTTGACCGAGTTCTTGCCGATCTCTTCGACCGGGCACTTGATCATCCTCGGCGATCTGCTCGGTTACAACGACGAGACGAGCAAGGTGTTCAAGATCGTGATTCAGCTGGCAGCGATTTTGGCGGTGTGCTGGGATTATCGCGAGCGTTTGATGCGCACGATGCACGGCGTCAAGACAGATCCTGTCGAACAGCGTTTTGTGGGGTTGTTGTTCGTGGCTTTTCTGCCGGCGGCGGTGTTGGGCTTGATGTTCCATTCGACCATCAAAGCGCTGTTGTTCAACCCGATCACGGTGGCGACGGCGCTGATTGTGGGCGGCTTTGTCATTCTGTATGTGGAGAAGCGCAATTATCATCCGCGCCTGAATTCGGTGGATGAGATGCGCTGGCCGGATGCGCTGAAGGTGGGCTTTGCGCAGGCGCTGGCGATGATTCCCGGCACGTCGCGTTCGGGGGCGACCATCATGGGCGGTTTGATCTTCGGTCTGTCGCGCAAGACGGCGGCGGAATTCTCCTTCTTCCTCGCGATTCCGACCATGTTCGCGGCGACGGCTTATGACTTGTACAAGAACTGGACGCTGCTGCATGCGGCCGACATTCCGGTGTTCGCGATCGGCTTCGTGTGTTCGTTCATTGCTGCGATGTGGGCGGTGCGCGGTTTCATCAAGTTCATCTCGAATCACACCTTTGTGGTGTTCGCCTGGTATCGAATCGTGTTCGGACTGGTGGTGCTGTTGACGGCGTATACCGGCGCGGTGAGCTGGTCGCATCCGTAAAAAAGCCCGCTTGCGCGGGCTATCTTGCTTTCCGTTCATGCTTCGATCCTTCGGCAAGCTCAGGACAGGCTGAGCTCGGCACGAATGGTTTTCTTCAGCTTTGTTCCCAAGGCAGTCCGGCGGCGCGCCAGCCGTTCTTGGCATTGCGCTGGTTGCTGCCGTTCTTGTCGCCTTCGAAGCCTTCTAGAATGTTGTAGCAATCGGCATAGCCGTTCTGCGTGGCGAGTGCGGCTGCTGCGTGTGAGCGCTGGGCGGTGCGGCACAGGAAGAGCACCAGCGATTCCTTGTCCACTTGCTGTTCCAGCGAGGCCATGAAGTTGGGGTTGGGTTTCATGCCGGGATAGCTCATCCATTCGATCTCGACTGCGCCCGGCACTTTGCCGACCCAATCGATCTCGGCGCGGGTGCGCACGTCCACCAGCTTGGCGCCGGGGGCGCTCTGCCAGATGGTGTTGGCTTCGTCAGGTGTCAGTGCACCCTCGTACGGCAGGCCCAGATCCTTTGCGCGGTTCTGTGCTGTCGTCAATATTTCTGTGATCTTTCCCATATACCCTTGCTTCTGTGTTGTTTAAGGTTCGGTGCGCGAAATGTTATCCTGCGCACTCGCCTGCATACTATCCCAACAGCAATGAAAAATCACACGCACGCACATGGACACGACAAGTCGGCCGCTTTCGAGCCCGCTCATCCCGAGCGCTTCGCTGCGGCACGCAAGAGCACTTGGGTCAGTATCGTAGTCAATCTGTTCCTGACGCTGGCACAGTTGATCGGCGGCTTCTTCGGCAAGTCGCAATCGCTGATGGCGGACGGCCTGCATTCGCTCTCGGACCTGCTGGCGGACATCATGGTGCTGTTCGCGAACCGCCACGGCAACAAACACGCCGACGCGAACCATCCCTACGGCCATGCGCGCATCGAGACGGCCGCTTCGCTGATCCTCGGCGTCAGTCTGGTGGTGGTGGGCGGTGCGCTGCTGATCTCGGCCGGCATGCGCTTGCAACATCCCGAGGAGCTGCATCGCGTGGAGGCGTATACCTTCTGGGTGGCGCTGTTCACGCTGGCCGCGAAGGAGACGCTGTTCCGCTACATGCTGGCTGTCGCGAAGCGCGTGCGTTCGCAGATGCTGGTGGCGAACGCATGGCACGCGCGTTCGGATGCGGCTTCGTCGCTGGTGGTGCTGATCGGCATCTCGGGCAACCTGCTGGGTTATACCTTCCTCGATCTGGTGGCCGCCGCAGTGGTGAGTGTGATGATCGCGTGGATGGGCATCCAGTTCGCGCGCGATGCGATGCTGGAACTGGTGGACACCGGCTTGGAAGCAGAGGAAGTGCGCGCGATCCGCAATACGCTCAAGTCGGTTCCCGGCGTGCTGGGGCTGCACGAGTTGCGCACGCGCAAGATGGCGGACAATGCTTTGGTCGACGCGCACATCATGGTCGATCCCTACGTCAGCGTGTCGGAAGGGCATTACATCGCCGAGGCGGCCCGTGCGGCCGTGCTCAGAAGCCATCATGTGATGGATGTGATGGTGCATATCGACCCTGAGGATGACGTCCAGTCGAAACCGAACGCGCATACGCCGCAGCGCCATCTCTTGCTGGTGCATCTGCATAAACGCCTGGCTCAGGATCTGCCAGCAGACACACGCATCGTGTTGCATTACCTCAATGGCAAGATTGAAGCCGAGTTGCTGCTGCCGGCTACGGCTACCGCGGGCGACCTGCAGGCCAAGTGCGACGCTATCGTCACGGATGACCCGTATTTCAAGCGTATCGATGTCTATCAGGACGCCGCACCAAAATAGTGCGCAGCGGTGTCGGTTTGCCCTGTTTTTGGGCGCGCACGATGCCCGCCATTTCCTTTGAGATATGGCACAATGCTCGCCTGACTGGATATCCGGGGATGGCACAGTTTCTGCTCTTTTCGACCCGTACCAATCAAACGGTTCGCTTTACTGACTTTTGTTTTTAATTTCCTGGGAGATTCAAGTATGTCCAAAACAGCCGCCGACGTTCTGAAGCTGATCAAAGAACAAGGCATCAAATTCGTCGACCTTCGTTTCACCGATACACGCGGTAAAGAACAGCACGTTGGCGTGCCGGTCAGTGCCGTGGACGAGAGCAAGTTCGAAGACGGTCACGCCTTCGACGGTTCTTCCATCGCCGGTTGGAAGGGTATTCAAGCTTCCGACATGCTGTTGATGCTGGATCCAGCTTCCGCTTATGTTGATCCGTTCTTCGACGAGCCGACCCTGGTCATCACTTGTGACGTAATCGAGCCGACAGACGGCAAGGGCTATGACCGCGACCCGCGTTCCATCGCCAAACGCGCTGAAGCCTACCTGAAGTCCACCGGCATCGGCGACACAGCATTCTTCGGTCCGGAACCGGAATTCTTCATCTTCGACTCCGTCGAGTGGAGCGTAAGCATGTCCGGCTGCTCCCTGAAGATCAACTCTGAAGAAGCTGCTTGGTCTACAGGCGAGAAGTTCGAAGGCGGCAACACTGGCCACCGTCCAATGGTCAAGGGTGGCTACTTCCCGGTTCCTCCCGTTGACAGCCTGAACGACATCCGCGCACAAATGTGTCTGTTGCTGGAAGAAGTCGGTATTCCTGTCGAAGTGCATCACCACGAAGTGGCGACTGCCGGCCAGTGCGAGATCGGTACCAAGTTCGACACATTGGTGAAGCGCGCTGACCAGACTCAGACTCTGAAGTACATCGTGCACAACGTTGCGCACCAGTACGGCAAGACTGCGACCTTCATGCCCAAGCCCATCGTTGGCGACAACGGTTCCGGTATGCACGTGCACCAGTCGATCTGGAAAGACGGCAAGAACACCTTCGCGGGTAACGGCTATGCCGGTCTGTCCGAGACAGCGCTTTACTACATCGGCGGCATCATCAAGCACGCCAAGGCACTGAACGCGATCTGCAACCCCGGCACCAACAGCTACAAGCGTCTGGTTCCTCACTACGAAGCACCGGTGAAGATGGCTTACTCCGCCAAGAACCGTTCCGCTTCCATCCGCATCCCGCACGTCGCCAGCGACAAGGCTCGCCGCATCGAGACCCGTTTCCCGGACCCGACAGCGAACCCGTACCTGTGCTTCTCCGCGCTGATGATGGCTGGTCTGGACGGCATCCAGAACAAGATCCACCCTGGCGATCCAGCTGACAAGAACCTGTACGACCTGCCGCCGGAAGAAGATGCAAAGATCCCGACCGTGGCAGCTGGTCTGGACGAGGCATTGGCAGCACTGGACAAGGACCGCGAGTTCCTGACCCGTGGCGGCGTGTTCTCCAGCGACTTCATTGACGCATTCATCGCGTTGAAGATGGACGAAGTGAACAAGATCCGCATGACCACTCATCCGGTCGAGTTCGACATGTACTACAGCATCTAAGTCGCTCCGCGACTTGCTGCAAATAAACGGAGCCCTTGCGGCTCCGTTTGTTTTTGGAGGGCGGTTTGTCTCACCACTATCCTTACCCTATACTCCCCCCATCGAATTTCGAGGACACACCATGAAGCCAACCCGCATGCTGTTGTTGTGCGTCGTGTTCACTGCCAGCACCGCCGCCCACGCGGAGATCTACAAACGCGTCGACAAGGAAGGCCGCGTCACTTATTCCAGCGAGCCGCTCAAGGGCGCACAGAAGCTGAAGCTGGAGCCTTTGCCGACCATGCCCCCGCCCAGAGCGGCTGCCAAAGAACGCAATCGCGAAGTTGGCAGCGAGGAGTCTGCTTTCCCGCGCGTGGACAATGCGACGCAAAAGCGTCGTGACGATAAGCGCCTGCGCATCCTCGAGGACGAGATGGCCAGCGAACGTCAGGCACTGGAAGATGCCCGCACGCAATTGAAAGTGGCCGAAGATACACCGCAGATCTACACCGGCGCAGACGGCAAGACCTACCGCAACATGGCGAAGTACGAAGAGAGCGTGCAAGCCGCGCAGGAGAACGTCCGGATGCATGAGAACAACCTCCGGGCGATACAGACCGAGATCGATAATCTCAAGTGATCTGACGCTGGCATGTTTTCTGCTCTTTGTTTGACATGACCAGCGCCCCGCTCCCCACACTGGACTTTCTGTCGACCGCCGTGATGCTGCTCGACGATCAGTCGCGCATCGCGTATCTGAATCCGGCGGCGGAGCATCTGTTCGCGGTGAGCCACAGCAACCTCGTCGGCCATCCGCTGCAATTCGCATTCACCCACACCGAGCAATTGTTCAGCGCGATCCAATCCGCGCTGGCCAACCGCTCGGCGCACATCGAACATGACCTGCTGCTGGGCACGCATACACATTCGCAGAAACTGCATCTGAGCTGCACTGTCACCACATTGCAGCTGCCGCAATATGCACTGTTGCTCGAATTCCACACCATCGAAAGACCGCTCAAGTTGGCGCGCGAGGAGCAGATGCTCGACCAGACGCAGGCCAATCGCATGCTGTTGCGCAATCTGGCGCACGAGATCAAGAACCCGCTGGGCGGCATCCGCGGTGCGGCGCAATTGCTGGAGCAGGAGCTGGAAAAACCGGCGCTGCGCGAATACACGCAGGTGGTGATCCAGGAGGCGGACCGTTTGCGTTCGCTGATGGAGAATCTGCTCACGCCGCAGCACACGCCCCATTTCAGTGCATTGAATATCCATGAAGTGCTGGAGCGCGTGCGCAGTGTGGTGATGGCCGAGCTGCCCGAGAGTCTGCACATCCAGCGCGACTACGACTTGAGTCTGCCCGATCTCGACGGCGACAAGGCGCTGTTGATCCAGGTGATATTGAACATCGTGCGCAATGCCGCACAGGCGATGCAGGGACAGGGAACGATCATCCTGCGCACGCGCATCTCGCGTCAGGTCACGCTGATGAAGAAGCGCCACCGGCTGGCCATTTCGGTACAGATCATCGATGACGGCCCCGGCATCCCGCATCACCTGCAGGACAAGATCTTCTATCCGCTCGTCTCGGGACGGGCAGACGGACACGGCCTCGGCCTGACGCTGGCGCAGGACTTCGTCAGCCAGCATCAGGGCAGTATCGAATTCGACAGCGAACCGGGGCGGACCTGCTTCACGGTCATGCTGCCGCTCACTTCCATGGAAAAACAATAATGAGCAAACCTGTCTGGATCATCGACGACGACCGTTCCATCCGCTGGGTGCTGGAAAAAGCCCTTGCCCGCGAGGAGATCGAATACAAGAGTTTCGCCTCGGCCGACGAAGCACTGGCCGAGTTGCCGAACAGTCAGCCGCAGATGGTGATCAGCGACATCCGCATGCCGGGCAGTTCCGGCCTGGATCTGTTGCAGACCTTGCGCAACGACTATCCCGCGCTGCCGGTCATCATCATGACCGCGTATTCCGATCTGGAAAGCGCGGTGTCCTCGTTCCAGGGCGGTGCGTTCGAGTATCTGCCCAAGCCATTCGATGTGAACCATGCGGTCGAATTGATCCGCCGCGCGCTGGCACAGAGTCAGCGCAAACAAAGCAACGGCGTCGAGAGTACCGATGCGCCTGACATCCTCGGCCATGCGCCGGCGATGCAGGAAGTGTTCCGCGCCATCGGCCGTCTCGCCCAATCCAATGCCACCGTGCTCATCACCGGCGAATCAGGCACCGGCAAGGAATTGGTGGCACAGGCACTGCATCGGCACAGCCTGCGTGCCGACATGCCTTTCGTCGCGATCAACACCGCCGCCATCCCCAAGGACCTGCTGGAGTCGGAGCTGTTCGGTCACGAGAAAGGCGCGTTCACCGGCGCCAACACCACGCGCCATGGCCGCTTCGAGCAGGCCGAAGGCGGCACGCTGTTCCTCGACGAGATCGGCGACATGCCTGCCGAGTTGCAGACGCGTCTACTGCGCGTGCTGTCGGACGGCAACTACTACCGCGTCGGCGGCCACCAGCCGATCAAAGCCAACGTGCGCATCATCGCGGCCACCCACCAGAATCTGAACGAGCGCGTGAAGCAGGGTCTGTTCCGAGAAGACTTGTTCCACCGTTTGAACGTGATCCGTCTGCGCCTGCCGCCGTTGCGCGAACGCCGCGAGGACATCCCGCTGCTGGCGAAATATTTCCTGCAAAAGAGCGCTAAAGAGTTGGGCGGGGAACAGAAGGTATTGAGCGAAGCCGCGCTGACGTTCCTCTCCGCGCAAGACATCCCCGGCAACGTGCGCCAACTGGAGAACCTGTGTCACTGGCTCACGGTGATGACACCGACCCAGCAAGTGGAGATCGCCGACCTGCCCGCGGAATGGCGTGAGGCATCACCGGCTGCTTCAGCTGGCGGTGATTGGCACACCTTGCTGGCGCAGCAGGCCGCACAGATGCTGCAACGCGGTGAACCCAACATCCTCGATACGCTCACCAAGGAATTCGAACGCACCCTGATCACTCAGGCACTGCAACACACCGGCGGTCGCCGTATCGAAGCATCCACGCTGCTCGGCATGGGCCGCAACACGCTGACGCGCAAGATTCAGGAATTAGGGCTGGATGGTGACGAAGGTAAGGACTAACGCCAAACCTTGCTGATCGGTTCCGCGCGAACGCTCTCGTTCATGCCGGGCAGTCCGTACATCTGCTGGATGGTACGCAACACGTTGTAGTGATCGATACGCTGCGCATATTTCCCCGGCTTGACCATGGGGCCGACGAACAGCGTAACGATGCGATTCCCTTCCGACCCATCGTCCTCGTCGAATGTGACGATGAGCAGGCTGTTGTTGTCCATCGCCCACTGCGCATACCCCTCGATGTTCTGTTTCAACCATGCATCGCCTTGCGCGATGCTGCCGTTGTGCATGTCGTGGCGCTGGTCCGGTATCACCCAGGACACTTCGGGCAATTTCGAGAGATCCTGCGGAAAGGCGGTCAGCGGTTGATTCACTGCTGCGAGTTCCTTCCAGTTCGCCGCAGGGTTATGTTTGCGCATATACGAACCATAACGGCACCCCGGGTAGCCGGCCCTCGGCATCGATTCCGAATAGCTGATGAAGCCCAGCCCTTTTGCCAGCAGCGCACTGGCGAGATTGTCACCGGACAGGTCGAGCGGGCAGGTATTGCTGCCGATGCCGCGTGTGCTGCCGGTGAACAAGGCCAGATAGTTGGGTTGACTGGGATGGGTGATGCCGTACGAATTGGTGAACAGCGCACCGCGTTGCGCCAGCGCGTTGATGTATGGCGCGTCGGGATTGCCGATGATCTTTGACCAGGATTTGTTTTCCTCGATCACGATGACGATATGGTCCGGCCTTGGCAAAGCGGTGGCCTGCACCTGCGCTGCCCCACAAAGCAGGAACAAGCCGGACACGAACCTCATCATCACTTCTGGCCGCCCGATGCAGGCTTCGGCGTTTCGTCCTGCACCTTTTTGCGTGTGCGGTTCTTGCTCGGATCGGCGAAACGGAAACGCCCCGCCAGCACACAACCTTTCATGCCGATGTCGCACGGCTGGTTCAGCACCTTCTGGCACTTGCCGTCTGCCTCGTGAGGGCAACCCCAGCCGCTCATGTCTGGACCCTCTTTAGACCTTCTTCACGAACTCGGTCTTCAACTGCATCGCGCCGATGCCGTCGATCTTGCAGTCGATATCGTGGTCGCCATCTACCAGACGGATGTTCTTCACCTTGGTACCGACCTTCACCACCGAGGACGAACCCTTGATCTTCAGGTCTTTAATCACTGTGATCGTGTCGCCGTCGTTCAACACCGTACCGAAAGCGTCCTTGAACACCTTCACTTCTTCAGTTGCCTCGGCCACAGCCTTGGGCCATTCGTGCGCGCACTCGGGGCAGACGTAGTTGTCACCGTCTTCGTAGGTGTATTCGGAGTTGCATAGGGGGCACTTCGGCAGATCTGACATATCGATTCCAATATTGTTTGAAGAAATACTACTGCTATTACAACTTATAACCGCGGTGCACCGCGACCACGCCGCCGGTCATGTTGAAATATTCGACGCGCTCCAAGCCGGCGTCGACCATCATCTGCTTCAGTTCTTCCTGACCCGGATGCATGCGTATGGATTCGGCGAGGTAGCGGTAGCTGTCGGCGTCGTTGGCGATGAGCTCACCCATCTTGGGCAGCAGCTTGAAGGAATACAGGTCGTACATCTTCTCCAGCGGTTTGGCGACCTTGGAGAATTCCAGCACGATGACGCGGCCGCCCGGTTTGAGCACGCGCTTCATCTCGCGCAGAGCGGCGTCCTTGTGGGTGACGTTGCGCAGGCCGAAGGCGATGCTGACGCAGTCGAAATAGTTGTCGGGGAATGGCAGATGCTCGGCGTCGCATTGCGCGGTGGGCGTCGGTGTGCCGTTGTCTATCATGCGGTCGCGCCCGACGCGCAGCATGGCGTTGTTGATGTCGGTGAGGATGACCTGGCCGCTGCGGCCGACCTTCTTCAGGAACAGTTTGGACAGATCGCCTGAGCCACCCGCCACGTCCAGCACGCGCTGGCCTTCATGCACATTCGCCAGACCGACCGCGAAGGGCTTCCACACGCGGTGCAGACCGACCGACATGAGGTCGTTCATGATGTCGTATTTGCTGGCGACGGAGGTGAACACGCCGGCGACTTTCTTCGCCTTCTCGTTCTCGTCGACAGTTTCGAAACCGAAATGTGTCTTGGCCATTTTCCTGCCTCCTATTTCGGGTCGCGCGAGGCGCCCGCTGCCTGCATCTTGTCCAGATATTCCTGCCACAGCGTCTGCTGGTTCTGCCCCAGCGTATAGAGCAGGTCCCAGTCGTACAGGCCGCTATCGTGGCCGTCGTCGAATTCCAGTTTCAGCGCGTAGCTGCCGGCCGGCTCCAGACCCTTGAGCACGACATTGCGCTTGCCGACCTGCAGAGTCTCCTGGCCCGGGCCGTGTCCGCGCACTTCGGCGGAAGGTGACTGCACGCGCAGAAACTCGGCTGGCAGGTTGAAGCGTGCGCCGTCGTCGAAGGCGATCTCCAGCGAGTTGGATTTCTGGTGCAGGACGATCTCTGTAGGTGTGGCGTTCATAGTGAGCGTATCTTCTTGAGCAATGCGGTGGTGGAGCGTTCATGCAGGAAGGGGATGCTGTGCACGCTGCCGCCCCACCCCTGCACTTCTGTTGCGCCGACGATGTTCTCGGGTTTCCAGTCGCCGCCCTTGACCAGTTTGTCGGGCTTGCAGGCGAGTATCAGATTCAGCGGCGTGTCCTCGTCGAACTGCACCACCAGACTCACCGATTCAAGCGCGGCCAGCACGGCCATGCGGTCGGCTTCGTTGTTGATGGGGCGGTCGTCGCCCTTGCCCTGGCGCTTCACCGAAGCGTCGCTGTTGACGCCAACGATGAGCGAACCACCCAGCGCGCGCGCCTGCGCGAGATAAGTGACATGGCCACGATGCAGCACGTCGAAACAGCCGTTGGTAAACACCACCGGATGCGGCAAGGCGGCGACCTTGGCGGTCAGCTCTTCAACCGTGCACAGCTTGGTTTCGAATGCCGGAGTGGGATACATCACTGCATGTACTCGAACACGCGTACTACCTTTTTCACGCCACGCGTGGTGGCCGCGATCTCCGAGGCCGCATCGGCTTCGGAGCGAGTGACGATGCCCAGCAGATAGACCACGCCCGCCTCGGTGTAGACCTTGATGTGTTCGGGGCTGAAGGCTTTGCTTGCCAGGAAGCGGGTGCGCACATCACCGGAAACGCCGGAATCACTGCGGCGCACGCCGGTGTCGGCTGCCCGCGCCACATGCAGCTCGTTGGCGATGCCCTTGATCGGCGCGATGCCGCCCACGATGCGTTCTATGCCCTGCTTGGTCGCATCGTCCGGCACTTGGCCGGTGATCAGCGCAAAACGGTTGAAACAGGTGACGTTCACCTGGATGTTGCTGCGGTACTTGTCGGCGATACGCTGGCGTGAGGTGTATTCGATGTTGCGGTCATCCTGCACGGCGGCGGCGCTACGGCGCTCGATCTGCGGGTCGGTGATGCCCTGCGTCTGTGCACAGCCTTGCAGCAGCGCAAGAGCGAACAGTACGGCCACCAACCAGCGGCTGCGCATCACTCGCCCCCCAGCAACACGTGATCGATCACATCGCACAGACAATGCAGCATGAGCAAGTGCACCTCCTGGATGCGCGCCGTTCTCTCGGTCGGTACACACAGGTGGAAATCGCCTTCCTGCAGCATCGCACCCATCTGCCCGCCGTCGCGGCCGGTGAATGCGACGACGACCATGCCGCGCTCGTGCGCCGCTTCGATCGCTTCCACCACGTTGGGCGAACTACCGCTGGTGGAGATGGCCAGCAGCACATCGCCTTCCATACCGAGCGCGCGCACCTGCTTGGAGAAGATCTGCTTGTAGTCGTAATCGTTGGCGATGGAAGTGAGCACCGAGCTGTCGGTGGTCAGCGCGATAGCCGGCAGACCGGGACGCTCGACCTCGAAGCGGTTGATCAGCTCGGCGGCGAAGTGCTGCGCATCGGCGGCGGACCCGCCGTTGCCGCAGGCCAGTATCTTGCCGTCATGCATCAGGCAGTTGACCATGGCCTGTGCCGCATCGGCGATCGGCTTGGCCAGCACCTTCTTGCTCTGGAGTTTGATCTCGGCGCTATCGTCGAAATGTTTGCTGACGCGTTTAGCGAGTGTCATGTATTGGATTTCTCGTTGGTGAACGGGTTTGATTTTACCCTAAAGCTGGAACGCATTCTTCAGCCACTCGACTCCTTCGCCGCCTTCGGCCGAGCTGAGCAGCACGGCATCGAAACGGCAAGGCGGTGTCGGCGAGACGGAAGAAAGATAATGTTGTGCGGCCAGTATGAGCTTGTTCTGCTTGCGCGCGTCGATGCTGGCCGCCGCACCGCCGAAATCGGAGCGGCTACGCATGCGCACTTCGGCGAACACCAGTGTGTCGCGATCTTTCAGGATCAGGTCGATCTCGCCGAAACGGCAGCGGTAGTTACTGTGCAGCAGTCGCAGGCCCTGACGCTGCAGATACTGCGCAGCTGTCTGTTCGGCCTGCGCGCCGGCCTTCATCCGATCACTCTTCCGGCACCGTGGTCGGCATGGGCGGTTGCGGCCCTTTCAGCGCGGCGTCCATCGTCATGCCCTGTCCGTTGCGCATGGTGGATTTCACGCCCTCGCGCTTGACGTAGCGCCCTTCCAACGTCAGCTTGCCAGTGACGCCGTCCAGCGGCAGCGCATTGCTCGTATTGTGGTGGTACAACACCTGCAGCATACGGTAAGCGTCGATGCCCAGCGCGTACAGGCGTTCCATGTCCATGCTGTAGGGCGGTTCCACGCGCGGGTAGACCATCACCGCCGGATGATCCGGCTGCATCACCCAGGGCATGTCATAGAAACGCACCTCGCCCAGATCGTAATTGACCAGATTGTTGCCGTTGCCGGTGAACACCTGCGACGTGGTGTAGACCGGGATATCGGCGAAGATGTAGGGCCGGATGAGGCGAGCCTGATCCGGCTCTGCAGCCATGAACACCATGCTGCCCGCTTCTCCACCCAGCAAGCGGACCTCCTCCGGGTCGCCTTCGTACACGATCTCGGGCCACAGCACCCCGCCGGTGCGCTGCCATTCTTCTTCGAAAGCCTGCGCCAGCCGTTTGGACAGTGCGCTATCGGTGCGCACCACGGTGGCGGTGAGCAGGCCGGTGCTCGCAGCCCACTGCGCGGCCTGGCGTGCTTCGAGTTCCGGGGGAAGGCCAAAGGAATACAGCTGGTCGGTGCGCTCCATCTCCAGCACGTTGAGCGCAAGGGTCGGCACCGGCAGCGCCGGGTTCGCAGCCAATGCCGCGACGCCATTGCGGGTGAGCGGCCCGGCTACCGCGAGCGCGCCCTGCGCCAGCGCCAAGCGGTACAGCGCGTCCACTTCGAACTTCTCGTCGCTGGCAGAATAGACCCGCACCGGCAATTCGTTCGGTTGCTGTTCCGCCGCAGACAGGAAGCCCAGCTGCAACGCCTCTGCGGCACGTCCGAACACGGGCGAGCGCAGCGGCAGGATCAAGGCGATATGGTGTTCCGCGCCTTCTGCCAGACGGGGCAGGATAGGTTCGACGACCGGTTGTTCCATGTCGACCGTGCCGGTCTCGACAACGGGCGTTTCCACGGCGGGTTGCTCGGCCGATGCTGCCGGCGCAGTGACCGGCGTTACGGATCGGGGTGGAGTGGCGCAGCCAAACACGCTCACGTATAGTGCGGCGATCAACAGACCGCGCAACCATTTCAACCCGGGGATACTCGTTTGCATAGCAAGACCAATCAAAGAATCGAATGCGCATTATATGTAGTCGCCACCCCGATTGGAAATCTGAGTGACATTTCCCTGCGTGCGCTGGACATCCTGAACGGCGTGAGCGTCGTCGCAGCCGAAGATACACGCAATACGCGCCATCTATTGCAGCACCACGGTATCAGCGACGCCAAGCTGCTCGCCGTCCATCAACACAACGAGCGTGGTTCGGCCGACAAGGTCATCTCCCTGCTACAGGAAGGGAAAAGCGTTGCGCTGGTGACCGACGCCGGCACCCCTGCGGTCAGCGACCCCGGAGCCTTACTGGTGGAGGCGGTCATCGCAGCCGGTCTGCGCGTGATCCCCATCCCCGGCGCATCTGCCGTGGTCACCGCCTTGTCCGCTTCGGGTCTGGTCAATCCACATTTCATGTTCTACGGCTTCCTGCCCAACAAATCCGCCGCGCGCCGCGTCACGCTGCAATCGTTGGCGAACCAGACCTGCACACTGGCGTTCTATGAAGCCCCGCACCGCATCCTCGAATGCACGGCCGACCTGCAGGCCGTGTTCGGCGACGAGCGCGAGATCGTGTTCGCGCGCGAGATCACCAAGCTGTTCGAGAGCATCCATCGCTGCAAGCTGGGGATCGCGCTGGACTGGCTGAACAGCGACCCGAACAACCAGCGCGGCGAGTTCGTGCTGCTGGTGTCGGGCGCGGCAGAGCGCACCGAGGAACTTGATGCGGAGGCAGAGCGGGTGCTCACATTGCTGCTGGAAGAACTGCCGCTCAAGCAGGCGGTGCAACTCGCCGTGCAGATCACCGGACAGAACAAGAACGCGCTCTACCAGAAGGCACTTTCCATCAAGTCCGCATAAGCACGCGGTTGTTATTCGCGTCCGGTTTGCTAAACTCGCTGCCCCGCACCACGATCCGATCTTTCGAGGACGTAATGAATCCCGCATCCAAATTCCTCCCTGTTCTGCTGGCGCTGACTCTGGCTGCCTGCGGCGGCGGTGACAAGAAAGCCGCCGCGCCCGCCGCCGGAGCCATGCCGCCGCCGCCCGAAGTCGAGGTCGTCACCATCGCGACCGGCAATGCCACTTACACGCGAGATCTGCCGGGCCGCGTGCAAGCCTTCCGCACCGCACAAGTGCGCGCCCGCGTGGATGGCGTGGTCGAACAGCGTCTGTTCAAGGAAGGCAGCGACGTGACCGAAGGCACGCAGTTGTTCCGCATCGATTCGCGCAGTTATCGCGCCGCCGCCGAAGCAGCCAATGCCGATGCCGCGCTGGCCTATCAGAATCTGGATCGCGCCAAGCGTCTGCTGGAGATCAAAGCCATCAGCCAGCAGGAATACGACCTGACATTGGCCAGAGCGGCACAGGCGCGCGCTGCGCTGGTGCGCGCCAACGAGGATGTCACCAACGCCGGCGTGCCCGCGCCCATCACCGGCCACATCGGCCGCACCGAGGTGACCGAAGGCGCGCTGGTCAGCAAGAGCGCCGCGACCCTGCTGGCGACCGTCGAACAGCTCGATCCGGTGTATGTGAACTTCTCGCAATCGGCGACCGACCTGCTGCGTCTGCGTCAGGCGGTGGCGACCGGCGTGCTCAAGCGCGCCGAGTCCACCGACGTCGAGCTGATGCTGGAAGACGGCAGCATCTATCCCAAGACCGGCCGTATCTTCTTCACCGACCTGGCGGTCGATGCCAACACCGGCTCGGTCTCCCTGCGCGCCCAGTTCCCCAATCCAAAACGTGATCTGCTGCCCGGCATGTTCGTGCGCCTGCGCTTCCCCGAAGCCATGGCCGAGAACGTGATCCGTGTGCCGCAACGCGCGGTGCAGTCCGGTGCACAGGGCCAATTCGTGATGACCGTGGGCCCTGACGGCAAGGTCGCGCCGCGCCCGGTCACCACCGGCGGCATGGCCGGTGCGGATTTCGTCATCGCGTCAGGTCTGAAACCTGGCGATCAGGTCATTGTCAACGGCCTGCAGAAGGCGCGTCCCGGCACGGTGGTGAAACCGGTGCCGCTGGCGACCAGCATGAAGATGGAAAGCCAGCTTTCCGCTGCGAAGTAAGCCGATATGCTCGCCCGCTTCTTCATCGACCGCCCCATCTTCGCCTGGGTCATCGCGCTGGTCATCCTGCTGGCCGGTGTGCTGGCCTTGCGCGGCCTGCCCGTCGCGCAATATCCGTCGGTCGCACCGCCTGCGCTGGCCGTCACCGTCACCTATCCCGGTGCCTCGGCGCAGGTGATCGAAGAGACCGTGGTCTCCCTGCTCGAGCAGGAGATGAACGGTATCGACAATCTGCTGTACATGGAATCCGCCGCCGAACTGGGACGCGGCAGCATCACCCTAACCTTCCAGACCGGCACCGATCTCGACCTTGCTTCCGTTGAAACACAGAACCGCGTCAAACGCGCCGAGATCCGTCTGCCGGAAGAAGTACGCCGCATGGGTATCCGCGTGGCGAAATCGGCGCGCAACTACGTGATGATCGTTGCGCTCATCTCGCCCGACAAGAGCTTGGACAACGTGGCACTCGGCAGCTATGTCAGTGCCAACGTGCTGGACAGTGTGCAGCGCGTACCTGGCGTGGGCGAGGCACTGCTGTTCGGTACCGAATATTCGATGCGTTTGTGGCTGAAGCCAGAGAAGCTGCAAGCCTACGGTGTGTCGCCATCGGATATCTCGAAAGCAGTACGTGCGCAGAATTCGGAACTGGCTGTGGGCGAGCTGGGCCAACTGCCCTCCGCCCCCGGTCAGGAGATGAATGCGGTGATCGTCACCCGCAGCCGCCTTTCCACACCGGAAGAGTTCGGCAACATCTTAGTGCGCACCAATGCCGATGGTTCCGCTTTGCGCGTGAAGGACATCGCCCGTGTCGAACTCGGCGCACAGGATTACTCCACCGCCGCCCGCATCGACGGTCAGCCGACCGCCGCCATCGCCATCCGCCTGACACCGGACGCCAACGCGCTGGATACCGTGAAAGCGGTGAAGGCGCGCATGGCCGAACTGGCGAAGTTTTTCCCGCAGGGTGTCGACTGGGTGGTGCCGTACGACACCTCCAAGTTCATCGAGATCTCCATCCAGGAAGTGCTAAAGAGCCTGGCCGAGGCGCTGCTACTGGTGTTCCTGGTGATGTATCTGTTCCTGGGCAACCTGCGCGCCACGCTGATCCCCACCATCGTCATCCCGATCGCGCTGGTCGGTGCGCTGGTCGGTCTGTATCTGCTGGGTTATTCCATCAACGTGCTGACGCTGTTCGCGATGGTGCTCGCCATCGGTATCGTGGTGGACGATGCCATCGTGGTGGTGGAGAACGTCGAACGCATCATGACCAAGGAGAACTTACCGCCGCGTGAAGCGACGCGCAAGGCGATGGATCAGATCATCGGCGCGATCATCGCCATCACACTGGTGCTGTCGGCGGTGTTCATCCCGATGTCGCTGTTTCCGGGATCGACAGGTGCGATCTATCGCCAGTTCGCGGTGACGCTGGTGCTGACCATGGGCTTCTCCGCGCTGATGGCGCTGACGTTGACGCCTGCGTTGTGCGCCTCGCTGCTCAAACACACCCCAGGCAAGGACGACCTGGTACCGAAGAGCGGTCCGTTGCACTGGTTCCATGATGCATTCGAGCGCTTGAGCCATCGCTATGTCGGCGTGGTCGGCAAGATCGTGCGCAAAGCTGCGCGTTATCTGCTGGTGTATGCCGCCATCCTCGTCGCCGTGGGCTGGATGTTCAGCAAGCTGCCGGGCAGCTTCCTGCCTTCCGAGGATCAGGGCTATTTCGTCAGCGTGATCCAGTTGCCGGCCGGTGCCACACGTGAACGCACACTCGACGTGCTGACACAGGTAGAGCAGTATTACCTCGGCCTGCCGGAAGTGGAGCACGTCATCGGCGTGGCCGGTTTCTCCTTCTTCGGCCGCGGTCAGAACGCCGCCATCACCTTCGTGCGCCTGAAGGACTGGAGCGAGCGCCCGGCCAAGGAAAGCGGCGCATCGGCACTGGCACAGAAAGCCAATATGATGCTGTTCCGCATCAAGCAGGCGATGATCTTCGCCATCAATCCGCCGCCCATCCCCGAGCTGGCAGCGGCGGGCGGTTTCGACTTCCGCCTGCAAGACCGTGGCGGATTGGGGCGCGACAAGTTGCTGGAGGCACGCAACATGGCACTGGGTATGGCGATGCAGAACCCCGCACTGGCCGGTGTGCGCCCCGAAGGTCAGGAAGCCGGTCCGCAACTGTTCCTCGATGTGGACCGCATCAAGGCCGAAGCCTTGGGCGTTTCCATCACCGACCTGAACGAGACGCTGCAATCGCTGCTGGGCACGGTGTACATCAATGACTTCGTGCGTCAGGGCCGCGTGCTGCGCGTGCAGATGCAGGCCGAGGCCGACACCCGCCGCACGCCTGACGACATCCTCAACATCTCCATCCGCAACAAACAGGGTGGCATGGTGCCGCTGTCCGCTATCGCCAAAGCGAGCTGGATCAGCGGTTCGCCCAAGCTGGACCGTTACAACGGCCTGCCCGCCATGAAGATCGCCGGTGGTCCCGCGCCGGGACGCAGTTCCGGTGAAGCGATGCAGGCGATGCAGGAGATCGCCGCCAAACTGCCGCCGGGCTTCGGCTTCGAATGGTCGGGTACGGCACGCGAGGAAGAGCAGTCCGGCGCGCAATCCACACTGCTATTCGCAATCTCCATCGTAGTGGTGTTCCTGTGTCTGGCCGCGCTGTACGAGAGCTGGTCCATCCCGTTCGCGGTGATGCTGGCCGTGCCGCTGGGTGTATTCGGTGCGCTGCTGGCGGTGACGCTGCGTGACCTGCCGAACGACGTGTATTTCAAAGTCGGCCTGATCGCCATCATCGGCCTGTCGGCCAAGAACGCCATCCTGATCATCGAATTCGCACGCAGGTTGCAGGACGACGGTATGAACCTGATCGACGCCACGCTGGAAGCTTGCCGTCTGCGCTTCCGACCCATCCTGATGACCTCGTTCGCCTTCATGGCCGGTGTGTTGCCGCTCGCCCTTTCCACCGGTGCGGGCGCGCAGAGCCGCCATGCCATCGGCACCGGCGTGATCGGCGGCATGTTCACTGCCACGCTGTTCGCCGTGTTCCTGGTGCCGGTGTTCTTCGTTATCGTGCGCCACTTCTTCCCGGGCCATTCGCGCAAACACCTCGATTAGGTATCACCTCATGCGTGCACCCCGCACGGCTGGGAGCGCTGCGTCATCCGCTTCGTGACTTGACTGACTGTCCTCCGCTGCGCTTTACTCGCACACTTTTGCAATCATGAATCTGACCCCGATGCAGGGGTCAGACCTAAAGCGCAAGACAAATGGTCCGAATACAAGGGCCAAGCTAAATAGATATAAATGTAAACGGGGGAGAAGAAACATGAACAAGTGGTGGGATGATTTATCGCTGAAAAACAAGCTGCAGATTCCGGTGCAGCTGATCCTGATGCTGATCCTGCTGACCGGCCAGCACTTCGCGTTCGTCTGGTTCGAGGAACGCATGCTTGACGAAGTGAAACAAAAGACTGCTTTGACTGCCGAGGTTGCGTTCCGCGGCATGAATGCGCTGATGCTCAACGGCGAGATCGTCGATCCCGCGCGACGCAAGCAGGTGCTCGAAGGAGTGCTGCGCGACAAGCAACTGAATCTGTCCGAACTGCGCATGATCCGCGGCAAGCCGGTGCAAGACCAGTTCGGCCAAGGTGCTGCAAGCGAGCAACCAAAGGACGACATGGACAAGGCCGCGCTGTCTGGCGCCGGGATGCAGGTTGGAGCGCTCAAGCGTGAGGGGAATCAATCGACGCTACGCATGGTCGTACCATTCGCAGCCAGCAAGGATCACGGTGGCGTGAACTGCTTGCAGTGCCACGTGGTGCCGGAAGGATCTATCAACGGTGCGATCAGCTTGGTCGCCGATGTGTCCCATGAATATGAATTTATCTCGCGCGCCAACATCGTGCTGTGGATCGCGCAGGCGTTCATCCAGGTCGTACTGTTCTTCGTCGTCGGCGCGGTTATCAATCGTGTGACCCGCCCGGTCAGGGATCTGCAGCAGGTCATGCTGAAGATCCAGTCCACTGGCGACCTGACACAACGCGCGCCAGTGACCGGCAACGACGAGATTGGGCAGATCTCGCGTGCATTCGATGCGCTGATGGACAGCATGGCCGAAGCATTGCGCCGGGTGCACGCAGGCGCTCAGGATGTGATGCGCACATCAACGAAACTGGCGGTGATATCTGGGAAGATAACCGAAGGTTCAATGGCACAGAGCGAAGCGGCGTCCTCGACTGCCGCAGCTGTCGAGCAGATGACTGTCAGCATCACATCGGTCGCCGACAGCACCGAGGAAGTACGCAGGTTGTCGGGTGAGAGCCTGGCGCGCACCCGCGAAGGCAACGACAGTGCGGCCGAGATGATACGGGAGGTCCGCCAGATCGAAGAGACGGTGCGACAGGTCGCTGCCTCGGTCAAAGACTTCGTGCAAAGCACCCATGACATCGCGGGCATGACCCAGCAGGTCAGGGACATCGCCGACCAGACCAACCTGCTGGCGCTGAATGCCGCCATCGAGGCTGCGCGCGCCGGCGAACAGGGACGCGGCTTCGCGGTGGTCGCCGACGAAGTGCGCAAGCTGGCCGAGAAATCCTCCAGTTCTGCCGGAGAGATCGACGGCGTGACCTCCGGTTTGAGCAGCAAGGCCGAAAGCGCTGAAGAATCCATCGAACGTGGTCTGGCTTCGCTGCATGCGACGCTGGAACATATCGATCGTGTCACCATCATGCTTGAGCAAGCCGGCCAGTCGGTCAACGAGGCCAGCAGCGGCGTGAACGATATTGCTACCGTCGTACGCGAACAGAGCCAGGTCAGCGGCCAGGTCGCGCAACATGTGGAACGCATCGCACAGATGGCCGAGGCGAACCACAGTGGCATCGAACAGACCGCGGCCGACATACGCCATCTGGGCTCGCTGGCGGATGACCTTGAAGCCGCCATTGGCCGCTTCAAGGTGTGACCCCCGCGCGGGCAGCCGGCTGATCCAGAACGGTCGCCTCCGGCTTTCCGGTCACAGTGTACAAAGGCCGACAGTCAGTCGGCCTTTGCTACAATCCCGCCATCACTCCACTGAGCCGGGAACCCCCATGCAACAACTCACGATCACCCGCCCCGACGACTGGCACCTGCACCTGCGCGACGACGCGCTGATGGCCTCCGTCCTGCCCGACACCGCGCGCCAGTTCGCTCGCGCCATCGTCATGCCCAACCTGCGCCCGCCGGTCACCACCACCGAACAGGCCGTGGCCTACCGCGAGCGCATCCTGAAAGCGCTACCAACAGGCATGAAGTTCGAGCCGCTGATGACGCTGTACCTGACGGACATCACCTCTGCCGACGAGATCAAAAAAGCCAAGGCCAGCGGTGTGGTGCATGCGGTGAAGCTGTACCCAGCCGGCGCCACCACCAACTCCGATGCGGGCGTGACCGACCTGCGCAAGACCTATGCCGCACTGGAAGAAATGCAGCGTTGCGGCATTCCGTTGCTGGTGCACGGCGAAGTCACCAGCCCCGACATCGACATCTTTGACCGCGAATCCGTGTTCATCGAACGCGTGATGCAACCGCTGCTGAAAGACCTGCCCGAGCTGCGCGTGGTGTTCGAACACATCACCACCAAAGATGCCGCCGAGTTCGTGATGAGCGCGCCGGACAACATCGCCGCCACCCTCACCCCTCAACACCTGCTCTACAACCGCAACGCCATGCTGGTCGGCGGCATCCGCCCGCACTACTACTGCCTGCCAATCTTGAAACGCGAAACGCACCGCGAGGCACTGCTCAAAGCCGCCACCAGCGGCAGCAAGAAGTTCTTCCTCGGCACCGACAGCGCCCCGCACGCGCAGCACACCAAAGAGAACGCCTGCGGCTGCGCCGGTTGCTACAGCGCACACAGCGCCATCGAACTGTATGCCGAAGCGTTCGAGAACGCGGGCGCGCTGGACAAGCTGGAAGGTTTTGCGAGTTTCTATGGGGCGGATTTCTACGATCTGCCTCGCAATACAGAGAAGGTCACGCTATGCAAGGAAGAGTGGCTAGTGCCTGCGTCGGTAGGATTTGGGGAGCATCAGCTGGTGCCGTTGAGGGCGGGGGAGCAGATGAAGTGGAAGTTGCTTTGAAAAAGCCAGCTTCACGTGGAGCGCTATAATTGAAGCGCTTTGCAGCAATTTATAAACCTCCGGTGCAATGCCCGTTGGCTATTGCGCCCGCTTTACAATGTCTGCTCAGTTTCGGGAGAATGAGATGGAACGCAAGGTAGGCGCCAAAAGATCCGCGAAGAAAGTCGCATCGCCCAGTGACGGCAGCCAAAGGGATGCAATCATCCTCAATGCGCTGGTCGATTCCTTGCACACGATCTTCGAGACGATGATGAATACCAAGGTGGAGATGGGCGCGCCTATCCCCAAACCTGCAAACACTGTGCAGAGCGGTGTATCCGCCTTGATCGGCATGAATGCTCATCAAGCGCGCGGCAGTGTGGCAATCACCTTGCCGATGCCTGCGCTGAACGAGATCTCGCGCAAGCTGCTCGGCGAGGAAGTCACGGCTATAGATATGGATGCGGCGGGTCTGGCAGGCGAGCTTTCCAACATGCTGGCGGGTGTGGCGAAGCGCATCCTGTCCGAACAGGGCATGGAGTTCGATATGCAGACTCCGCAGATGATGCACGGCGACGGTCACGAGATCGAACATCATCATGACGGACAGACCATGCTGTTACCGGTGAACATGAACGGTCACGAATTCTTCATCGAACTGAATTTTGTGTGAGAACCTGGCTATGCCGCTTTCCAACTACCTCGATACCTCCCCTGTCATAGGAGACAAGGTCTTCCTGCATCCTTCCTGCCAGGTCATCGGCGATGTGAAGATCGGCGAGGACAGTTCCGTCTGGTGCAACACGGTGTTGCGCGGCGATGTGAACCGCATCGTGATCGGGCGCGGCTCGAACGTGCAGGACCTGACCATGGGCCATGTGTCGCACAAGACCGCCGAGAAACCGGATGGCTCGCCGCTCATCATCGGCGACTACGTGACGGTGGGCCACTCGGTGATCCTCCACGGCTGCCGCATCGGTAACGAGTGCCTGATCGGCATGGGCTCCATCATCATGGACGATGTGGTGATCCCCGATCATGTGATGGTGGGCGCGGGCAGCCTGATCTCGCCTGGCAAGACGCTGCAAGGCGGCATGTTGTACATGGGCCGGCCGGCCAAGGCGGTACGCGCACTGACCGATGAAGAGATCGAATATCTGCGCTATTCCGCCGAACATTACATGCGTGTGAAGGACAATTATTTGAAGAGCGAGGTTTCCTGAGATGTTCGGCGACGACATCTCATTCAGGATAGAGCGCGAACTCGAGCTTGAGATCGAGCGCAAATGCCTCATCCTGAATCTGGACTTCAACGATGATGTGGCGGTGCATGGCTTCGCACACGATGTCCTGAGCCATCTTGATCGCTATGGCAAAGCCGCCGCCGACGGCGACATGCAGGCCCGCATCAAGATCGAGCTGTATGGCATGGCGGTGTTGATGCACAAGAGCAACGCGGCTAATTTCGGTGCCGGTTACATGACACAACTGGATGCGCTGTCGGAACGCGAATCGGCATGGGTGAGGATCGCGCGGGCGATCTGGAGCGAATTGGAAAGACGCAATTCCATGGATGAAGCAAGGAAAGTAACGCAATGAAGATGGATAACGACGAAAAGCTGCTACGCGGCCAGATCAATCTAGAAACGGCGCAGATCGCCTGGCGGGAGCTGCAACGCTTCTTTGCCAGCGGTGCGACAGTGTTCGTCGGGCCTGAGCTTGATCTGGTAGAAGTGGCCTACCAAATCGCAAAGGACAATGCGGCGCAAGTCGCGGAGTGGATGGAGCACGGCCAGATCGCCCGAGTCACCGATGCGCAGGCTTTGGCCTGGCATGAGGCCGACACCATAGTGTGGGCCGTCGTCGCAAGACCATATGTTTTGATCCAGGAGAACCGCTATGTATCACATAGTTGAGAGCGAGAAGAGTTTCGAACAAGCAGCTGCCGATCTTGAAGCAGCGGTGAAGAAGCACGGCTTCGGCGTGCTGCATGTGCACGACATCGGCAACACGCTGCGCGGCAAAGGCGTGGCGTTCGAGCCGCAGTGCCGCGTGTTCGAAGTGTGCAATCCTGTGCAGGCTTCGAAGGTGATGGCGGCTGACATGCGCCTGAACATGGCGCTACCCTGCCGCATCTCGGTCTATACCGAAGGCGGCAAGACGCACATCGGCATGATCAAACCCGCCGCCATCCTCGCTTCGCTTTCGCAGGACCCGGCGCTCGCCGTGGTTGCACAGGAAGTGGAACAGCAAACGATACAAATGATCAACGAATCGAAGTAGCCGAACTTACTTCGCTTTCTTCAGTGCCGCCTCAATACGGTCGGCGAGGGTCTTCAGCACCTTGATGCGCGCGAAGTATTTGTCGTTCGCTTCGACCAGCGTCCAGGGGGCGATCTCGGTGCTGGTTCTGTCCACCATGTCGCACACCGCGTGCTCGTAGGCGTCCCATTTCTCGCGATTGCGCCAGTCTTCCTCGGTGATCTTGAAGCGCTTGAAACCGATCTTTTCGCGTTCCTTGAAACGTCTCAACTGCTCATCTTTGGTGATCGCCAGCCAGAATTTGACCACCACGATGTTGTGGCGCGCGAGTTGCGATTCGAAATCGTTGATCTCGCTGTAAGCGCGCATCCAGTCTGATTCGGAACAGAACTTCTCAACCCGCTCGACCAGCACGCGACCATACCAGGAACGGTCGAAGATGGTGAGACGGCCGCGTCGTGGCACATGCCGCCAGAAGCGCCACAGATAGGGTTGAGCGCGCTCTTCCTCGGTCGGTGCGGCGATGGGGATGATGTTGTATTGACGCGCGTCCAGCGCGCTGGTGATACGGCGCACTGCACCGCCTTTGCCTGCCGCATCGTTGCCCTCGAACATGGCGACGACCGTGATCTTGCTGAATTTTGGCGAGCGGGTCAGGATGGCGAGCCTGCCCTGATGCTTTTCCAGTTCGGCCTCGTATTTCTTCTTGTCCAGCTTCTGCTTCATATCCAGCGTCTTCAGCACGTTCAGCTTGTCGAGGGACGACATGGGCAGCGGCGCGGTGACGTCCGTCGCCTTTTTTGCGACATGCTTCAGACGTTTGGTGATCACGTCGAGAATGATCTTGCCCACGGTGAGGCTGCGATAGCGCGGGTCGTAACCCTCAACGATGGTCCATGGCGCGTCGGCGGTACTGGTATGGCGGATGACGCGTTCATTCACCGCGTTGAACTTGTCGTACAAATTGTAGTGCTCCCAATCCCGCTTGGTCACACGCCAGCGCGTTTTGGGAGCCTTCTCCAGCGACTTGAGTCGCTTCTGCTGTTTCTCCTTGGACAGGTGCATCCAGAATTTGAGTACCACCGCGCCCTCGTCCACCAGCATCTTTTCCAGACGTTTGGCACGCTCCAGACTTTGGTCCAGCTCGGCGTTCTTGGTCACACCGCGCACACGGTTGAGGATGGGCCAGGTGTACCAGGAACCGAGGAAGATGCCGATACGCCCTTTCGGCGGCAGCTCACGCCAGAAGCGCCACATCATCGGGCGGTCGAGCTCTTCGTCGGAGGGTTCGCCCATGCCGTGCGTCTGCAGGAAACGCGGGTCCATCCATTCATTGAGCAGGTTCACGGTCTCGCCGCGTCCCGCACCGTCCACCCCGCCGATCAGTATGACCACCGGGAATTTGGATTGCTTCGCCAGTTCCATCTGCGCTTCCAGCAGCGCTTCGCGCAGCTTGGGTACTTCGGCGTCATAGGTGGCTTTGTCTATCTTGTGTCCGAGCTCGGCGGATTCAAACATGATCGTCTCCTTTGATTCACAGGCTTTCCGGTGCGATCACCAGTTTGAGGCTGGTCTGATAATCGCCTTCGTTCGTTTTGCGCACCAGCCACCACACCGCACCTTTCTTGACGCTGAAACCGGCGTTTGAATCCGCCAGCAATCGGGCGGCGATCTGTCCCAGTGTGGGCTGGTGGCCGACCACCAGCACCGTCCCTTCGGCATCCGGCCAACCAACAGCGTCCAGCACATTCTGCGGCGTGGCGGATGTGCCCAGTGCGGCATCGGTGATGAAGTGTTTGGTGAGGGCAAGTGCGGTCTGTTGTGTGCGCTTGGCCGGGCTGACCAGGATGCGGGTGTGCTCGGGCAATCGTTCGCGTAGGAAGGCGGCCATCTTGTCGGCTTGCTTGCGCCCTTTGCCGGTCAATTCGCGTTCGAGATCGGGCGTTCCATCTTCTGCCTCGGCATGCCGCCAAAGTATCAGTTCCATGCTGCCTCTCCCGAAATATTACAATCGTGTCAGCAGGATATACCGTCTATACTGTTTTTGCCATCACACAACTGGAGGCTTCAACATGGTCACATCCGCTACAAAGAAAGCTACACCGGCCGCACGCAAGCCTGCCGCTGCTGCGCGCAGAACACCAAGCACGACACGCAAAGCCACTGCTGCAAAACCGGCTGCCAAGCCCGCAGCCAAACCGATGAAGAAAGTCGCCGCGCCCAAGAAGGTGAAAGTAGTGCGCGACAGCTTCAGCATGCCGCAGGATGATTACGCTTTGATCGCGAAGTTGAAAGAGAAGGCGCAGGCAGCGGGCATGCAGGTGAAGAAGAGCGCGCTGTTGCGTGCCGGCCTGCAGTTGCTGGATAAGAGCAGTGCGCTGCAATTGAAGCGCGTGATCTCCGGCCTGACGCCGATCAAGACCGGCCGGCCGAAGAAACACTAGGCGGCTTCGTCGCTCGGAGTTGGCGTCTGCCCCAACAGGGCAGCCAACTCGACTTGGGCGTTGACCGATTTGCTGCGATTCGGTTTCTTGCGATGCCAGAAACCGTTGCAGTCCATCTCCCATGCCTGATGGTTGTCCTTCAGGTAGATGTTCAGTCCTTCATCCAGCACACGCTTCTTCAGCTTCTTGTCGAGGATGGGGAAACAAGCCTCGATACGACGGAAGAAGTTGCGGTCCATCCAGTCGGCGCTGGCGAGATAGATGTCTTCCTTGCCGCCGTTGCGGAAGTAGAAGATGCGGGTGTGTTCCAGGAAGCGTCCGATGATGGAGCGTACCTGGATGTTCTCCGACAGTCCTTTCACGCCGGGCCGCAACGCACATACGCCGCGCACGATCAGGTCGACTTTCACGCCCGCTTGCGAAGCCTCGTACAAGGTGTTGATGGTCTCCGGTTCCAGCAGGGCATTCATCTTGGCAATGACGTGCGCCGGTTTGCCCTCCTTGGCCAGCGCGATCTCGTTGCGGATAGATTCCAGCACCTTGCTGTGCAAAGTGAACGGTGATTGCCACAGATGTTTGAGCTTGCTCGCCTTGCCCAGGCCGGTGAGCTGAACGAATATCTCGTTCACATCACTGCACATGTCCTCGTCGCAAGTGAACAGTCCGAAATCGGTATACAGACGTGCCGTGCGCGGATGATAGTTGCCGGTGCCCAGATGCACGTAGCGACGCAGGCCGCCTTCTTCGCGGCGCACCACCATCAGCATCTTGGCATGCGTCTTGTGACCGACCACGCCGTACACGACGTGCGCGCCGACCAGTTCCAGCCGCGATGCCCAAGTGATGTTTGCCTCTTCGTCGAAGCGGGCCAACAATTCCACCACGACGGTCACTTCCTTGCCGCGTTTGGCCGCGGCGATCAAGGCTTCCATCAGCTCGGAATCGGTACCGGTGCGGTACACCGTCTGTTTGATCGCCACCACATCGGGATCGGCGGCGGCCTGCTGGATGAAGTCGATCACCGGGCGGAACGATTGGTAGGGATGGTGCAGCAATACGTCACCCTTGCGGATCACCTTGAACATGTCCGCACCCTTCTTTTTCAGCAGGGGCGGCATGCCGGGCACGAACGGCGGGAATTTGAGATCGGGCCGCTCCACCTTGTCGGGGATGCCCATCAGACGCACCAGATTCACCGGACCGTGCACGCGATACAGGTCGTCGCTGTTCAATTCAAACTGCTGCAGCAGAAAGTCCGCCAGTTCGGGCGGACAGTTGTCGGCCACTTCCAGCCGCACCGCATCGCCGAAATGGCGCTGGGGCAATTCACCCTGCAAACTGATGCGCAGGTTCTTCACTTCTTCCTCGTCCACGAACAGGTCGCTGTTGCGCGTGACGCGGAACTGGTAGCAGCCCTTCACTTCCATGCCGGAGAACAGCTCGCCCACGTGCGCATGCAGGATGGACGACAGGAACACGAAACCGTGCGGGCAACCGGCAATCTCGGGCGGCATGAGGATGGCGCGCGGCAGCACGCGCGGCGCCTGCACGATGGCCTTGGCGGAATTGCGGCCAAAGGCATCCTTGCCCTGCAGCTCGACGGCGAAGTTCAAACTCTTGTTGAGCACGCGCGGGAAGGGATGCGCCGGGTCGAGTCCGATCGGAGTGAGCACCGGCATCACTTCGCGCAGGAAGAAATCCTTCACCCACGCCTGCTGGGTGGGATTCCAGTGCGTACGACGCAGGAACTTGATGCCCTGCGCGGCCAGCGCGGGCACCAGTTCTTCGTTGAACAACTGGTACTGGCGCGCGATCAACTGGTGCGTGGGATCGAACAGGCGCTTGAGGATCTGCGTGGCTTCCAGTCCGTCGGCACCCGCGGCGATACCACCCAGCTTGACCTGTTCTTTCAGGCCGGCGACGCGTATCTCGAAGAACTCGTCCAGATTGCTGCTGACGATGCACAGGTACTTGAGGCGTTCCAGCAGTTGCACTGCGGGGTCTTCCGCCTGTGCCAATACACGCCGGTTGAACTCGAGCAAACCGAGTTCCCGGTTGAGGAAGTTCTGCGCTGTATAGGTTTTGGCCAATCTCAGTTTTTTGGCGGCACGAAGCCCTGCGGCATCTGCGCCTCCCCGCCGAAGAAGTAGTTCTCCATCTGTTGGGCCAGATATTGGCGTGCCTTGATGTCCGCCAGATTGAGACGGTTCTCGTTCACCAGCATGGTCTGGAACTTGATCCATCCCTGCCAGGCTTCCTTCGACACGTTGTCGAATATGCGCTGTCCCAGCGGGCCCGGATAGGTCGGGCGCTCCAGCCCTTCCGCTTCGCGGCCCAGTTTCACGCATTGCACCATTCTTGTCATTTGTCGTCTCCATAGCCGGTTGATATTAGGCGCGCAATGTTACACGCCGATGAAACAAAGCATCTCATTTCAGGTTCTTTACGAATACTTTTGAGCGGCGCTGGTAGTTGTACAAGGCCTTCTTCTCCTTAGGCAACTGACTGACGTCCGCTTCCTTGAAGCCGCGTTCGATGAACCAGTGCGCGGTGCGCGTAGTCAGCACGAACAACTTCTTCATGCCCTGACTTTGCGCCAGTGCGCCCATGTGGTTGAGCACTGCTTCGCCGTAACCGTGGTCGCGATACTGGCTGTCCACGGCCAGACAGGCCAGCTCGGCGGACGCTTCATTGGGGAAGGGATACAGCGCGGCACAACCGATGATGCGATGGTCGTGTTCCAGCACCTCGAAGCGGGAGATCTCACGCTCCAGCAGCTCGCGTGAACGCCTGACCAGAATGCCTTCCTCTTCCAGCGGCCGCAGCAACTGCAGGATTCCGCCCACATCCTCGATGGTCGCCGCGCGCAAGGTATTGAGCGTGGACTCGACCACCATGGTGCCGATGCCGTCGTCGCTGAACAGTTCCTGCAACACCGCCCCTTCCACATGACGACTGACCAGATGCGTGCGGGCCACGCCTGCCTCGCAGGCGCGCACGGCGCAGGGCAGGAACAGGCTGATGTCATCAGGCAGCTTGCGCTTGGCGGACAGGATGGCTTGCGCCTGACTGATGGTCAGCTCCTTCAGCAGTGCGCCCTTCTTGTCCTGCACCCCGTCCGTGTCCATCAGGAACACCAGCTTGTCGGCATCGAGTGCGATGGCGGTAGCGGTGGCCACGTCTTCCAGAGTGAGGTTGAACACTTCACCTGTGGGCGAATATCCCAATGGCGAGAGCAGCACCACCTCGCCGAATTCCATGCGGTCGTTCAGCGCGGCCACATCGACCTTGCGCACGCTGCCGGTGTGCATCAGGTCGACACCGTTGATGACGCCCAGTGGTTGCGCGGTGATGAAGTTACCGCCGGCGACGCGGATATCGGCATTCGCCATCGGCGAATTGGCCAGGCCCATGGACAGCAGCGCCTCGATCTCGACCCGCACGCGGCCGACCGCCTCCTTCACGCATATCATGGTTTCGGCATCGGTCATGCGCACGCCATGGTGATAGGCGTCTTCCAGCTTGTTCTTGGCCAGATGCTGTTCGATCTGCGGGCGGGCACCGTGTACCAGCACCAGCCGGATACCCAGTGCCGCCAGCAGATTGAAGTCATGTGTCAGCTCGACGAACTTACCGTCCGCCACCACTTCGCCGCCGAATGCGATGACAAAGGTCTTGCCGCGAAAGGCATTGATGTAGGGGGCGACCGAACGGAACCAGTTGACGAACTCGGTGGACTGGAATGGCATGGCTATCGATTCGGGGGAAGTTGGCAACGCTTGCAATTAGACACCCAGAACGAAAAAATTGCCATTTGTAGCACAGCCTAAAGGGGCTAGAATCAAAGTCACAGACAAGAAGGCGATTCCCGCCTCGATGCAAGGAAAACAATCATGAACCATCTCCTCAGTCAGGTCTCCTATCCGGTGTTCCTGTATATGACGCTGCTATTCTTCCTGATCGCCAGTGTTTTTTCCTTCCTGGTGGGGATAGGTCTGTCACTGAGAAGCCGGCGCGCGATGCGCTGGTTCGACGTGATGAACCGCTGGATCTCGGTGCGCAAGATGATCAAGCCGCTCACCATGCCGCATGAAGTGGAGCCGATCCTGATGAAACAGCGTGTCTGGCTCGGCAGCGCCATCATCATCGGCGCTGCTATCGCGCTATATCTGTTGCAGGATGTCGACCTGCGCGTGGCGCTGCTGCTGTTTGACGGCAGTCTGACACCGATCGAGATGGGCGGCATCGCCGACAACCTGAAGACTTTCCTGCTGGTCGGCAACGCGCTCTGCCTGATCGTCGGCATCGCCATCCTGTTCTTCCCGCGCACGCTGACCGTGGTCGAGCGCTATACCGATCACTGGTATACCGTGCGCAGAAGTACGCGGGCACTAGATCTGATGCACATGGAAGTGGATAGCTGGGTGCTCAAGCACCCCACCAGCGTGGGCATCACCATGTCGCTGCTGTCGGCCAGTCTTGGCATGATGATGTACAGCATGATGCAAAGCCTGCCGGCTTAAGTCACAGCTCGTCCAGTAGCTTGCCTGCGATGGCCCAGTTCTCGTCAGGGAGTTCGTCGAACGCAATGTAGGTGTACGACGCCGGTTTGAGCGCGATGCGTTCCAGCGTGTCGGTGATCTCTGCGGCGATCTTCGCTTTCTGTTCGCGGCTCAGTGTTCCGGCAATGCGGATGTTCACATAGGGCATATTCGCTTCCTTCTATTTAGTTGAAATCTCCCCACAGGGTCTGAATGGCAGTGATCCCGGCGATGGCCGCTGTCTCGGTGCGCAATACGCGCGGCCCGAGCAGGATGGGTGCGAAGCCGACTTGTTGCGCGACATTGGCTTCGTCCGTGGTGAAGCCGCCCTCGGGTCCGATCAACAGGGTCACGCGCTCCTGCGGTTTGGCTTGCGCCTTCAACGCGCAGGCTCCGCCCGGCATCAGGATGAACTTGCTGCCGCTTTGTGCTCTCGTGGCTTGCAACCAGTCTGCCATAGACACGGGGGGATGCATGCGCGGCAAATCGTTGCGGCCACATTGCTCGCAGGCCGAGACGATGACGTTCTGCCAGTGCTGCGCACGCTTCTCGGCGCGGGCCCCGGTCAGCTTGGCCACACTGCGCTGCGCCTGGACAGGCACGATCTCACTCGCCCCCAGTTCGGTGGCTTTCTGTATCACCCAGTCCATCTTCTCGCTGCTGCACAGCGATTGCGCCAGCACGATCTGCAGGTCGGATGCCTGCTGCTGCACCATGCAGGTCTGCAGATTACCCAGGTAAACATGCTTGCCGCTGATGTTGTTGATGGTGGCGTCCAGCGCGTTGCCCTCGCCATCGAAGATCTGTACCGCATCGCCGACGCGCAGACGCAATACACGGCTGGCGTGATGGGCGGCTTCGGGCGGCAATTCGCAGTTGTTATTTTGCGGGAGCGGCGGCGGACAATAGAATCTGGGGGCTGACATGGTGACCCGAAGGCGTATGAATGGGCGTGATAATATAACGCCGCAAAAAATCACGCTGTTCATCAGGAGGAAGTTTCATGGTCAGTCTGCAACCCCCATTGTGCGACTTCGGCTGGAAGGCGCGTCCTTTCGATCTGCCGGGCGTCGATGGCAAGCGCTATACATTGGAGAATGCACGCGGCCCCAACGGCTTGCTGGTGATGTTCATCTGCAACCACTGCCCCTACGTCAAATCCATCCGCGACCGCATCATCCGCGACGTGCGCGAACTGCAGCAACACGGCATCAACACCATCGCCATCATGTCCAACGATCCCGCCGATTACGAGGAAGACTCGTTCGACAACATGAAGAAGGTGGCGCAGGAATTCAGCTATCCCTTCCCCTACGTGTGGGACGAGACGCAGCAGATCGCCAAGGATTACGGCGCGGTGTGCACACCGGACTTCTTCGGCTTCAACGCCAACCTCGAACTGCAATATCGCGGCCGTCTGGATGCTTCGCGTAAGGAAGCTGCACCGGATGCCAAGCGCGACCTGTTCGAAGCGATGCTGCAAGTGGCGCAGAGCGGGCAAGGCCCGCGCGAGCAGCTCGCCAGCATGGGCTGTTCCATCAAATGGAAAGGTGAAGCAGCGTGAAGATCCTCATTCTGGGTGCAGGACAAGTCGGCTCCTCCGTCGCCGAAAGTCTGGTCGGCGAAGCGAACGACATCACCATCATCGATTCCGACGCGGAGAAGCTGCGCGTATTGCAGGACAGGCTGGATCTGCGCACGGTGGTTGGCAACGCCGCCCACCCTTCCACACTGGAGCGGGCCGGTATCGCCGATGCGGATATGCTGCTGGCGGTCACGCAGAGCGACGAGGTGAATCTGGTGGCCTGCAAACTGGCCGCCAGTCTGTACAACACCCCGACCCGTATCGCGCGTATCCGCGCCGTCGATTATCTGAACCGTCCCGAGATCTTCGAGAAGGATATCTTCAGCGTGGATTTCTCCATCTGCCCCGAGCAGATCCTCACTGAATACATCGTCAAACTGATCGAGTTCCCGGAAGCGCTGCAAGTGCAGAAGTTCTCGCAGGGCAAAGCCTCGCTGGCTGCCGTGCGCGCTTTCGAGGGCGGACCGCTGGTCGGCCAGCCACTCTCTTTCCTGCGCACCGACATGCCGCAGGTGGAGACGCGCGTGGCTGCCATCTTCCGCCACGACCGCCCCATCATCCCGGAAGGCACGACCGTGGTGGAAGCCGGCGACGAAGTGTTCTTCATCGCTGCCACCGAGAACATCCGCAGCGTGCTGCACGAACTGCGCCGCATGGACAAGCCGGTGAAGCGCGTCGCCATCGTGGGCGGCGGCAACATCGGCTTCCGGCTGGCCAAGGCGATCGAGAACGATTACCAGGTGAAGCTGATCGAGCACAACAAGAAAGCCTGTGAACGACTGGCCAGCCAGCTGACCAACACCCTGGTGCTCAACGGCGACGGTACCGACGAGAAGCTGATGGAGCAGGAACACATCGGCGAGGTGGATGTGTTCTGCGCGCTGACCAACGACGATGAGAACAACATCATGTCCGCCCTGCTGGCGAAACAGGCCGGCGCACGCAAGGTGATCTCGCTAATCAACCGTAGTGCCTATGTCGACCTGCTGCAGGGCGGCAAGATCGACATCGCGCTGTCGCCCGCCCAAGTCACCATCGGTTCGCTGCTGGCCTATGTGCGCCAAGGCGATGTGGCAGCCGTGCATTCGCTGCGGCGCGGCGCGGCGGAAGCGCTGGAACTGGTGGCGCATGGCGACCACGACTCCTCGCGCGTGGTCGGCCGCCGTATCGACGCGATCGACCTGCCCAAGGGCGCGACCATCGGGGCCATCGTGCGCAACCACGAGGTGGTCATCGCCCACCACAACACGGTGATCGAGGCCGAAGACCATGTGATCGTGTTCGTCGTCGACAAGAAGATGGTGAAGAAGGTCGAGAAACTGTTCCAGGTCAATCTCGGGTTCTTCTGATGGGCCGCACCCTGACCGTCTTCCATGCGCTGGGCCTGTTGCTGGTGATGTTCAGCATCACCTATCTGTTCCCGGTCATCACCGCGCTGATCTATCACGACAGCACGCTGCTGCTCGACTTCCTGCTCGCCATGCTGTGGACCGCCGGTGCCGGTACCGCCATGTGGATGCTGACCCGCCGCTACAAGGGCGAACTGTCGATCCGCCATGGTTACCTGCTGGTGGTGACCATGTGGACCGCGATGCCGCTGTTCGCCACCATTCCGCTGTTGCTCGCGATCCCCGGCCTGTCGTTCACTGATGCCTATTTCGAGACCATGTCCGCCATGACCACTACCGGCGCTACCGTGCTGACCGGACTGGATGACATGCCACCGGCGATCAACGTCTGGCGCCACGAACTGCAATGGCTGGGCGGTTTGGGCGTGATCGTGCTGGCGGTGGCGGTGCTGCCGCTGCTGGGCATCGGCGGCCGACAACTGTTCAAAGCCGAGACACCCGGCCCGATGAAAGAGACCGCGCTGACCCCGCGCATCGCCGACACCGCGCGCAATCTGTGGATCATCTATGTGGCCATCACACTGGTCTGCATCGGCACGCTGAAATGGGCCGGCATGGACTGGCTGGACGCGGTCTGCCATGCTTTTTCGGCCATGGGCCTGGGCGGCTTCTCCACCCATGACAACAGCATCGGCTATTTCGATTCACCGCTGATCGAGTTCGTGCTGATCGCATTCATGCTGTTCGCGGTGATCAACTTCGCCACCCACTTCCTGGCACTGCGCGGCCGCTCCTTGCGCACTTACATCAGAGATGCAGAAGCGGTCGCGGCAATCAGCCTGATCGTGCTGAGCTGCGGTGGTGTCGCGCTGTTCCTGTGGTGGCAAGGTGTGTATCCAGACTTCCTCACCGCCTTGCGCCATGCCAGCTTCAACCTGGTGTCGATCGCCACCGACAGCGGCTATGCCAGCGTGGACTACGCACAGTGGCCGATCTTCGCGCCGATGTGGATGCTGTTCCTCGGCTGTATCTGCGCCAACTCCGGCTCCACCGGCGGCGGCATCAAGATGATCCGCACGCTGGTGCTGATCAAGCAGGCCGGTCGCGAATTCCTCAAGCTGCTGCATCCGGCCGTCATCAACCCGATGAAGATCGGCGGTCAGGTGATCGCCAACAACATCGTGTTCGCCGTGCTGGGTTTCATCTTCCTGTATTTCATGACCATCGCCACGCTGGCCTTCGTGCTGTGGATCAGCGGCCTGGATTTCATTACCGGCTTCACCGCCTCGCTGGCGATGGTTAACAACATCGGTCCCGGACTGGGCGCGGTCGGTCCTTCATCCAACTTCCAGGGGCTGACTGATTTCCAGACTTGGGCCTGCGCCTTCGGCATGCTGGTCGGTCGACTGGAGATCTTCACTGTGCTGATCCTGTTCACGCCCGCCTTCTGGCGCCGATAAACACGTTGAGGCGGCGGGGGCAAATGGGGTAGGATTCGCCCGTATCGCGGCGGCGGTGCGGCGGGAGGGGTCTCAAATACAACGAACTAGGTGGACAGCATGAGCGATAGTCTGGCCGGGATAAGCGTTTTACTGATAGACGACAGCAACACCATACGCCGCAGCGGCGAGATCTTCCTGTCTCAGGCGGGCGCCAAAGTCATTCTGGCCGAAGACGGCTTCGACGGCCTGTCCAAGGTGGTCGATCACAAACCCGACATCATCTTCGTCGATGTCATGATGCCCCGCCTGGACGGCTATCAGACCTGCGCACTCATCAAGAACCACCGCGATTTCAAAGATGTACCGGTAGTCATGCTGACCAGCAAGGACACGCTATTCGACCGCGCACGCGGCAAGCTGGTCGGTTCCGACCAGTATCTGACCAAACCGTTCAGCAAGAAGAGCCTGATCGAGGCGGTCATCGCACATACGCAACAATACGAGGATGTGGATTATGGCAATTAGCAAAGTGATGGTGGTGGACGACTCGGCGACCGAGCGCCATGTGTTGGGGGACATCCTCGGCAAGAAAGGTTTTCAGGTGGTCTATGCCGAGAGCGGTGAGCAGGCTGTGGCGAATTCCAAAACCGAACTGCCCGACCTGATATTGATGGACGTGGTGATGCCCGGCCTCAACGGTTTCCAGGCCACGCGCGCGATCACCCATGACGATGTGACCAAGCACATCCCCATCATCATCTGCACTACCAAGGGGCAGGAGACCGACAAGGTGTGGGGTCTGCGCCAGGGTGCCAAGGATTACGTCACCAAACCGATCCGCGCCGATGAGTTGCTCGGCAAGATCGCCGCACTCGGCTGATCCAATAGACGATGTCGAAGCGTTTCAACCTGCGCGAATTCCAGCAACAAGTGCTGGATCGCCTCCAGGCGCAAACTGCCGGCGACAGCCGCCAGTCCACACTGGGCATCCAGCTCGGGCAGGAGAACTGGCTGGTCGACATGACCGACATCAGCGAAGTCATGCCGCTACCGGCGCTCACGCCGGTGCCGCTGACCAAGAGCTGGTACTGCGGTGTCGCCAACGTGCGCGGCAACCTGTACAGCATCATCGATCTGAACACCTATAACCATCAGGAAGCGACAGCCCGCGACGCGCACAACCGCGTGATGCTGCTGGGGCATCGCTTTGCCTTCAACGCCGGTTTGTTGGTTTCGCGCGTGCTGGGCCTGCGCAACACGGAAGACTGGCCGCAAAGCGAAGAGAACGGCTCGGTAAGTTACCGGGATCCGGGCGGTCAGATATGGCACAAGCTGGACATCCATCAATTGTTGTCACAACCAGAGTTTTTGCAGATCGGGGAATGAACCCCGTCGCACAGGGAGAATAAGCAATGGCTTTCAAGTTACCGTTCACAAAGTCCTCGACCAAGCTTGCCAAACACGGCGCCACACAGCAGGCGGAAAGCGCCATCCGCATCCCCTGGTTCAGCGACCAGTCCTTTGACCGCCAGCTCCGCATCCTCGGTTTCCTGCTGCTGGTGTTCCTGGTCGTCGCCGCCACGTTCACCTACCTCGACACCCGCACGACCAGCGAAAGCTCGCGCTATGTCGCGCAGGCGTCCAAGCTGCAACTGCTGTCCCTGCAACTGGCCAAGCATGCTGAAGTGGCCAGTATCTCGGGTGAGAACGATGCGTTCGATGCGCTGCTCAATACGCGCGCCGAATTCACAGCCACACTGAACGGACTGGATCAGGGCAATGCCGAGCTGCCTGCCACGACCGGTGTGCCGCGCGACTCGCTGGACCTGCTGCTGCTCAAATGGCAACAGCAGGAGAAGTTGCTCAATCAGGTGGAAGAAGGCCGTCCTTTGCTGGTGACACTGGAACGCGGCGCTTCGCTTCAACGCGACATGCTGCACCGCGCGGAAGTGATCGCACTGCGCGCCCCGCTGGTATACAGCCAGAAGGCCGCCCGTCTGCAATTGCTGCTCGAGCAGATCGTGGGCGCGGTGCAGACCGTGCAGACCTCCTCCTCCATCGACATTCTGGATACCTTGCCCGCCAAGATGCAGGCCGCCCGCACTCTGTTCAGCGAATTGCCGCAATCCGACAGCGAAGTGCTGGAGCTGTCCGAAGAGTTCGACGGCTACCAGAACGTGGTGGGCTTCATCATCGCCAACAAGAGCCTGCTGCTCACTTCGCGCCAGGCAGCCCAGCAACTGCTGAAAGAGGATGTGCGCATGCAATCGCTGATGCAGAACCTGCTGAATGCCTATGAGCAGGCCAGCGAGAACCGCCTCACCAGTTTTGTGGTGGCACTCTCCGGCGGTATGCTGCTGTTGCTGCTGTTGCTGCTGTCCAAGATCTATCTGGACGAATCGCAGCGCCGCGAACATGAGTCCGCCCGCATCAACCGCCAGAACCAGCAAGCCATTCTGCGTTTGATGAACGAACTGTCCGATCTGGCCGACGGTGACCTGAGCGCCAAGGCGACCGTCTCGGAAGACATCACCGGCGCCATCGCCGACTCGATCAACTACACCACTGACGAGCTGCGCAAGCTGGTCGCGCGCGTCATCACCGCGTCCGAACAGGTGAACAAGGCGACCACCGACGCGGGTCAGGTCACCAAAGGGCTGCTGAATGCTGCAGAGAAGCAGGCGGCGGAGATCCGCGACGCCGGCAGCGCGGTCGAACTGATGACCAAGTCCATCCAGGAGGTCGACAGCAGTGCGGCGCAGGCTTCGCAAGTGGCGTCCCGTACCTTGCAGGTGACCGAACAAGGCGCCAAAGCGGTGCAGAACTCGGTGGCCGGCATGGACGGTATCCGCGAACAGATCCAGGAGACATCCAAGCGCATCAAACGTCTGGGCGAAAGCTCGCAGGAGATCGGCGAGATCGTGGACCTGATCTCGGACATTACCGAGCAGACCAACGTGCTGGCGTTGAACGCCGCCATCCAGGCGGCGTCGGCCGGTGAAGCCGGTCGGGGCTTCGCGGTGGTGGCGGAAGAAGTGCAGCGCCTCGCGGAACGCTCCGGCGAGGCGACCAAGCAGATTGGTTTGCTGGTGAAGACCATTCAGGGCGACACCCAGGATGCGGTGACCGCGATGGAGAAGAGCACGCAGGGTGTGGTCGAGGGGGCACAGCTCGCCGACGACGCCGGCCATTCTCTGCAGGAGATTGAAAAAGCCACACGCGAACTGACCGACCTGGTGAACAGCATCTCGGTATCGACCCAGGTACAGACCGATATGGCGCAGGAGGTCGCGGCAGTGATGGGCGACATCCTGAAGATCACGGAACAGACTTCCAAGGGTACCCAGCTCACCAGCGCATCGGTCACACAGCTGGAAGGCCTGGCCAAGGAGCTGAGTGGCTCCGTCTCCGGCTTCAAACTCTAATCACGGCTCAGGAATTTAGTGACTCCCGCGTTCAATCCTCTGCTGCTTTCATCGGTCAAGTCCGAGCTGGACAGCTCGCTGGCCACCATCATCCGCGAACAGGAGCAGTTCTTCTCCTCGGCCGGCAAGCATCCGCTGGATGCCGCGCTGGGGGAATTGCATCGCCTGCGCGGCGTGTTGCAGATGTTGCACCTGCAAGCGCTGGAGGTGTTCTGCGGCGAGCTGGAAACGCTGATGCAGGAAATGTCGGACCGTCCGGACAGCGCCACCGTGATGCATCTGGACGCTATGCGTCATGCCTTGTTCGGCCTCACCCATTATCTGGATGCACTCTCGGCCGGCGCCTCCAACGCCGCCCTGCGGCTGTTCCCGGAATACCAGGAGCTGCACCAGGTGCGCGGTTTGGATATGGCCTTCGAAGTGGATCTGTTCTTCCCCGAGCTGAACGTCGATCTGCCCGCTGAACTGCTGGAGGGTGCGCTGCCCGACAGTGCACCCGCGCGCATCAAGCAGGCACGTATGCATTTCCAGCAGGGCCTGCTCAAGTGGTTGCGCCAGGACGAAGCGAATGAAGCATTGCGGGCCATGACAGCCGCTGTCAAAGCTGTCGCGAATTGTGTGGCAGGTGAACAGCGCGGCTTCTGGTGGGTCGCGGAAGGTGTATTGGGCTGTGTAGCACTGGACGGTGTGCCGCCCGAGTTGAACGTCAAGAAATCGTTCAGCCGCATCGATCAGGGCATGCGCGCCCTGCTGGACAACAGCGAGTTCGACACGGTCGGCGCCATGAGCGAGATGCTCTATCTGGTCGCGCGCAGCCACACCGTCAACGAGGCTGTGGAACAGATCAAACAGGTGTTCGATCTGGACACCTACCTGCCGGAAGCACCGCCGCTGCCGCCGGGCGAGACGTCGGCATTGCTGGAGAACATGCGCGCGCAACTCGCCGTGGCGACCGAAGCATGGGAACAATGCGTGCTGAACGACCGCCCATCCTGCACCCGCTTCGCCACCCAGTCGGAACAGCTGCATGCCTTGTCCGAACAGCTGGACCGCAACACGCTTCAGTTCCTGTGCAAACAGATCCATGCCACGGCGCAGCATGTGGAGAATCCGGAACACGCGCAGATTGTTTCGATGGATATGGCGATGGCTTTGTTGCTGCTCGATAGCGGCATCGAGCACTACCAGCATCTGGGCAGCGGCTTCCACGAGCAGGCCCGACTGCTCACTTCGCGTCTGCATGAGACCCTGCTGAAGCATCCCGAAGACCACAACAAGCTGGCCAGTCTGGTCGCGCTGTACTGCGAGATGGAACAACGCGACGTCATGGGTCCGCTGGCCGTCGAGATGCAGAGCAATCTGCAGCATATCGAACAGACCCTTAACGCCTTCTTCGGCAATGCCGCCAAACGCACCGAGCTGCTGCAGGTCAATCGCCTGCTGAGTCAGGTACAAGGCGGTCTGCACATCCTGTCTTTGGATATCGCCGAACAACTGCTGCTCACCCTGCGCCAGATCACCGAGCGCTACCATCAGGGCGATACGCCTTCTCCCGCCGAGATGCGCGCCGTGGCGACGGCCATCAGCGTCATGGACGATTATGTGCACGGCCTGTCGTTGGGCCAGAAACCCGACCCGGTGGCACTGAATGATGTACTGCGCGAATTGGGCGAAGCCACGGCCGGACATGCACAAGCTGTGGCAGAAACCGCCGAAGAGGAAACGCCCGCTTCGGTGGTGTCTGTCCGCTCCGGCGATGAAGATGCCGAACTGCTGGAAGTGTTCCTGGAAGAAGCGCAGGAAGTGATGGAGACTTTGCGCACCAATCTGGAAGTCTCGCGCCTGCATCTGGACAGCCGCGACCCGTGGGTCACCATGCGCCGCGCCTTCCATACGCTCAAGGGCAGCGGTCGCATGGTCGGACTGACCGAGCTGGGAGAGGTTGCCTGGGCAGTCGAGCGTGCCATGAACAAGTGGCTCGCCTCCAACCAGCCCGCCACGCCGGATCTGCTCGATCTGGTCGGCGATGCGGAAGTGCTGTTCCAGCACTGGGTGGATATGCTTGAGAGCGGCAGCACTACGGCGCAGATCGACACCGCGCATCTGCTCACGCTGGCAGATTGCATCGAACACGGCAAACCAGCACCCCAGCCAGCCGTACCTGCAGCCGCCGAACCCGAGCCGCAGATCGAAGCGGCAGCCGAGGCTGCACCCGAACCCGAGGATGAAGGCCCGATCGTCATCGGTGACGTCAGTATGTCTCCGGTATTGTTCAACATCGCATCGGAAGAGGCGCTTGAGCATGTGCACGCCTTGCGCGCCTGCTTCGACGTCATCCAGGCATCTGCCAAACCGGTCGTGTCTTACGATTTCATGCGCGCCGCCCACACCCTGGCGGGCGTCAACCGCACCATGGGTTTCCTGCCTATCGCCGAACTCGCCTACACGCTGGAGATGTGGCTGGAACCACGCATCGACAAAGCAGGCGCCATAGGCACCCCGCAGCTGGTGTTGCTGGACGATGTCATCACCCGGCTAGATGAACTGTGCAATGGCGTACGTGAACGCAAGGCGCCAGCCCCACAGACCGAACTGATAGAGCGCCTGCAGGCCGACAAGGTCCTTGGCGGTTCCGATATCCCGCAGGAAACGGAAGAACAACCTGACGAAACGTTCACCGCAATAGCCGCCCCATCTGAGGCTAACGCACAGATCGTGGCCGCCGAGCCGGCACCCGAAGCAGTGCCGGAAGAGGCTGAGGCCGAGGAAGAATCCCCTGCGCCTCAGGCCGAATTGCATGAGCGCACCGTCCATGACGAGGTGGACGAGCAACTGCTGCCCATCTTCCTGGAAGAAGCGCACGAGCTCTATCCGCAGATCGGCAGCACCTTGCGCGCCTGGCGCGACGATCCCGAGGATGCGCAGCAGGGACGCAACCTGCAACGCAGCCTGCACACACTGAAGGGCAGCGCACGCATGGCCGGTGCCATGCGGCTGGGAGAATTGACCCACCGTGTCGAAGATCGCGTCAGCAAGGCCATCTCGCAGAACGTGCTGGACGAAAACCTGTGGAACGAGATGGACAATTATCTCGACCGCATCGCGCATGCCATCGAGCAATTGACCCAGCCATCCGCGGACGAAGCAGCGCCGCAAACCGCTGAGTTGACCGGCACGTCTGCGACCGAATCACCCGCCGAAGTGCCTGCCGCGTTTGCTGCACCTGCGGCACCAGTCGCCGCGCTGGAAGTCGGCGCCGAGCGCGCGATGCAATCCGCACTATTGCGTGTGCGCTCCGATATCGTCGACCGGCTGGTCAACGAAGCCGGCGAAGTCAGCGTGACACGCTCGCGCGCCGAGGCCGAACTGCGCGAATTCCGAACCAGCGTGCTGGAACTGACCGACAGCGTGAGCCGTTTGCGCAAGCAATTGCGCGAGATCGAGATCCAGGCGGAAAGTCAGATGCAGGCCAACGTCGCCGTCAGCACGGATGTCGCCGGACAGTTCGATCCGCTCGAGTTCGACCGCTTCACCCGTTTCCAGGAACTGACACGCTTCATGACCGAGAGCGTGCACGACGTGCAGACGGTACAGCAGACGCTGCTGAAGAATCTGGACGAGACCGCCGCCGCGCTGAATGCCCAGGCACACATCAACCGCGATCTGCAGCAGGGACTGATGAGCATACGTATGGTGCCGTTCGCCAGCATCAGCGAACGTCTGTACCGCATCGTGCGCCAGACCGGCAAGGAACTCGGCAAGCGCGCCAACCTGGAGTTGTCGGGCACCGAGATCGAACTCGACCGCAGTGTGCTGGAGAAGATGACGGCACCGTTCGAGCACCTGCTGCGCAACGCGATCGCCCATGGTCTGGAAATGCCGGAGCAACGCAGCCAGAGCGGAAAACCGCCCATTGGTGAAGTACGTTTCTCCTTGCGGCAGGAAAGTAATGAGGTGGTGTTCGAATTGGCTGATGACGGCGCCGGTCTGGATATCGAGCGCATCCGCCAAAAAGCGCTGGACAGCGGCCTCATCACTGCCGACGAGGAGATCAGCGACGAGCAGTTGATGCAGTTGATCTTCACCGCCGGCTTGTCCACCGCCGGCGAAGTGACCGAGATCGCCGGTCGCGGTGTCGGTCTGGACGTGGTACGCAGCGAGGTGTCAGCATTGGGCGGTCGTGTCGATGTCAGCTCCGAGCCCGGCAAGGGCGTGCGCTTCACCATCCACCTGCCGTTGACGCTGGCCGTCACCCGCACCCTGATGGTGCGCGCGGCGCACGCCGTGTATGCCCTGCCCGGCACCATGGTCGAGCATGTACAGCAGGTGAAGCCGGCAGAATTGAACGCGCTCTATGCCCAGCAATATATCGACTGGCAGGGTAAACGCTACCCCCTGTTCTATTTGCCGCGCGTGCTCGGCGACGATCAGGCCGAAGTGGTCAGCCTACCGCACAACCCTATCCTGCTGCTGCGCAGCGGTGAGCAGCGCATCGCCTTGCATGTGGACGCCCTGCTCGGCAACCAGGAAGTCGTGGTCAAGAACATCGGTCCGCAACTGGCGCGCCTGCCCGGCATCGCCGGGGCTACGGTTTCCAGCAGCGGTGCCGTGATCCTGATCATCAATCCGGTCGCCTTCACCCAGCGTATCGCCGTGACGCGCAAGATCGCCAAGAAAGTGGAGACCGAAGCGGTACATACCAAACCGCTGGTGATGGTGGTGGACGATTCGCTGACCGTGCGCAAGATCACCACCCGTCTGCTGGAGCGCAGCGGCTATCTGACCGTTACCGCGAAAGACGGCGTGGACGCCCTGGAACAACTGATGGAGATCTCGCCTGACGTGATGCTGCTGGATATCGAGATGCCGCGCATGGACGGTTTCGAGCTGGCCAAGCGTCTGCGCCAGGACAGCAAGACCAAGGCTTTGCCTATCATCATGATCACTTCGCGCACTGCGGACAAACACCGCAACTACGCGATGGAGCTGGGCGTGAACGAGTACCTCGGAAAACCCTTCCAGGAAGAGGAATTGCTCGGTCACATCGCAAGCTTCATCAAACAGTGATTCACCGCATCTGATTTGTGAAGGCCGGCGGCAATAGCTACAATGCCGCCATGTCCGACATCGACCTCACCAACCACTTCCTCATCGCCATGCCGGCGATGACCGACCCTTTCTTCGCGAAGTCGCTCACCTATGTATGCGAGCACAACGACGAGGGCGCGATGGGTATCGTGGTGAATCGCCCGATCAGCCTGACCCTGAGCGAGTTATTCGCCCAGATCAACATGCCGCTGACCCAGTCCGAGCTGGAAGACATGGCTGTGCATTTCGGCGGCCCGGTGCAGACCGACCGCGGCTTCGTGTTGCATGACTCAGGCGAAGCATGGCAATCCACGCTGCAAGTGAACGACCGGGTCAGCCTCACCACCTCCAAGGACATCCTGCAGGCAGTCGGCGAAGGCAAGGGTCCCAAGCATCTGCTGATCACGCTGGGTTATGCCGGCTGGTCGGAAGGCCAACTGGAGCAGGAGATCGCCGACAACGCTTGGCTGTCGGTGCCCGCCACCGAACACATCCTGTTCGACCTGCCGGCCGAGGAACGCCTTACGGCTGCCATGGCACTACTCGGTGTCGATTACGCCACCCTGTCGGAGGAAGCCGGACATGCCTGAGGGCGTGACCGCGAACTATTCCGGCACCCTGCTCGCTTTCGATTTCGGTACCCGTCGCATCGGCATCGCGGTCGGCAACACCCTCACCGGCACCGCGCGCCCGCTGACTACCATCGCCGATGAGAGGAACGATGTGCGCTTCGCCACCATCGCCAACCTGCTGCAGGAATGGCAACCAGTTGCACTGGTGGTCGGCCTGCCCTGCAATGACGACGGCACACCGCACGAGATGACCGCCCACTGCCGCCGCTTCGCCAATCGACTCAAAGGGCGTTTCAATTTGCCCACTTTGCTGGTGGATGAGCGGTATACTTCCGCCGCCGCGAGTTCAGCACTGGATGATGAAGGGATACACGGCAGGAAGCAGAAATCCCTGATCGATCAGTATGCCGCGCAACAGATACTGCAAGCGTATTTCGATGAACCCAGCTCAGGGATCCATGCATGAATAATCCTCAGTTGAACAAGAACGGTGAACTACAGCACCTGCTGTCCACCGAGGGCTTGCCCGCGCGCATCCTGCGCGACATCCTCGACCAGGCGGGCGAGTTCGTGAATCCGAACGGCGGCAGCGAGATCCGCAAAGTACCGCTGCTGCACGGCAAATCGGTGTTCAACATCTTCTTCGAGAACAGCACCCGCACCCGCACCACCTTCGAGATCGCGGCCAAGCGCCTGTCGGCTGACGTGGTCAACCTCAATATCGGCTCTTCTTCCACCAGCAAGGGCGAGACCCTGCTCGATACCGTGGACAACCTGTGCGCGATGCATGCCGACATGTTCGTGGTGCGCCATTCCACCAGCGGCGCGGCGCACCTGATCGCCAAGCATGTCGCGCCGGACATCCACGTGATCAATGCCGGCGACGGGCGCCATGCTCACCCGACGCAGGCGCTGCTGGACATGTTCACCATCCGCCACTACAAAAAAGAGTTCCACAACCTGACCGTCGCTATCGTCGGCGATGTGCTGCACTCGCGTGTGGCGCGTTCGCAGATCCACGCGCTGACCACACTGGATGTGCCGGAAGTGCGCGTGGTAGCGCCCAAGACACTGTTACCTAGCCATGTCGACAAGCTGGGGGTGCGTGTCTTCCACGACATGGAAGAGGGACTGAGAGGCGTGGATGTGGTGATGATGTTGCGCCTGCAGAACGAACGCATGCAGGGTGCGCTGCTGCCCTCGGCGCAGGAGTATTTCAAATACTACGGCCTGACCCAGGATCGTCTGGCGCTGGCCAAGGACAATGCCATCGTGATGCATCCGGGTCCGATGAACCGCGGTGTAGAGATCGACTCCAGCGTGGCCGACGGTTCGCAGGCGGTGATCTTGCCGCAGGTGACGTTCGGCATCGCGGTGCGCATGGCGGTGATGAGCATGCTGGCGAGGAATTGAACATGAACATCCATATCAAGAACGGTCGCCTGATCGATCCCAGCAATCAGCTCGATGCACAGCAGGATCTGTTCATCGTCGACCGGCGCGTCGCGGCTATCGGCAAAGCCCCCAAAGGTTTTGTCGCCGAACAGGTGATCGATGCCGCAGGCATGATCGTGATGCCGGGTCTGGTCGATGTGGCGGCGCGCCTGCGCGAGCCGGGTTATGAATATCGAGCAACGCTGGAATCCGAGATGGCCGCTGCCGTTGCCGGCGGCGTGACCTCGCTGGCCTGCCCCCCCGATACCGATCCGCCGCTGGACGAGCCGGGCTTGGTAGAGATGCTGAAGCACCGCGCGCGCGCGCTCAATCAGTGCCGCGTGTTCCCACTGGGCGCGCTGACCTATGGCCTGAAGGGTGCTGAGCTGACCGAGATGGTCGAGTTGAGCGAAGCCGGTTGCAAGGCATTCAGCCAGGCCGATGCACCGCTCACCGACACCCGCGTGCTGATGCGCGCCATGCAATATGCGGCGACCTTCGGCTATCGCGTGTGGCTGCGTCCGCAGGACAGCTTCCTCGCCAAGAACGGCGTGGCGCATGACGGCGAGGTGGCTACCCGGCTCGGTTTGCCGCCCATCCCGGTGATCGCCGAGACCATCGCGTTGTCCACCGCACTGCAACTGGCACGGGAGACCGGCGTCACTTTGCATATCTGCCGCCTGTCCAGTGCCGCCGCTGTGGACATGGTCCGTGCGGCCAAGCAGGAAGGACTGAACGTCACCTGCGACGTATCCATGAACCATGTGCACCTGACCGAGATGGACATCGGCTACTTCGACGCCAACTGTCATCTGATGCCACCGCTGCGCAGCCAGCGTGACCGCACCGCGCTGCGTGCCGGCCTGCTGGACGGCACCATCGATGCGATCTGCTCCAACCATTCACCGGTGGACGACGATGCCAAGCTGTTGCCGTTCGCCGAAGCGGAGGCCGGGGCGACCGGGCTGGAACTGTTGCTGACTTTGGTGTTGAAGTGGGCTGAACAGGAGAAAGTGCCGCTGCTGCATGCGCTGTCGCGCATCACCATCAACCCGGCGAAATTATTGGGCCAGAAGATGGGTCACCTGTCGCTGGGCGCGCATGCCGACATCTGCATCTTCGACCCCGCCGCCAACTGGCGCGTGGAACCTGCCGCGTTACGCAGTCAGGGCAAGAACACGCCGTTCAACGGTTATGAGATGCAGGGCCGCGTGCGCTACACCCTGCTGGACGGGCAGCTCGTTTTCCAACAATAGGCGCGCCCATCCGGGCGTGCCGTTCTTTACGTGAACATCATGAACAATCCATTACTCGACCAATCCGGTCTGCCGCGCTTTGCCGAGATCAAGCCCGAGCATGTCGCACCCGCCATCGATCAGTTGCTGGCGGAGAATCGCGCGCTGAATACGCGTCAGTTGTCCGACGCTATCCCGCCGACCTGGGATGCTTTCGTCCGCCCCATGGAAGATGCCAACGAGCGCCTGTCCCGCGCCTGGGGCCCTGTGGGTCATCTGAACGCGGTGATGAACTCGCCCGAGCTGCGTGAGGCTTACAACAGCACACTGCCCAAGATCACCCAGTATTACGCGGAGCTCGGCCAAAACCAGGCGCTGTTCGAGAAGTTCAAGGCTTTGCGCGCCAGCGCCGAGTTCGCCACGCTGAGCGCGGCACGCAAACAAGTGATCGAGAACGAATTGCGCGACTTCCGTCTGGGCGGTGCCGAACTGCCCGAGGACAAGAAGGCGCGTTACATGCAAGTGCAGGAGCGCCTGAGTGAACTCTCTTCGCGCTTCTCGGACAACCTGCTGGATGCGACCAACGATTTCACGCTGGTGGTCGAGCAGCGCGGCGAAGTGAGCGGCATGCCGGAAGATGTGTTGCAGACCGCACGCGAAGCCGCCGAAGCAGCGGGCAAGACCGGCTGGCTGTTCACCTTGAAGGCACCTTCTTATATGCCGGTGATGCAATTCGCCGACAACCGCGAGCTGCGCGCAAAGATCTACCGCGCCTATGCCACGCGCGCTTCCGAATTCGGCAAGCACGACTGGGACAACACGCCGCTGATGGACGAGATCGTAGCCCTGCGTGCGGAAGAAGCGCAGCTGCTCGGTTTTGCCAACTACGGCGAACTGTCGCTGGCAGCCAAGATGGCTGAAACACCGCAGCAGGTCGCGGACTTCATGCGCGAACTGGCCCAGCGTGCGCGCCCTTTCGCCGAGAAAGATCTGGTCGAGCTGCGTGCCTTCGCCAGCAAGGAATTGGGTTTGAGCGAATTGCATTCATGGGATGTCGCTTACGCCAGCGAGAAGCTGCGTGAACAGCGCTATGCCTTCTCCGAGCAGGAAGTGAAACAGTACTTCCCCGAAGATGCCGTGTTGAGCGGTTTGTTCAAGCTGGTGGAGACGCTGTACGGTCTGACTATCCAGGACGCCAGTGCGCCGGTATGGCACGAATCCGTACGCTTCTTCGACATCCGCGACGATCAGGGTGCGCTGGTCGGCCAGTTCTACTTCGATCTGTATGCGCGCAACAGCAAGCGCGGCGGTGCATGGATGGACGACGTGATCACTCGGCGCCGTCTGGCCGATGGCACGATCCAGACACCGGTCGCCTACATGAACTGCAACTTCTCCGCACCGGTCGGCGGCAAACCCGCGCTGTTCACCCACGACGAGGTGAACACGCTGTTCCACGAGTTCGGCCACGGCTTGCATCATCTGCTGACGGAAGTGGAGGAGTTGGGCGTGTCCGGCATCAACGGCGTGGAATGGGATGCGGTGGAGTTACCCAGCCAGTTCATGGAGAACTTCTGCTGGGAATGGGGCGTGCTGCAGAACATGACGCGCCATGTGGACACGGGCGAGCCCTTGCCGCGAGAGCTGTACGACAAGATGCTGGCTGCCAAGAACTTCCAGAGCGGCTTGGCCACTTTGCGCCAGATCGAGTTCGCCTTGTTCGACATGCTGATGCACAGCAATTTCAAACCCGGGGAAGGCAGATCCATCCTGCGGCTGCTGGACGAAGTGCGTGCCGAGGTGGCCGTGCTGATCCCGCCCGAATTCCACCGCTTCCCGCAGAGCTTCGCGCACATCTTCGCCGGCGGCTATGCGGCGGGTTATTACAGCTACAAGTGGGCGGAGGTGTTGTCGGCCGATGCCTACAGCCTGTTCGAAGAGCATGGTGTGCTCAACCCGGAGATCGGTGCCCGCTTCCGCAGCGAGATCCTTTCCTTCGGCGGCGCACGGCCGGCGATGCAATCGTTCACCGCATTCCGCGGCCGCGCGCCTTCCATCGACGCGCTGCTGCGGCATAATGGGCTGGTCGAAACCGAATAACAGGAGGTCGCCATGCGGGCTTTTATTCTCTTCGCCATGTGCTGTGCACTGGCCGGCAATGCGCAAGCCGAGCTGTACCGTTCCGTGGATAGTCAGGGCAAGGTGCATTACAGCGACAGCCCGCTGCCCGGCACCGATGACGTGGAACAGCTGAAGCTTGGTACTCCCCCGACACCGGATGTCAGCCTGCCCTATGAGACGCAACGCGCTCAGAAGAACTTTCCTGTGACTTTGTATGTAGCCCCCAACTGTGGCGCGCCCTGTAACGACGCCCAATCATTCCTGAGCAGGCGCGGCATCCCTTACGCCGAGCAGAATCTGGACACAGCCGAAAAGGTCGAGGCTTATCGTCAGGCGAACGGCGGACTGGAGATCCCCTCGCTCACTGTCGGCAACACCCGCCTCAAGGGATTCCTTGAGTCCGCATGGAACAAGGAGCTGGATCTCTCCGGTTATCCCAAGACTGCGCCTTATCGTCCGCGCGTCGTACAACCTGCCCGATGAAGATCGCTACCTGGAACGTCAACTCGCTCAAAGTGCGTCTGCCGCACCTGCTCGACTGGCAGGCTACATCGCCGGTGGATGTGGTGTGCCTGCAAGAGACCAAGACTGAGGACAAGAACTTCCCGCTGGCGGATATCGAGGCGGCCGGTTTCCATTGTGTCTACAGCGGACAGAAGACTTATAACGGTGTCGCCATCCTCAGCCGTGAGGCGGCCAGCGATGTGCAGGTCGGCATCCCCAACTTCGAGGATGAGCAGAAGCGCGTGATCGCTGCGACCATCGCCGGTGTGCGCGTCATCTGTGTCTACATCCCCAATGGTCAGGAAGTCGGCTCGGATAAATATGATTACAAACTGCGCTGGCTCGCTGCATTGCATGTCTGGCTAAAGGACGAGATGCAGAGGTATCCCAAGCTGGCTCTGTTGGGCGACTACAACATCGCCCCCGATGACCGCGACGTTTACGATTCGATTGCCTGGAAGGACAAGGTGCTGTGCAGCGCGCCGGAGCGCGATGCGTTCCAGGGGCTGCTAGCCCTCGGTCTGCGCGATGCGTTCCGTTTGTTCGAATCAGGTGAGAAGCTCTATTCCTGGTGGGATTACCGCATGATGGCTTTCCGCCGCAACATGGGCATGCGCATCGACCACATCCTGATCAGTGCTGCGCTGCAATGCACGGGCTGCCACATCGACAAAGCACCGCGCAAACTGGAACGCCCCTCCGACCACACGCCTGTGGTGGCCGACGTCACTTGAACTCCCCCGCAGTCGAACTGCTGTTCGCAGATGAGCACCTGCTGGTAGCTGTCAAACCTGCCGGCCTGTTGTCGGTGCCCGGGCGCGGAGCGGATAAGCAGGATTGTCTTTCTGCGCGCCTCCAACAGCAGTTCCCCGATTCCCTGGTCGTTCATCGACTCGATATGGCCACATCCGGCTTGATGCTGTTCGCACGCGGTCCCGAGATGCAGCGTAAATTGTCGATGATGTTTCAACATCGCGAGATGGATAAACGCTACATCGCAGTATGCACGGGCAAGCTGGAAAACCCCCGGGGCGAGATAGATCTGCCTATCGCGCCCGACTGGCCGAACCGCCCGTTGCAACGTGTCGACGTTGAGTATGGTAAGCCCTCGCTCACACGCTATCAGCTGCTGCAACAGGAGGGTGATCACTCACGTGTCGAGCTGGAGCCGGTCACCGGCCGCACTCACCAATTGCGTTTGCATCTGTCTGCCCTCGGCCACCCTATCCTTGGCGATGCGCTGTATGGCGATGAGCATAGTGCGCCGCGTTTGCTGCTGCATGCTTGCCTGCTGCGCTTTAACCATCCAGTAAGTGTGGAATTGCTGGCCTTTGAGCATGCGCCTTCGTTCTAAATTCACTGGTCGCTACGGTATACTGCGCGCCCTGTTCCAACCTCGATCTTAAGGATGCACATGAAACGTTTCGCTGTTGCCCTGACCTTGCTGCTCACCAGTTTGACCCTGATCTCGACTCATGCCGAAGCCAAGCGCCTCGGTGGCGGCGTTAACCTCGGCAAGCAACGCACCATGAGCGCGCCACAGAAGCAGGCTGCACCCGCGCCGACGCAAGCCAGTCCTGCGCAAGCTGCCGGGACACCCGCCAAACAAGGCAACAAGTGGCTTGGCCCCCTGGCTGGTATCGCAGCCGGTCTGGGTCTGGCGGCGCTGTTCTCCCACCTCGGACTGGGTGAAGGCATGGGCATGTTGCTGTTGATCATCTTGCTGGCCGTGGGTGCTTTCTTCCTGTATTCGATGCTGCGCAAGAAACAGCAACCCGCGATGCAATACGCCGCTAACGGGCCTGACTTTGGCGCTACCCCTCAGCAAGCCCCCGTCACGACCCAAGTGTCTGCCGATACTGTACCGCAGCGAGCTGCGAACATACCGGCAGACTTCCCGGTGGAAAGCTTCCTGCGCAGCGCCAAGATGTCTTTCATCCGTCTGCAGGCGGCCAATGACCGCAAGGATCTGAACGACATCCGTGAATACACCACACCCGAGATGTTCGCCGAGATCAGCATGCAGTTGCAGGAACGCGGCGATCAGGCACAACTGACCGATGTCGGTTTCGTGAATGCCGAATTGCTGGAAGTCGTAACCGAGAACGATCTCGCCATCGCCAGCGTGCGTCTGAGCGGCCAGTTGCGCGAAAACAACGGTGCGCCCGAACACTTCGAGGAAGTCTGGCACGTGCAGAAGGACCTGAAGGATGACGATTCTGTCTGGTTGCTGGCCGGAATTCAGCAGAACTGAGCATGAACTGAAGTAGACTTACGGGCACGGCGCTTTGGCCGTGCCCTTTTCATTTCTAGCGATGCGTTTCTTTCGACTGATCAAGATCATCTACATCGTCCTGCGCTTCGGTTTGGACGAATTCATTCTCGCGCATGAACGTACCAGCTGGCTGTTGCGCCCGCTCAATGTGCTGTTGTTCTTCCGTGACAACAAGCGTCCGCGCGGCTTGCGACTGAGGCTGGCACTGGAAGCGCTGGGGCCCATCTTCGTCAAGTTCGGCCAGTTGTTGTCGACCCGGCGCGATCTTATCCCGACCGATATCGCCGATGAACTCGCATCCCTGCAGGATCAGGTACCTCCCTTCCCTTCCGCCGTAGCTGTGGCTTTGCTTGAATCTGCCTTCGGCAGACCTTTGCAGGACGTGTTCGCCAGTTTCGATCAATTGCCGGTCGCCAGTGCCTCGGTTGCCCAAGTGCATTTCGCCGTGCTTCCGGATGGGCGCGAGGTCGCCGTCAAAGTCTTGCGGCCCGGTATCCAGCAGATCATCGAACATGACCTCGCTTTGCTCGACATCGCCGCTTCTCTCATCGAACGGCTGTGGGAAGACGGTAAGCGTCTGAAGCCAAGGGAAGTCGTCGCCGAGTTCGAAAAGACACTGCATGACGAACTGGATTTGATGCGCGAGGCGGCTAATGCCAGCCAGTTGCGCCGCAATTTCATCGATGCGACCTTGCTGCTTGTGCCCGAGATCTACTGGGACTGGTGCAGCGAACAGGTAATGGTGATGCAGCGCATGCAGGGCATTCCTGTCAGCCAGATCGCGGCGCTGCGTGAGGCAGGTATCGATATTTCCAAACTGGCCAGCGATGGCGTCGAGATCTTCTACACCCAGGTGTTCCGTGACGGCTTCTTCCATGCCGACATGCATCCCGGCAACATCCTGGTCGCGCGCGATGGCCGTTATGTGGCTTTGGATTTTGGCATCATGGGCACGCTGACCGATAACGACAAGCATTACTTGGCACACAACTTCATCGCTTTCTTCAACCGGGATTACCGGCGCGTGGCCGAGTTGCACATCGAATCGGGCTGGGCGCCTTCCTCCACGCGCATCGATGAATTCGAGTCGGCGATACGGGCTGTATGCGAGCCTATCTTCGACAAGCCGCTGCGCGAAGTCTCGTTCGGCCGCATCCTGTTGCGCTTGTTCCAGACCTCGCGTCGTTTCGGTATCCAGATACAGCCGCAATTGGTCCTGCTGCAGAAGACACTGCTGAATATCGAAGGACTGGGGCTGCAGCTCGATCCCGAGCTTGACCTGTGGAAAACGGCCAAGCCTTGGCTGGAGCGCTGGATGAGTGAACAGATCGGATGGCGCGGGTTCTTACAAGCTCTCAAGCGTGAAACGCCACGTTTTGCCACCTTGATCCCCGAGCTACCCCGGCTGATCCATCAGCGCCTGAAGCAGGAGCCTTATGAACATGCAGCACCTTTGTTGCTGGAATTGGTCGTGCAGCAGAGAATGCGTAACGGCTGGTTGTCCTTGATCGCCGCCTTGCTTGCAGCCGCGCTTGCTTTAGCCGTGTCCGTTCAGTTCGGCTAGATGAAGCCGGTTTCGGTCAGTTCCTTGGCGAGCGCTCTGTAGTCCGCCGCCCCCGGACTGTTCGGCGCATAAGCGAACACATCCAGACCATGCATCGGGCTAGTCGCCAGCGCGACCGTCTCGCCGATGCGGGTCTTGCATACCAAGTCACCGTATCGTTGCTTGAGCTTTTCGTAGATGTCGAACGAGAGCTTGCGACGGGAATCGAAGCGCGTGACGACGATGCGTCGCTCGAATGTACGCTGCAGTTTCTTTTCCAGCACATTCAATGCGCTGTCCAGTCTGTGCACACCATGCTGCGACAGGAAATCCGGGGATACCGGTATCAGCACCTTGTCCGCCGCCAGTAGCGCGTTCAGCGTCAACACACCGAGCATGGGGCAGCAATCTATCAGTATGGGTGCACCGGTCAGCGCCAATTCCTCGGCCAATCCCTGTTTCAGCTTCTTGGCGGCTTGTGGGTCGTTGCCATACATGGCATCGATCTTGGAAAGCTCCAGCGTTGCGGGTATCAGCTGCCAGCCGGCGGGGGTTTCGTACAACAGTTTGGCCAACGGCGTGCCATCCCTAAAGAATGAGGCGATGCTGTCCCGTTGGGTCGTGCCATGACGCAAGCCGGATGCCAGGCTCAGGTGTCCCTGCGGATCCATGTCCAGTGCGATCGGGCTGCGCTGGGCAAGCGATAACGCTGCCGTCAGGTTGAGGCAGGTCGTGGTCTTGCCAACACCACCTTTTTGGTTGAATACGGCGATAGTCGCCATGCTGTGTTTTTCTCCGATGATACGGGAGGCTGGATTTCCACAGTATCGTCAAGGGTGGTCAAAGCTTTAATTCCGCCTTGCCACCATTGTTGTCCTGCGTTACTCCACCGTGACGGATTTGGCGAGGTTTCTAGGCTTGTCCACATCCGTTCCCTTTTGCAGTGCTACGTAATATGCCAACAGTTGCAAAGGGGCAGTGTGCAGAATAGGGCTGAGAAAGCCCGCGTGTTCCGGCATTTGCAGGATGTGTATGCCTTCACTTGAATGTATATGGGTATTGGCATCGGCGAAGACGAATAGCTCGCCTCCGCGCGCGCGGACCTCCTGCAGGTTCGACTTGAGCTTTTCCAACAATGTGTCATTGGGAGCGACCGACACCACTGGCATGTCCTTGTCCACCAGTGCCAACGGTCCATGTTTCAATTCACCTGCCGGGTAAGCTTCTGCATGGATGTAGGAGATCTCCTTGAGCTTGAGTGCGCCTTCTGCCGCGATCGGGAAATGCATGCCGCGTCCCAGGAACAGGGCATGATGCTTGTTCGCGAAGTGCTTGGACATCTCTGCGATCTCCGGTTCCAATGCCAGAACTTTCTGCATGGCGGCCGGAAGATGGCGCAGTTCATGCAGGAATTGTTGCTCGCGCGTCTCATCCAGACGCCCGCGCACCTTCGCCATCACCAGCGTGAGCAGGAACAAGCCTGCCAGCTGGGTGGTGAACGCCTTGGTTGAGGCCACTCCGATCTCCGGCCCTGCGCGCGTCAGGAATCGCAACTTCGATTGGCGGATGATTGCGCTTTCCGGCACGTTGCAGATCGCCAGCGTGTAACCATGGCCCGTGGCCTTTGCGTGATTGAGCGCGGCCAATGTGTCGGCAGTCTCTCCCGATTGGGAGATGGTAACCACCAGTGTCTTCGGATTTGCCACGCTGGTGCGATAGCGATATTCGCTGGCGATCTCCACATTGCACGGAATACCGGCGATCTCCTCCAGCCAGTAGCGTGCGACCTGCCCTGCGTGGTTGCTGGTGCCGCAGGCTAGGATGAGGATGTTCTCTACACGCGGAAAGATATCATTTGCTTCTGCCCCGAAGATCCCCGGTACCAGAGACTGGCTGTTGCACACCGATTCCAGTGTGTCTGCCAAGGCCTGGGGTTGTTCATGTATCTCTTTTTGCATGTAGTGCTGGTACTCACCCAGCTCCACGCTGTCATTGTCCAACTCGCTGATATGGACCTGCCGTTGTACGCGCACCCCTGCGGCATCGAATATACGGTAGCTGTTTGCGCTCACTTCGACTACATCGCCCTCTTCCAGATACACGACGTTCCTTGTGACCTGCAACAGGGCCGACATATCTGAACCTACAAAGTGTTCACCCTCTCCTACGCCAAGTAGTAGCGGACTACCCTTTCTAGCCGCGACCATTTGGTGCGGGTTGTCTGCCGCTATGACGCCGATCGCATAAGCACCAACCAGCTGCGACAGTGCCATCTGTGTCGCAACCAGCAGGCTTCCTTGTGCGTAATGACTGTGGACCAAGTGTGCGATCACTTCAGTGTCAGTATCCGAGGTGAACTCGTAGCCTTGCGCGGTTAACTCACTCCGTAGTTCTTCGTAGTTCTCGATGATGCCGTTGTGCACCACGGCTATCAGTTCGCGGCTCATATGCGGGTGGGCGTTGCGCTCGCTCGGTACGCCGTGGGTCGCCCAGCGTGTGTGTGCGATGCCGACTTCACCTACGGTATGCGCGCTCTTTTGTCCCAGTTCGGCAACACGGCCTGCACTGCGCACACGCTCCAGTTTACCTTCATGCACTACTACCAAGCCGGCTGAGTCGTAGCCACGGTATTCCAGGCGTAACAGACCATTCACCAAGACTGGGACGATGTTGCGTTTTGCGACTGCTCCGACGATTCCGCACATGTTATTTCTTTCCTTTTACGGGACGTTGCCAGCCGGCAATCGTGACTTGTTTGCTGCGGGAGAGTGTCAGTTCTCCGGCAGGGGTGTCTTTGGTGATGGTAGAACCTGCGCCTATGGTCGCGCCTTTGCCAACAGTGACTGGCGCAACGAGTTGCGTATCCGAGCCGATGAATGCATCGTCCCCGATGACAGTGCGGAACTTGTTCGCACCATCGTAGTTGCAGGTGATGGTTCCCGCTCCGATGTTGACCCGACTGCCCACCGTGCTGTCCCCTATGTAACTCAGGTGGTTCGCTTTGCTACCTGGTCCGATCTCGCTGTTCTTGATCTCTACGAAATTGCCGATATGGGCATGGTCGTGTAATTCAGTACCGGGACGTAGCCGCGCGTAGGGTCCGATGTGGCAGTCAGCACCCACTTCGCTGCTATCGATATGACTGTAAGCTGCAATGTGTGTGGCATTTCCGATATTTGCGTTGCGAATGACACTATAAGCGCTGACTTTCACCCGATCTCCCAAGGTGACCTTACCCTCAAAGATGCACCCGACGTCGATCTCCACATCGCGCCCACATACCAGTTCACCGCGCACATCGATCCGTGCCGGATCGTTCAGCGTCACGCCTTGGGCCAAAAGCTTCGTGGCGATTTGTTTCTGCCACACACGCTCAAGGCTGGCCAGTTGCATCTTGTTATTGATACCTTCAACTTCCCACCCATGCGCCGGTTGGGCGGTATGTACCGCAACACCCTGCTGCACTGCCATCGCGACGATATCTGTCAGGTAGTACTCACCCTGGGCGTTGTCATTTCTCAACTTGCCTAACCATTCACGCAGTTTTGCTGTCGGGGCGAGCATGATGCCAGTGTTCACTTCGCTAATCTCCAGCTCTTCCGGAGAGGCGTCTTTCTGCTCGACGATGCGCTGCACATCACCCTCTTGATCGCGCACGATTCGACCGTAGCCTGCTGGATTGTCAAGATCGACTGTCAGCAATACAAGCCCTTCGCCCGCTTGTTGCATCTGGTGCAATGTACTATGCTGGATCAGCGGTACATCGCCGTACAGTATTAGCGTACGACTATCATCCTGCAGGTGCGGCATGGCCTGTTGTACGGCATGACCTGTGCCAAGTTGCGGTTCTTGAATGACGAATTTTGCACCGTAGAGCTGCATCGCTTGCGGTACTGCCTCGCCACCGTGGCCGTACACCACGCAGATCTGCTGGGGTTGTAACGAGATCCCGCAGTCCAGCACATGCTGAACCAGTGGTTTACCTGCCAAGTTATGCAGCACCTTCGGCCGATCCGAATACATACGCGTACCTTTGCCGGCGGCAAGGATGATGATGTTCAATGCGTTCATATTGTTCTGTGTTTCATTGATGCGCGAGTATAGCTTTCAGGCAACAAAAAAGCAGCCGAAGCTGCTCTTTTGGTGTTTCTGATACTTGAACTTTAATGCGTGTGTTTGCGCATTTGTTGGATTGCTCGCAATTGCGCGATCGCTTCAGCCAATTCAGCCTGGGCTGCTGCGTAGTCGATGTCAGAAGTACGGTTCTTCATGGCTTCTTCCGCCGCCTGCTTGGCTTCCAATGCACGCGCCTCGTCCAAATCGGCCCCGCGGATTGCGGTGTCGGCGAGGATAGTGACCACGTTGGGCTGCACTTCCAGCATACCGCCGGACACATAGATCAACTCTTCCTGCTCCTGGTCCGGACGCTTGATGCGCACAGCACCGGGTTTGATGCGAGTCATCAGGGCGGTATGGCGCGGATAGATACCCAATTCGCCCATCTCGCCCGGTACCACGACGACTTCAGCCAGCCCGGAGAAGATCTGCTCCTCCGCGCTCACCACGTCTACATGTACGGTCATTGCCATGGTTATCCCCACTAATTATTGCAGTGTTTTGGCCTTTTCGACCGCCTCTTCGATGCTGCCGACCATGTAGAAAGCCTGTTCCGGCAGATGGTCGTATTCACCATCAACGATGCCCTTGAAGCCTTTGATCGTGTCTTTCAGGGTCACGTACTTGCCCGGTGCACCTGTGAACACTTCAGCAACGTGGAACGGTTGCGACAGGAAGCGCTGGATCTTGCGCGCACGGGCCACGGCCAACTTGTCTTCCGGTGCCAGTTCGTCCATACCCAGAATCGCGATGATGTCGCGCAATTCCTTGTAGCGTTGCAACGTCTGTTGCACGCTGCGTGCTACTGCATAGTGCTCTTCACCCACGACCAGCGGATCGAGCTGGCGAGAAGTGGAATCCAGCGGATCGACCGCAGGGTAGATACCCAGCGAAGCGATGTCACGGGACAGCACGACGGTGGAGTCCAGGTGCAAGAAGGTCGTTGCTGGAGACGGGTCGGTCAAGTCGTCCGCAGGCACGTAAACGGCCTGGATGGATGTAATCGAACCGACCTTGGTGGAAGTGATACGCTCTTGCAGACGGCCCATTTCTTCGGCCAGTGTAGGCTGATAACCCACGGCGGAAGGCATACGGCCCAGCAGCGCGGACACTTCGGTTCCGGCCAGTGTGTAACGGTAGATGTTGTCCACGAAGAACAGGATGTCGCGGCCTTCGTCACGGAACTTCTCGGCCATGGTCAGACCGGAAAGTGCAACGCGCAGACGGTTACCGGGCGGTTCGTTCATCTGACCGAACACCATCGCAACTTTGGACTTGGTGAAGTCTTCCTTGTCGATAACGCCCGCGTCGGACATCTCGTGGTAGAAGTCGTTACCTTCGCGGGTACGCTCACCCACGCCGGCGAACACGGACAGACCCGCGTGCTGCTTGGCGATGTTGTTGATCAGTTCCAGCATGTTCACGGTCTTGCCCACACCCGCGCCGCCGAACAGACCCACTTTACCGCCCTTGGCGAACGGGCAAACCAGATCGATCACCTTGATGCCGGTTTCCAGCAGGTCAACGGAAGGCGACAGTTCGTCGAACTTCGGTGCAGCCTGGTGAATAGAGCGGCGCTCGTCACTCTGGATCGGACCAACTTCATCGATCGGGCGACCCAGCACGTCCATGATACGGCCCAATGTGCCGGTGCCAACTGGCACTTGGATCGGGTTGCCGGTGGCATTGACTGCCATGCCGCGACGCAGACCGTCGGACGAACCCATCGCAATGGTACGTACCACGCCGTCGCCCAATTGCTGTTCGACCTCGAAGGTCAGGCCAACTTCAGCAGTGGAGTTACCGGCATCTGCCAACGTCAAGGCTTCGTACACCTTGGGCATGCTGTCGCGCGGAAATTCGATGTCGACCACGGCACCGATACACTGAACAATCTTTCCTTGACTCATTTTAAGATTCCCCGTCTAAATTAATTCTGAATTCTTTGCCGATCAACCGATCGCCGCCGCACCGCCCACGATCTCCGAGATTTCCTTGGTGATCGCTGCCTGACGTGCTTTGTTGTAAACCAGCTTGAGCTCGCCGATGACGCTCTTGGCATTATCGGATGCGGCTTTCATCGCCACCATGCGCGAGCTTTGCTCGGAAGCCATGTTCTCTACCACCGCTTGGTACACCAAGGATTCGATGTAGCGCAGCAGCAGTTCGTCGATGACTTTTTTGGCATCGGGTTCGTAGATGTAGTCCCAGTTACCTTCGCTGGTACCCATCTTTTCACCGGTCAACGGCAGCAATTGCTCGATGCGTGGCTCCTGCTTCATCGTATTGATGAAGTGGTTATAGCTCAAGTAGATGGCATCGATCTCGCCAGCCACATAGGCATCCAGCATCGCCTTGACGGTACCGATCAGCTTTTCAATATGCGGTGTGTCACCCAAACCCGTCAGGTGTGACTGGACCTTGGCGCCGATGCGGTTCATGAAGCCAAAACCCTTGTTACCGATCGGACATACCAGAAGACCTTTACCTTCGCCTTCCCATGTTTTCATCTCGTTTATAGCGAGACGCAACAGGTTGGTATTCAAGCCACCGCACAGACCTTTGTCGGAAGTGACGACGATCAGGCCGACGTTTTTCACTGTTTCACGCTTGACCAGGAATGGATGCTTGTATTCCGGGTTAGCGCGCGACAGGTGAGCGGCGACATTGCGAATCTTCTCGGCATAAGGGCGAGCGGCACGCATGCGTTCCTGCGCCTTGCGCATCTTCGCAGCTGCCACCATTTCCATCGCACGCGTGATCTTGCGCGTATTTTCAACGCTCTTGATTTTGGTGCGAATCTCTTTACTGCCCGCCATAACTCAGCTCCCCTTAGTAGACAGCAGTTGCCTTGAACGATTCGATCGCAGCCACCAGCAGTTTTTCATTGTCGGCAGACAGATCCTTGCTGGATTCGATCGCGTCCATCAGTGCTTTGCTGTTGGTCTTCAGGTTCGTATGCAGTGCGGATTCGAATGCCAATGCCTTGGGCACAGGAACATCGTCGAAGTAGCCCTTGTTCACTGCGAACAGCGTAGTGGCCATCTCGGAGACCGACAGCGGCGCGTACTGCAGCTGCTTCATCAGCTCGGTCACCAAACGGCCGCGCTCCAGTTGCTTGCGGGTAGATTCGTCCAGATCGGAAGCGAACTGCGCGAACGCAGCCAGTTCACGGTACTGAGCCAGAGCCAGACGCACACCGCCACCCAACTTTTTGATGACCTTGGTCTGCGCAGCACCACCCACGCGGGACACCGATACACCGGCGTTGATCGCGGGACGGATACCGGCGTTGAACAGGTCGGCTTCCAGGAAGATCTGGCCGTCGGTGATCGAGATCACGTTGGTCGGCACGAACGCGGACACGTCACCGGCTTGGGTTTCGATGATCGGCAGAGCGGTCAGCGAACCGGTTTTGCCCTTGACTTCGCCCTTGGTGAAGGCTTCGACGTAATCGGCGTTCACGCGTGCTGCGCGCTCGAGCAGACGGGAGTGCAGATAGAACACGTCGCCAGGATACGCTTCACGACCGGGCGGACGGCGCAGCAGCAGCGAGATCTGACGATAGGCCCAAGCTTGCTTGGTCAAGTCGTCATATACGATCAGTGCGTCTTCGCCGCGATCGCGGAAGTATTCACCCATGGTGCAGCCGGAATATGGTGCCAGGAACTGCATCGCGGCGGAGTCGGAAGCGGTAGCGGCCACGACGATGGTGTATTCCATCGCGCCGTGCTCTTCCAGCTTGCGCACCACGTTGGCGACGGTCGAGGCTTTCTGGCCGATGGCAACGTAGATACAGGTCATGTTCTGACCCTTCTGGTTGATGATCGCGTCGACAGCGACGGCAGTCTTGCCGGTCTGGCGGTCACCGATAATCAGTTCGCGCTGGCCGCGGCCGACTGGAACCATGGAGTCGATGGACTTCAGACCGGTCTGCACGGGCTGGTCAACGGATTTACGTGCGATGACGCCCGGCGCGACCTTTTCGATCTTGTCGGTCATCTTGGCATTGATCGGGCCCTTACCGTCGATGGGCTGACCCAACGCGTTCACTACGCGACCGCGCAGTTCGGGACCAACCGGCACTTCCAGGATGCGGCCCGTGCACTTGACGGTGTCGCCTTCGGTGATGTGCTCGTACTCACCCAGAATCACGGCGCCGACAGAGTCACGCTCGAGGTTGAGTGCGAGGCCGAATGTGTTACCCGGGAATTCCAGCATCTCGCCCTGCATCACATCGGACAAGCCGTGCACGCGAACGATACCGTCGGTTACGCTGACCACCGTACCTTCGGTGCGCGCCTGGGTCAGTGCTTCGAAGTTATCGATGCGACTGCGAATCAAATTGCTAATTTCAGAAGGATTGAGCTTCATCTGGATTTCCTCATTCTTGATAATTCTTTATCAGGCTAGGGCAGTCGCCATTTCGCCAAGGCGCGTCAACGCGGATCCGTCGATGACCTTGTCTCCGGCGCGGATCACCACGCCACCCAGCAATTCTTTTTTGATGCGGCTTTCAAGCTTGATCTCGCAGCCCATGCGTTTCTTCAACGAAGCCACTATCTTGTCTTGTTGCGCAGTTGACAGTTCAAACGGAGACTCAACCACCACATTGATCGATTTTTCCGCCTCGGCTTTCAGTGCTGCAAAGCTGGCTGCGATCTCAGGCAGAACAGAAACGCGCTGATTGTCGGCAAGGATACGCACGAAGTTCTGCAGTTTGACATCCGGGCTTTTTCCCAGAAATGCCTCCATCAGCGAAGCCACTTGGGTCTTCGCAACCTTCGGATTGCCGATGATGGCGCGCACTTCGGGGTGGGAGGCTGCTTCTGCCAGAGCAATGAGTGCATCCGACCAAGCCTGTAGCGCATTCAGCTTTTGAGCTTCCTCAAAAGCTGCCTGGGCGTAGGGGCGTGCAATGGTTATGGCTTCAGACATGGCGATCAGATTTCCGCAACGAGTTTGTCGAGCAGGTCGTTATGTGCCTTCGCATCGATCTCTCGACCGAGGATCTTGCCGGCGCCTGCCAGTGCGATCGCGGACACCTGCGTACGCAGCTGTTCTTTGGCGCGGAACACTTCCTGATCGATCTCTGCTTTCGCCCCAGCGATGATGCGCTCACCTTCGACCTTGGCCTGAGTCTTGGACTCTTCCACGATCTCGCTAGCGCGTTTTTCGCTATTGCCAATGATCTCGCCAGCTTTTTCCTTGGCCTCGCGCAGGATCTCTGCGGAACGACGGGATGCGAGCTCCAGATCCTGCTTGGCGCGTTCTGCATCTGCCAGACCGTCAGCGATCTGCTTCTTGCGCTCATCCAGTGCCGCCACGATCGGGGTCCACACGAACTTCATGCAGAACCATACGAACAGCGCGAACATGATCAACTGTGCGAGAAGAGTTGCATTGATATTCATGCAAGCTTCCTTTCTAAATTATGCGTTTCGCTTGCGCGAATCAGCCCACCACTGCGAACAGAACGTACATGGCGATACCGACAGCGATCATCGGAACAGCATCGACCAGACCCATCACCACGAAGAATTGTGTGCGCAGCATCGGGATCAGCTCAGGCTGACGTGCAGCGCCTTCCAGGAAGCGACCACCCAGGATACCGATACCTACAGCTGCGCCGAGAGCGCCCAGACCCATCATCAATGCGCCAGCGATGTACAGCAGTGCGTTTGCCATTTCCATTTTCAATTTCTCCTGTTAGATAAAAGTAAAGCTAAAGTTAAAGTTAAATGAAACCGTAAATTAGTGGTGTTCCTGATGCGCCATATCCAGATAGACAACTGTCAGCGTCATGAAGATGAACGCCTGCAGGGTCACGATAAGGATGTGGAAGATCGCCCAGCCGAGAGACAGCAGAATCTGCGAACCGAACAAGGTGACGCCGCCCAGCGAGAAGCCCGCCCAAGCACCGCCCATCAGTGCGATTAGGATGAAGATCATTTCACCCGCATACATGTTGCCAAACAGACGCAGTGCCAGTGAGATCGGCTTGGCGATCAGGTTCACGCCTTCCAGCAGGAAATTGACCGGCATGCCCCACTTGCCGAATGGCTGCAGGGTCAGTTCGCCCATGAATCCACCCAGACCCTTCATCTTCACGCTGTAGTACAGCACCAGCAGGAACACGCCGATGGCCATGCCGAATGTTGCATTGGGATCGGTTGAGGGAACGACTTTGAAGAATGGCACGCCCAGCGAAGACATCAACAATGGCACCCAATCGATCGGGATCAAGTCCATCAGGTTCATCATGAACACCCAGAAGAAGATGGTCAGCGCCAGCGGTGCGACCATATTGTTCTTGGAACTGAAGGAGCCACGCACGCTGGTGTCGACGAATTCGATTGCCCACTCGCAGAAGTTTTGCAGACTGCCCGGCGCGCCTGTCACGATCGTCGTTGCTACGCGACGGAACACGAACAGGAAGATCGCCCCCAGCAGCAAAGACATGATGAATGTATCAAGATTGAGCGCCCAGAATCCCATGGCCTTAGCTTCTGCTGCGCTATGCGCGACACCCCATGTGCCATCGGGCAGCTGACCATATGTCAGGTTCTGGAGGTGGTGCTTGATGTAATCGCCCGATGTGTGAGCCGCCTCGTGGGCTACCTCGGTTGCTGCATGCGCCATTTCACTGGACATTTTGTGAGCCACTTTCCGTCTTGTTCTTTAACAATAAGCGAGCTGCCAGCAGCGTCGCCTGCCCCAATACAAATCCACTAATTACCATCAGCGGAGAATCTTTCAGCACCACCAGAACCAAGCCCAGCAGCACCACAACCGCCAGAAACCGCTCGGCAGCATAAAAATACATAAGCCGTAATTGTTGAAGCGCGTCGTGGACAGGGCGTTGAGTTGCTCGGGACATTCTCCAAGCAAGCAACGCACCGTTGAGAATGGAAATCCCTCCCCCACCTAACACTGCTATCGCATTTTGCGGCGAACTTCCCCAAGCCATGACTGCGCCTGCTGCGGACAGCGTGACCAGCATTTGCAGCCAGATCACTTGACGCGCCGATTTTTTTTCTTGTTCTTCGGCTAGGAAAAGCGGCGGGATGATAGCGGCGTTCTCACGGGGTGTCAAACACTCTTGCAGCTGTTTTCCCATGGCTTCGAGCGCTTAGCCGGCCCGGGTCAGGCGTGATATCAATTCATCCAGATGGTCATTGCTTGCATATTCGATAACGAGTTTGCCATTACCTTTTTTCCCAGATTTGATCTCTACCCGAGCTCCGATCTTTTCGGTCAACTCCTCTTGCAGGCGTTCCGTGTCTCTATTCGCCAGCTTGGGCTTGAGACCTTCTTTAGATGCAGCAGCTCCTTGTTTTTGCACCAACATCTCAGCTTCACGCACTGACAACCCTTCCAGCACCACCTTGTTTGCCAGCATGATCTGTTGTGCCGGCTCCAATGACAGCAAGGCCCGCGCATGCCCCATATCCAGCTTGTTTTCCATCAACATGCCCTGCACTTCAACCGGCAGCTTTAGAAGACGCAGCAGATTGCTGGCCGCACTTCTTGAGCGTCCAACCGCATCGGCGGCTTCCTGATGTGTCATCTGGAATTCATCTATCAGGCGCTGAATACCCACCGCCTCCTCCAGTGGATTCAGATCTTCGCGCTGGATGTTCTCGATAAGCGCCATGGCCAGCGCTGCATTATCCGGAACAACTCTCACCAATACAGGAACTTGCGTCAATCCTGCCAATTGCGAAGCACGCCAGCGGCGTTCACCGGCAATGATCTCATAACTACCGTTGGGCATTTCTCTAACCAGGATTGGCTGCATCACGCCTTGCGACTTGATAGAGGCGGCCAGTTCCTTGAGCGATTCCTCGTCCATATGGCTACGCGGCTGGTATTTTCCGGGTTTGAGCTGGTTAACATTCAATTCGCGCAATGATTCATTGGTCTTTGTTGCACCACCACCCAGCAGCGCATCCAATCCCCGACCCAGCCCCTTGTTTATCTTTGCCATTTTATTTTCCGTTCAATTTAAGTTATTGAATACCTTGATTAAACTCAGATCTATTCAAGATTTCTCCCGCCAGCGCCAGATATGCCTGCGTGCCTTTGGATTGGGCATCGTGGTACAGCACGGGCACACCGTAGCTGGGCGCTTCGGCCAATCGAATATTGCGAGGGATAACCGTGCGATAGACCTTCTCCCCGAAGTGCTGCTGCAATTGCGCAGAGACCTGCTGGGCCAGCGAGTTGCGGGGATCGAACATGGTGCGTAGCAATCCTTCGATCTCCAGCTGAGGATTCAGGCTTTCGCGCACCATGCGTATGGTGTTCACCAAATCACTCAAGCCTTCCAGCGCATAATATTCGCACTGCATCGGAATCATCACCGAATGGGCTGCGCACAAACCGTTCAGAGTCAGCAGATTCAGCGCGGGAGGGCAATCTACCAGGACATAGTCGTATTCACCTGCGACCGCCTCGATCTCTTTCTTCAGTCGTGTTTCACGACCTTCTACGTTCACCAGTTCGATTTCGGCACCCGCCAGATCTCTGCTCGCCGCCAACACGTCGTACTTACCTTGCTGATAGCTTATTCTTGCTTGAGCAATCGTGGCTTCACCCAGCAACACATCATAGACAGTCACTTCCTGCGCATGTTTGTCGATGCCACTGCCCATGGTCGCATTCGCTTGCGGATCAAGATCGACCAGTAATACGCGCTTTTTCGCCGCAGCCAGACTGGCTGCCAGATTCACTGTGGTTGTGGTCTTGCCAACCCCGCCCTTCTGGTTGGTGATTGCCATTATTCTTGCCATTCCTGTCGCTCCCTATTTCCTGCCTGCGATCACCAGACTTCTTGATGCATCAAGTCCCGGCACATGCAATGTGATGATGTGGTCGATTCTGTATTGCCCGGGAATCCCCTCTTCCATTTTCCCCTTCATTGCAGCCCATCGCCCTTCTGGAGCAAGCAAACCTTCTGTCAAACTGAAGAAATTCCCTAACTCGGTGAATGCCCGAGAGATTATCCCGTCGAACCGAATCCCTTCCTGCCAATCTTCTACTCTACCGGTATGGACTTGCACGTTCTTCAAGCCCAGCTGAATGGCTGCCTGCTGTACAAATCCAGTTTTCTTTGAATTGCTGTCCAGCAATGTGAAATCCCAGTCCGGTCGCATGATTGCAAGCACTATTCCCGGAAGCCCGCCCCCGCAGCCCACGTCCAACCATTTTCCCGCCCAAAGATGCGGCAGCACTGCCAGACTATCCAACAAATGGTAAGTCACCATCTCCGGTCCGCTGCCGATCGCGGTCAGGTTGTACACTTTATTCCATTTTTGCATCAAGGCCATATATTGGAGCAACTTTGACTGCGCGTCAGCGGTCAATTCAATACCCAGTTGACCCGCGCCATCTATCAGCATCTGGCGTTCATTTTGCATCTTCGTTGCCCGCCCGAATTGTGCGAAATCCCCGCTTCAAATGCACCAGCAGCAAGGAAATATCAGCCGGTGTGATACCCGAAATCCGGCTCGCATGGCCAATAGTTTCAGGCTTCTGCAGGTTCAATCTCTGTTGCGCTTCGATGGATAAAGCTCTTACTTCCCGGTAATCGAGTGTTGCGGGCAGTTGCAAGTCTTCCTGCGCGGCTTGTTGTTGCACCTCTTGATTCTGCTTGGTGATGTAGCCCTGATATTTGGCACCGATCTCCACTTGCTGCGCCACTACATCATCCACCACCCGCTCTCCACTATTGGGCAGCGACATCAGCGCGTCGTAGCTCACCTCTGGCCGCCTCAGCAGATCGTACAAGGAGTATTCCCGCTCTACGTTTTTTCCCAGAACACGAATAGCGTGTTCTTCGCTCAGGATCGCTGGGTTGATCCAAGTCGATTTCAAGCGCTGCTCTTCACGCGCTATAGCTTCGCGTTTTTCATCAAACGCACGCCAACGCGCCTCACTTACCACGCCCAGATTCCAGCCTATCTCCGTCAAGCGCAGGTCCGCATTGTCTTCGCGCAACTGCAGTCTGTATTCAGCCCGACTGGTGAACATCCGATAGGGCTCCGTCACACCTCTGGCGGTCAGGTCATCGACCATCACACCAAGGTAGGCTTCGTTGCGCTTCGGACTCCATGCCTCTTGCTCGCGCGCATGTCGTGCGGCATTCATTCCCGCCAACAACCCTTGGGCTGCCGCCTCTTCATAGCCTGTCGTGCCATTGATCTGCCCTGCAAAGAACAAGCCCGCAATTGCTTTGGTTTCCAGCGATCGTTTTAGCCCTCTCGGGTCGAAATAGTCGTATTCAATGGCATAGCCAGGGCGCAATATATGCGCATTTTCAAGGCCCTTGATCGAGCGCACCAACGCTATCTGCACATCAAATGGAAGACTGGTCGATATTCCGTTGGGATATATCTCATGTGTCAGCAGACCCTCTGGCTCAAGAAATATCTGATGGGAATCCTTACCGGCGAATCGGGTTATCTTGTCTTCAACGGAAGGACAATAACGGGGGCCCACCCCCTCGATCACACCAGTGAACATCGGAGAACGATCCAGCCCTCCGCGAATGATTTCATGGGTTTTTTCATTGGTTTCAGTGATCCAGCATGGCAATTGTCTCGGGTGCTGGGCTGCTTTACCCATAAACGAGAACACGGGTGCCGGATCATCTCCCCTCTGTTCTTGCATGACTGAAAAATCGATGCTGCGACCATCCAGTCTTGGTGGCGTGCCGGTCTTCAACCGCCCCACGGGCATCCCCATCTCTCGGAGTTGCTCCGAAAGCGTGATCGAGGGCGGATCGCCGGCTCGTCCAGCAGAGTAATTCGATTGCCCCACATGTATCAGGCCCGACAGAAAGGTTCCTGCCGTCAGAACAACACTTTTTGCAGAAAAGCGTATTCCCGCTTGCGTCTTCACACCCTCAACTCTATTTGCGTTGACTATCAATGCATCCACGGCCTGCTGGAAGAGCCACAGATTCGGCTGATTCTCCAGCCGCGAGCGAATGGCTTGTTTGTAAAGCAACCTGTCAGCCTGCGCCCTAGTGGCCCTGACTGCCGGGCCTTTACTGGCATTCAGAATACGAAATTGAATTCCACCTTCATCCGTCGCTGCGGCCATGGCCCCATCCAACGCATCGACCTCTTTAACAAGGTGCCCCTTCCCTATCCCGCCAATCGACGGGTTGCAGGACATTTGCCCCAGGGTTTCAATGTTATGACTGAGCAGCAGCGTCCTACAGCCAGCGCGCGCGCTTACTAGCGCCGCCTCCGTTCCTGCATGGCCGCCGCCAACAATAATCACGTCAAATTTATCGGGATAATCCATTCTATTCATGAATCACAAGGGGGGCGCATCTTACATCAGGGCAGCCAACTACAAAACCACGTTTCACGTGAAACAATTGGTTTCTATTCTATTTCCCCACGCAAAACTTCCCAAAAATCTCACCCAGTAAATCATCGGCAACAAATTCTCCAGTGATCTGATTAAGTGCGTTTTGGGTTTGGCGCAGGGATTCTGCAAACAATTCAAGTTGGGAGCACAAGGTCTCCGCGCCTCGCAGGGCTGTCAATGCTTGGTTGATTGCATCCATGTGCCTAGTTCTGGCCATGAATATGCCTTCTTCCCTATGCCAGCCTATAGCGTTCAAGATAGCGGCTTTAAGCAGCTCGATCCCATCCCCTGTCTTGGCAGAAAGGAATACCCGGGTCGTCCCCTCATGGCTTTCGATTGCAGCTTGCATGCCGGTCAAATCGATCTTGTTATGTACAAAAATTGTCGGAGTTGCTCCACCCCGGATCTCAGCCTTGACTAGGGCTTGTGCTGCTGCAGCGTCTGATTCGTCTATCAATAATATGAGAAGGTCGGCTTTATCTATACTTTGACGCGCACGAACAATGCCCATCTGTTCCAATACATCTTCTGTTTCCCGAATCCCTGCGGTATCAATAAGATGAATGGGCACACCCTCGATCTGCAGTGCTTGCCGTATGGTGTCCCGCGTAGTGCCCGGGATATCACTCACCAGCGCTACCTCTTCGCCTGAAAGTCGATTCAATAAGCTGGATTTCCCCGCATTTGGTGCGCCAATAAGTACTACTTGAGCACCCTCGCGCAAAATATTTCCCTGGGTTGCCAGTGACTGTATGTGCTCAAGCTCTGCCCTCAAGGTACCCAAATCAGCTTGTAACCGGCCGTGGTCAACGCTGACAACGCCCTCTTCTTCAGGAAAGTCCAAGGTTGCTTCGACAAAGACTCTCAGGCGTATGGTTTTGTCCAGAACAGCGGTGATGGCCCTAGAGAATTCACCATTTAGAGAACGCACAGCGCTCTTTGCAGCCTGCTGTGTAGTGGCTGCAATAAGGTCTGCAATGCTTTCTGCCTGAGCCAGGTCCAGTTTGCCATTCAAGAATGCGCGCTGGCTGAACTCCCCAGGCTGGGCAAGACGCGCACCAAGACTGATGCAGCGATTCAGAACTGACTGCAGCACCGCCGGCCCGCCATGCCCCTGTAATTCAAGCACCTCTTCGCCTGTAAAGGAATTGGGGGCGGTGAAATACAGCGCTATTCCCTGATCCAGGGTTTCCCCAGCCTCATCCAGGAATGACGTATAGGTGGCGATGCGCGGAGCCAGTTTTCGACCCGTAACGGCTTCCGACAGATCCACCAGGGATGTGCCCGACACTCTAACCACACCGATCCCGCCCTGACCGGGCGCGGTGGCGATCGCCGCTATTGTGTCAGGCTTTGGAAGCACCCTTTTGAGCCGTTTCTGCTGCGTGAGTGATATACCACTGCTGCGATATGGACAAGATGTTGTTCACGATCGAATACAACACCAGTCCTGCGGGGAAAAAGAAGAATATGACGCTGAATGCCACGGGCATGATTTGCATGATCTTCGCTTGCAACGGGTCTGTCGGCGTGGGGTTGAGTTTGCTTTGTATCAGCATGCTGATACCCATGATGATAGGCAGCACAAAATACGGATCGGTTGCAGACAGATCGACTATCCAGCCCACAAACGGCGCATGACGCAACTCTACGCTTTCCAGAATCGCCCAGTAAAGGCCGATGAATACTGGAATCTGGATCAATACCGGCAGGCATCCGCCCAAGGGATTGATTTTCTCGCTCTTGTATAGATCCATCATGGCGCGATTCAGGCGCTCACGATCATCGCCACATTGCTGTTTGATCTTTTCCAGCTTGGGAGCGACCAGGCGCATTTTTGCCATGGACCGGTAGCTCGCCGCGGACAGGGGGAAGAATGCAAGCTTGATCAATACCGTCAGCAAGATGATGGATACGCCCCAGTTCCCGATCCAGCCATTCAGGAATGACATCAGCCAAAACAACGGAGCGGCGAATATCGTGAAGATCCCATAATCCACCGACAAACCCAAACCGGGGACTATGTCGTTAAGTTTTGTCTGGGCCGGTCCAACATATAGTCGTGATTTGATCTCGGCCGTTTGGCCGGGTGCTATCTCTGCTTCCGGCATAACAACACCCGCCGAATACAGGCCCTCGCCCAGTGATTTTGTGTAGAACTCACGCTGTCCGTTGCCCTCTGGCAGCCAAGCTGATACGAAATAGTGCTGCAACATGCCCACCCAGCCATTGTTGGCTGCTGTAGGCAATTTTTGCTTTTCCTTGGCAATATCACTGAATTCGACCTTCAGAAACTTTTCTTCATCCGTATAGATTGCCGGGCCGGTATAGGTAGGAATGAACATCGACCCACCTTCTGGCGGCACATCATCCCTTACCAGTTGAAAGTAGGCTGTGGGCTGGATAGCTTCCTTGCTTTTGTTTTCAATTTTATAAACAACATCAACCAGATAAGAATCACGATGGAATGTGTAGATTTTTGAAACCTGCGCCTGGCCGCTTTCCGTGGCAGACAGAACAACAGATATCTCATCTTTACCGCTTTCAAGACGAGTCGTGCCGCTCGAGCTTGTCTGGAATACCGCATTGTGCGTGGGAAGCCCCGGACCCAATAACCCGGACTGGGCTACATATGTGTGGCTTTCATCCTGCTGAAACAGCGTGATCGGTTTTGTTTTATCGTCTGCAACACGATGTTTCAACAAAGTAAAGCTATTGATATTTCCGCCGGCTGTATCTATTTTTGCAACATAGTTACCTGTTTCAACCACCAAGACTTGCCCTGTTGCCGCCTTTATTTTGTTCTCTTTTGGCTGAGCAGGAACCGATTTGAGCGAGGTCACTTCCGGTGTTTGAGCGACACCTTTATTATTCTGGATCTGCGGGCTTGCGGGCTGCCCTTGGCGATTCCACTCTCCCCACAATATGATCAAGGAAAAAGAAAAGACAATAAATAGTAATAAGCGCCGCGTTTCCATCAATCTGTCACCTGTTAATGATATTTAAGGTACGGGGTCAAATCCGCCTGCATTCCAGGGGTTGCACCGCAATATTCGCTTTGCGGACAGCCAAGCGCCCTTCAGAGCCCCGTGTTTAACGATCGCCTCTTCTGCGTATTGTGAGCAACTAGGATGAAACCTGCATGACGGTGGCAAGAGCGGACTGATCAGATATTTGTATCCGCGCACCAAGAGTAGAAATAGTGATTTCATTTGTTCGCCAATACCCGCTTCAGCATCTCTGCAAGTACAGAGAAAACCAGAGATAGTTCCGCCTTTTCGATCGGTCTTCTCAATCGAACAATCACATCTTGTTGTAAGCCGCTTCTATCTTGAAGGCGAAAGCTCTCTCGGATCTTCCTCTTCAATCTGTTGCGTTGAGCAGCGCCAGGTATGTGGCGCTTACCAACGGACAATCCCAGTCTTGCACATCCTGAATTGTTTGGTCTGGAATGAACAGCAAACCAACGATTCAATAAGGGCTTTTCTTGCAAAAGCCCGGAAAAACCTTCTTGGCGAGAAATTCTAAAACGCCGGGAAAAATGAAAGTTTTGTCCTGCTTTAAACACCAAGACGGGTTCTACCCTTGGCTCGGCGGGCGGCAATAACTGCACGACCACCTTTGGTCTTCATGCGGACGAGGAATCCGTGTGTACGTTTTCTTTTGGTTACTGACGGTTGAAATGTGCGCTTCATGGCTGAATCCTATATTTCTAGTATTGAAAAGCGCGCAATTACAATCGTTTGCGCTTCTGCTGTCAAGTTTAATTTATATTGTGGATAACTTTGGGTGGAGCTTGTAGAATTGAGCGGTCTATAAGCAATCGAAACCTGACTTTTTATGTCATCCCAAGGCTTGTCTGTGTGCTACCAGAAGTATTTTCAGGAATTGCTGCCTCCGCAACAATATAATTCCTGGATCAAGCCGTTATTGTTTGAAATGGATGGTAACAAGGTAATCCTTACCGCGCCGAATAGTTTTACGTTAAGAATCATTCAAGAACGTTTTCTTTCCGCGCTAGCAAAACAAGCTCATGATTTTTTTGGTTTTCCTGCTGAAATCGAGCTGCGGCTGCAAAAAAAACGAGCTGTTAAATTGGCAACGCCCACCGAACAGCTGCCCCCTACCTCTCCTGTTTCATCTATACCTGCAAAAGTATCAAAGTCAGCAAGCAAGCTAAATCCTATGCTGACTTTTGATACTTTTGTAACTGGAAAAGCCAATCAACTTGCCCACGCCGCTGGTTTGCAGGTTGCTGAAACACCAGGGGCGACATATAACCCGCTATTTGTCTATGGCGGGGTGGGGTTGGGGAAAACCCACCTTTTGCAGTCCATCGGCAACTTGGTGGCAAAAGAGAATAGCGACGCAAAGATCTGCTATATCCACGCAACCAATTATGTTTCTGGCGTAGTCAAAGCGTTCCAGACAAAGAGTTTTGATGAGTTCAAGCAGTTTTACAACTCTTTGGATTTGCTGCTTATTGATGATATTCAGTTTATTGCTGATAAACCTGGTACTCAACAAGAGTTCTTCTACACCCTTAATTCTTTGATCGATACCAATAAACAGGTCGTTATATCCTGTGATACCTTTCCAAAGGAGATTTCAGGGATCGAGCCGCGCCTTACTTCGAGATTCACGTGTGGATTAACAGTAGCTATTGAGCCACCGGGACTAGAAATGCGGGTGGCTATCCTGTTACAGAAGGCCGCAAACAGTTCAACACCCATCTCTGAAGATGTCGCTTTCTTCATCGCCAAACATGTTCGTTCGAATATTCGTGAATTGGAAGGTGCTTTGAACAGGATTGAAGCCTATGCTCGGTTTCATAAGAAGGTTATTTCGATTGATTTGGCCAAAGAAGCCTTGAAAGACTTGCTGGCCGCGCAAAACAAACAAGTAACAATAGAAAATATTCAAAAGACCGTAGCCGACTTTTACCGAATCAAGCTAGTTGAATTGTTATCCAAAAAAAGGACTCGAGCGATTGCCCGTCCCCGACAAATCGCCATGTCTTTGGCTAGGGAATTAACTCAACTAAGCCTTCCGGAAATCGGAAATACTTTCGGTGGTAGGGACCATACCACTGTGTTGCACGCTTGTAAGACGATAGATGCATTAAGAAACTCTGATTCAACGATCGAAGCTGAATTCAATCTATTGCATCAGACGTTAAGGGGATAACTCTGAATTTTATTGATTGTACTTGTGGATAACTATGGATATGTTCCATATCTAATTTTTATCCACAATCTATGTACAGTATTCAGTGTATTTCGCTAACAGTACTCAAAGTTTGCTTGTTGTTGAATTAGTTTGAGTTTTACGAGTTTCCACAAAAACTTGCGCTATTATTATTTATATTAAGAATTTAAGGAAAAACATGTTTATCAAACAAATCAATCGAAATGACTTGGTAAAACCCTTACAGGCTGTCGTTGGCATAGTGGAAAGAAAACAACCCCTTCCTATACTTTCAAATGTACTTCTTAAAAAAACCGGTGATTCGCTTCATTTGGTGACAACCGATCTTGAAATTCAAATCGAGGCTAGACAGAAAGTAGAACTTTTGGGATCAGAAGGTCCAGATTCCATTACGATTTCAGCAAAAAAATTCCAGGACATATTGAAAGCCATTCCTGAAGAAAGTGTGGTCAGTCTGGACATACAAGAAAGTAAACTACTTGTAAAAGCAAACAAGAGTAAGTTCAGCTTGCAAACCTTGCCAGCCCAAGACTTTCCAAACTTGACAGACCAATTGGATGGGGCGACACAGATAAGGATCAAGCAAGGCAAAATGAAGCGGCTGTTGAGTTCGGTTCAGCATGCAATGGCTCAACAGGATATTCGCTATTATCTCAATGGTGTTTTGGTCGTTGTTGAAAACAACTCTATCAAACTGGTTGCGACAGACGGTCATCGTCTTGCCTATATCGCAGAAGAAATGGATGAAGAATATCCAAAACTGGAGGTCATTCTTTCCAGAAAAACCGTAAACGAATTATTAAAACAGCTCAATGACAGCGATGATGAACTTCTGATCGAACTTGCTGAAAAGCAAGTGCGTTTTAATTTTGCAGACACAACCATGACTTCCAAGGTGATTGACGGCAAGTTCCCTGATTACACACGGGTCATACCGAACCACGCCAATCATCTAGTCTTGAACAGAGTGGTTATTATGCAAGCGCTACAGCGAGCCGCAATTCTGTCGAATGAAAAATTCAGAGGCGTACGATTACTTCTCACTGAGAACAATCTGCAAATCATCAGTAACAACAGCGAACAGGAAGAGGCTCAAGAGGATATCGAAACCCAATACACAGGGGGCCCTTTAGATATTGGCTTTAATGTAAATTATCTGCTTGATGGTATTAATTACCTAAACAGCGAAGAAGTAACTTTTTCGTTCGGGGATCAAAACAGCAGCCTCTTGGTGACTACACCTGAAAAGAATGACTATAAGTATGTAGTCATGCCAATGCGTATTTAACGTGTTCCACGTGAAACAGCAACGAAAGTAAAAATACAGATGAGCGAAAACTACGACGAATCAAGCATCCAACAACTCGAAGGCCTGGAGGCAGTGCGTAAGCGACCAGGTATGTATATTGGCGACACATCAGATGGTACAGGTCTGCACCATATGGTTTTCGAGGTGGTAGATAACGCTATTGATGAGTCGCTGGCCGGACACTGTGACGATATTAAAGTCATTATTCATGGAGATAACTCGATTTCAGTGGCTGATAATGGTCGAGGAATTCCTATTGGTATTAAGTTCGATGATAAGCATGAGCCAAAACGCTCCGCGGCTGAAATTGTACTGACGGTGCTGCATGCAGGCGGTAAATTCAATCAGAATAGCTATAAGGTTTCCGGCGGATTGCATGGCGTGGGTGTGAGTTGTGTAAATGGATTGTCAGAATGGCTGAAGTTGACCACGTATCGGGATGGGAAGAAATTCGGCTTGGAGTTTGTCCGAGGAGCAGTGAAAGATCGTCTGGTAGAAAACCAGAAAGGCGTCGAGGTTTCCCCGATGCGAGAATTGGGGGAAAGCCAGAAGCGCGGCACTGAGGTACATTTTTTAGCGGATGCAGAAATTTTTGGTAATGTGGATTTCCACTATGAGGTGCTCGCAAAACGCCTTCGAGAGTTATCTTTCCTGAATAATGGCGTTAAGATCGAGTTGATAGATCAACGCACAGGAAAAAGTGAGAATTTTGCGTACTCTGGGGGAGTTCGAGGCTTCGTTGAGTACATGAACAAGAGTAAATCTGTTCTGCATTCGAAATGTTTTGAAGCAACCGGTGAAAAAGACAACATCATTGTTGATGTTGCCATGCAGTGGAACGATAGTTATTCGGAAGTTGTACAGTGTTTTACCAATAACATCCCGCAACGGGATGGTGGTACCCATATGACCGGTCTGCGTATGGCAATGACGCGTGTCATAAATAAATATATCGAAGACAACGAACTGGCAAAAAAAGCCAAGGTTGATACCACTGGCGATGATATGCGAGAGGGCCTGACTTGTGTACTTTCAGTAAAAGTACCGGATCCGAAGTTCTCTTCGCAAACAAAAGACAAGCTCGTTTCCAGCGAAGTACAGCCTGCTGTACAAGAGGTGGTTGCACAAAAGTTAACAGACTTTTTGTTGGAGAATCCGGTAGATGCAAAGATCATCTGTAACAAGATCATAGATGCGGCGCGCGCGCGCGATGCCGCCCGCAAAGCCCGCGAATTAACGCGGCGCAAAGGTGTTCTGGATGGAATTGGTTTGCCAGGGAAATTGGCAGACTGTCAGGAAAAGGATCCAGCCCTGTCGGAGCTGTATCTGGTAGAGGGTGATTCCGCCGGCGGTTCCGCCAAGCAAGGAAGAGATCGAAAATTTCAGGCCATTCTGCCGCTCAAGGGAAAGATCCTTAACGTAGAACGCGCACGGTTTGAAAAACTCATCTCCTCACAGGAGATTGCTACCCTGATTACCGTATTGGGTACGGGTATCGGCAAAGAGGAATATAACGCGGATAAACTACGCTATCACCGCATCATCATCATGACTGACGCTGACGTGGACGGCGCTCATATTCGCACGCTGCTACTAACCTTTTTCTATCGCCAGATGCCAGAGTTAGTTGAGCGCGGCCACATATACATTGCTCAACCACCACTATATAAGATCAAACAGGGCCGCGACGAGCGCTATCTGAAAGATGAGCACGAACTGAAAAATTATATGCTTGGTTCTGCGTTGAAAGATGCATCGTTTTACCCTGCGCTTGATGCTGCGCCCATCCAGGGTGAGGCGCTTGGTGAGATCGCCAAACAATACTTTCTTGCTGAGGCGGTCATTGATCGACTCTCGCGCTTCATTGCGCCCGAGGCTAGCCACGCCCTGCTGATCTTGCCTGCGCTATCGCTGGCGGACGAAATTAGTGCCAAAGAGAGTGCAAAATTACTGCAGGAAGCCTGTGGTGGAGTCATCAGGGCAGAAGTAGAGAAGGACGAGAACAGTGAGCTGCGACTGCGTCTGGAAAAGATCTATCACGGCAACTATTCGCTCAGTTATCTAGATAAGGAGTTTCTGGAAAGCGGAGACTACGAGCAGATACGCCGCACAGCCGACGCATTGAACGGTCTGATATCACCTTCCGCCTACGCCATGCGAGGCGAGCAGAAGCGGGGTGTAGGCAGTTTTAAACAAGCTATCGAATGGTTGCTTGAAGATGCCAAACGCGGCGTCAGTATCCAGCGCTATAAAGGACTGGGCGAGATGAACCCCGAGCAGCTATGGGAGACCACTATGGATGTGAAGAACCGCATCTTGTTGCGTGTGCGTATCGAGGATGCCATTGGTGCCGATGAGATATTTACTACGCTTATGGGTGATGTGGTTGAGCCGCGCCGCGCATTCATTGAGAAGAATGCACTGGGCGTGAAGAATCTCGATGTATAAGGGATTTCAGTACCTATTCCCGAGTAGGTAATTGAAAAAAATGACCACAGATGCTGTGGTCATTTTTTAACTAGTGATAATCGCGGAGATTATCAGGGGAGAATCGAACAGTTACTTCTTTGCAGCTTTCTTGACTGCGGGTTTCTTCGCCGTAGATTTAGCGGTAGCCTTTTTTGTAGTGCCAGCTTTAGCAGCAGTCGTTTTGCCAGAAGATGTTGCCGCCTTGGTTGTTTTCTTGGCGGCAACTTTTTTGGTAGCTGGTTTCTTTGTTGCTTTGGCTTTACTTGGCCCGGCCTTGGCAGCTCTTGCAGCAATCAGCTCCAGCGCTTCTTCCAGTGTTACAGCCTCAGGGGTTACGTCTTTTGGCAAGGTGGCGTTGATCTTGCCGTGGCGAACATAGGGGCCATAACGGCCGCTGCACACTTCGATGGGCGCTTTGTCATCAGGGTGCTCACCAATGGCACGCAACACCGTGGCGCCGCCCGTCTTGGCTTGCGCGAGCAGTTCCACAGCACGTTCTAATCCGATGTCGAAGATGCTGTCAGTACGCGGGATAGACTTGAATTTTCCGTCATGTCCGATGTAGGGGCCGAAACGGCCAATGTTGACGATGACCTTCTTTCCGCTTTCTGGGTGAGTACCAACTTCTCTTGGAAGAGATAGTAACTTGAGCGCGGCGGCAAGATCAGCCTGCTCCAAGGGAAGATCCTTGGGCCACGAAACTCGCTTGGGTTTCGTCTTTACGCCCTCTTCCTGCTCACCGAGTTGTACGTAAGGGCCATAAGGACCGCGCAACAACAATACAGCCTGATTGGTGTCCGGGTGCATCCCCAATTCTTTGCGCGCTTCTCCGGTGTCCTCTTCATCACCAAGGCTGCGGGTGAAATCACACTCCGGATAACCGGTACAGCCGATGAAACTACCGCGCTTGCCAAGGCGCTTGGAAAGCGGCTTGCCGCACTTGGGGCAAGCCTCTTCCAGGATCTCTGTGCCGGGACGATCAACATCCTTCTTGTCTACAAGCAGCTTATGGAAACCAGTCCAGAAGGCGTCCAGCACAGGTATCCAATCGCGCTTGCCTTCAGATATCTCATCAAGCTCATCTTCAAGATTGGCGGTAAAGCTGTAATCGACATATCTTGTGAAGTGCTCATTAAGGAATTTAATCACGACACGACCGACATCGGTGGGCATAAAGCGCTTTTTGTCGAGCGTTGCGTATTCGCGAGCCTGCAACGTGGAGATGATGGCGGCATATGTGGAAGGACGGCCGATGCCGTACTCCTCGAGTGTTTTCACCAAACTTGCCTCGGAATAGCGCGGCGGAGGCTGGGTAAAGTGCTGCTCTCCATAGAGCTTATCGACTGGCAGAATGTCGCCTTCTGCCAAAGGCGGCAGTTTGGCACTATCCTCTTCCTCGGCATCATCTACATCTTCCATGTAGACGCCGATAAAACCAGGGAACACCAGTGTCTGTCCGCTGGCGCGAAACAGTGTGTCATCACTGCTCAGCCGGATATCGACACTGACCGTGTCAAAACGAGCAGGAGACATCTGGCTGGCCAGCGTGCGCTTCCATATCATTTCGTACAGACGCATCTGGTCGATGTTCAGATGGTCTCTAAGGCTGTCAGGCGATCGTCCTATAGAGGTGGGGCGAATGGCCTCGTGTGCCTCCTGGGCATTCTTTGACTTGCTTTTGTAGGTAGGCTGCTTTGCAGGCAAGTAGTCGGAAGCGAAATTATCCTTGATGTAGTCGCGGATCTCGGCGACGGCCTCATTGGCCAAGTTCAAAGAATCGGTACGCATGTATGTGATCAGACCAATGGTCTGGCCGCCAATATCAACGCCCTCGTACAATGACTGTGCGGTACGCATGGTGCGGTCGGAAGTCATGCCCAGCTTGCGGACGGCTTCCTGTTGAAGTGTGGAAGTCGTAAAAGGCGCGGCGGGATTTCGCTGCTTTCCTTTTTTGTCTACGCGCACCACCTTGGGTGGCAACTTGGCATCATTAAGCTTGGCGTAGATCGCGTCATACTCTTTCTGGCTGGCGATGCTGAGCTGTTCAAGCTTATTACCTTGATACTGGAAAAGTTTAGCCTTGAACGGGATGCTGTTCTTCTGACTGTCCAGGTGCACGGACCAGTATTCCTGGCTTTTGAACTTCTCGATCTCCAGCTCACGTTCGACGATTAGACGTAACGCGGGGCTTTGCACACGTCCGGCGGAGAGTCCCGGCCTGATCTTGCGCCATAGCAAAGGCGAAAGATTGAAACCGACCAAGTAATCCAGAGCTCTTCGCGCTTGTTGGGCATTCACCAGCGGCATGGAGATTTCGCGGGGTTTGGCGACGGCTTCCTGGACGGCACTTTGCGTGATCTCATAAAAGACGACGCGTTGCATGTTCTTGTTTTTGAGTGCACGCTTGCTTTTAAGCAGCTCGGAGATATGCCAAGCAATTGCTTCACCCTCGCGGTCGGGGTCGGGTGCCAGAAAGATGTTGTCTGCCGCAGCCGCAGCTTTTGCAATGGCATCAACATGCTTGGAGTTACGAGCGATTGTCTCGTAATTCATGGCGTAGCCATTATCAACGTCAACAGCACCATTCTTGGGAATAAGGTCGCGAACATGACCATAAGATGCAAGAACCTCAAAGTCCTTGCCCAGATATTTCTTGAGCGTCTTGGCCTTGGCCGGAGACTCAACAATTAGCAGATTGGTTGCCATGCGCGGTTTCTAATGTAGGGGTGTGGTGCCGGAAGGCGTAAGCAGATCCTCGATCAGCATAGGATCAAGCTCCTCATGCTGACTCCACAAGACCATGAGCATGATGAGTTTGACTTTATCCAACTGAAGGTTCTCACGGTCAAGCGCGACCGCGCGATCAATGATCATCTCGCGCTCGATCGGTGTGATGAACTTGTTGTGCTCCCAGAACTTCAAGAAAAGGAGCGCGTCGGAACTGATGCGCCGCTGTTCATAGTCAGAGAACAGGCGAAAGCCGCTTTGATTGATACTCTCGGGGTACTTTGCCTGGGTAAGCTGCTGCAAACCAGAGAGCCAGACCAGCGCCTGGTTGATGTCCTCTTCCTCAAACCCGGCTGCTGAAAGCTTCAGGGAAAGTTTGTCGTGATCAGGATAGCTGCCGAGGTCGAAATAACTCTCGAACAGGAATAGGAGGATATCAAACATGAATGTATATGGGTTTAGGTGATACGTTGATACAACCCGCCGGGTAAGCTTGCGATATGCCCGTCGAGTTCAAGTTGCAACAGGATGGCTGATAGCTCGCTTATCGTCAAGCCGCTGCGCTGCGCGAGCGCTTCAGCATCGACGGGCTCGAAACCCAAGTGTACGAACAAGGGATGCTCTTCTGAAGTGCCGGTTGCGGAAACAACCTGCAAGGAATGACCCAGCTCCTCGAAGATGTCGTTAACGTTCTCAACCAATTTTGCCCCTTGCTTGATCAATGCGTGGCAACCTTTGGCTTGGGGTGAATGGATAGAGCCGGGGATGGCAAATACATCTTTACCCTGCTCAACAGCCAAACGAGCCGTGATAAGTGAGCCGCTCTGGATGGAGGCCTCAACTACAAGGCAGCCAAGGCCAAGCCCGCTAATGATTCGGTTGCGACGGGGGAAGTTCGCTGCCAGCGGAGGCGTGCCAAGAGGGAACTCAGAAATGATTGTGCCAGCTTGGGCGAGCGAGTGTGCCAGATCCCGGTTGGAAGCAGGATAGACCTTATCAAGCCCGGTACCTACCACAGCGATACTAGATCCACGGCCCTCCAAGCCGCCGATATGTGCTGCGGTATCGATACCTTGCGCCAAGCCGCTGACAACACAGAAGCCAGCTTCAGATGCTGCAAGCGCAAAAGCTTCTGCGTTGCGGACCCCTTGAGCTGAAGCATTGCGGCTACCCACGATAGCCAAAGCAGGGGCATTCAAAAGATCAAGCCGGCCCTTAACAAACAGCAACAAGGGCGGGTCGGGAATATTCAACAAGGATTGTGGATATTCGATATCGGCAATTGTGATGACATGGTTAAGCGGGTCTTCCAGCCAGGCAGAAACAGCAGATATCAAAGAAGAATCGATTTCAGCTGAAATCGAGCGAGCTATCGCTGGTTTAACGTGAGGAGCGAGGTCTGCAACGGTTTGATCAAAAATTGCTGCAGGGGAGCCAAATACCTTTAACAGACGGCGCTGGCTCTCGTGACCCAGCCCCGGAATCATGTAGAGTCGGAGCCAAGCTGCGAGTCCAGAGTCAACTGCCATTTATTCCGGGTTGCGAGCGCTATCGAGTAACTGGACTGGCAGTTTGGTTTCCATGACCAAGGCATACGAGACCTTGTTGAAAACACGGAACACCATGACCAAGCCATAGCGCATGTCAGGGAGATTGATGTTTGGTGTAAACCAGCCCTGGGTTTTAAGAACCTCTCCCTTTTGGTACAAGCCAAGAACGTTGCCGACTTCAAGGCCGTCACGGCGCCCTTTATTCAGTGTGATAACAGCGTGTTGCCCAGCTTGCTGTACGCCGCCATATATAGAAATGACTTTGGCGGAAATCTGATTTTCAGGAGCGCGAGGTAAATAACTGGTGCTATAACCCGTGCCCGCCTGTGCAAAATAATCACCTTTATTGATTTCCAGAATCGCGTTGGTGATGCGCAAAGTGCTGGGGTCGCCGAACTTTTCAACGGTCGCGTCGCCGAGGTACATGACCTCCTGCCCGAGTTCTTCGTCAGTATCGGGATCGACGAACTTCACATTCGGACGATAGACCTGCCATTGCGAACCTTTGTCAGTAGGCAAGTTCTGCGCATACGCTAAATCATTGACCGACAGAAGCGTGCGTTGCTCATAGGTACCCACCAGCTTGGGAGCGATATCCAACTCCTCCTCGTCAACGACCAGGGGTCGCTGCAGAAACGAGGCGATCACATCCAGTGGGATGGCGGGAATAGCCTCGGTGTTTTGGCCTACAACACGCACTTTAGGCTCGAGTTTCACAATGTTGGACGGCGTAACGGGCTCGGCAACGAGAGCCGGTGCGGGAGGCGTGGTGGTCAAAGTGCCGGTACTACGGTCCAAATAGACCAGATCGCCGGGATAGATCCAGTGAGGATCCTTGATCGCTTGCTTGTTCAAAGCCCATATCTCGGGCCATTTCCATGGATCTTTGAAAAACATCGCCGAGATATCCCACAAGGTATCACCCTTGACGACGACATAACGGTCCGGGGCATCTTCGCGGATCTGCAACACGTCTGCGGAGGCAAGGATGGGCAACAGAAAGCAAATCAGCGATATAATCTTGCGCATGGAAAACCCCAGCAAAGTAATGAAATGCGGTGCAAAGTTTGCGCACCTGTTTAAATTCTGCATCTAGTCTCTTAAGTTGGCAAGCATTTATGGCGTTACTACCCATTATTAAATATCCTGATCCACGATTGCATAAGGTAGCTAAACCGGTTGCAGCGGTGACCCAGCACACCCGAAAACTGATACAGGATATGAGTGAAACGATGTATGCGGCCCCGGGCATCGGACTTGCCGCGACGCAGGTCGACGTGCATGAGCAGATCGTCGTGATTGATGTGTCTGAAACCCATAACGACCTGAAAGTCTTCATAAATCCGGTGATACTTGAGCTAGATGGTACCGAAGAGAGTGAAGAAGGCTGCCTGTCGGTTCCCGGAATATATGAAACGGTACAGCGAGCGAATCGGGTCAAGGTGCAGGCTCAAAATGAAAACGGAGAATCATTTCAGTTGGAAGCAGATGGCCTGCTGGCTGTTTGTATCCAGCATGAGATCGACCATTTGCAGGGCAAGGTGTTCGTAGAGCGCCTGTCACACCTTAAACAAACCCGCATCCGCGCAAAGTTGAAGAAGCAGCGGCGCGAAACGTTGTAGAACACAACGTGAATATCATCTTTGCAGGCACCCCTCATTTTGCAGCCAGCGCACTTGCTGCCTTACTGAACTCAGGGCATAAGATTCTGGCTGTGCTGACACAGCCAGATCGTCCGGCTGGCCGGGGCATGCAACTGACCGCAAGCCCTGTGAAAAAACTTGCGCTCGAGCACGACATTCCCGTATTACAACCGGCTTCTCTGAAGTCCGAGGAAATACAGCAGACCTTGCGGGCGCTGAAGGCAGATGTGATGGTGGTCGCGGCATATGGTCTGATCCTTCCTTCCGCGGTATTGGATATCCCGCGCCTAGGGTGTCTGAACATCCACGCCTCGCTGCTGCCAAGGTGGCGCGGCGCGGCACCGATACAGCGCGCCATCCTGGCGGGCGATGCCGAGACGGGCATCACCATCATGCAAATGGACGTGGGCTTGGATACGGGCGATATGCTGTTCAAGTACCCCTGCCCTATCCTTGCAACGGATGATGCACAGTCATTGCATGACAAGCTGGCGGACATCGGCGCAACAGGCATCGTCGATGCTTTGCAGCAGCTTGAGAAGGGCACAGTGCATCCAGAGAAGCAGGACGACAGCCAAGCTTGTTATGCGGCAAAGCTAAGCAAGCAGGAAGCACTTGTCGACTGGTCTCTGGATTCAGTCGTTCTTGAAAGGATGATCCGAGGCTATTTTCCTTTCCCGGCAGCACATACGGAGTTCAATGGGACACCAATAAAACTCCTGCGTGCCCGTCCCGGGTTGCAGGAAACAGCAAGTCCCGGCACGGTGTTGGGTGTGAACAAGAGTGAGATCGTCGTGGCATGCGGGCGTGGCACATTGGCTCTGGAGGTCTTGCAAAAACCGGGTGGGAAGCCATTGCCGGCGGTGCAATTCGTACAGGGATTTCCGCTCAAGGCCGGTGACAGATTCGGTGTCGATAAGCTGTGAATGTCATCCAGACAGAGGCCGCCGGAATCGTTCAGCGCGTCATGGGCGGATGCAATCTGGATCGGGCACTCGCCGACAGGCTGACAGCAAACCCAGACTACTCGCCCCAGCAAAGAGGTGCGCTCCAGGATTTGAGTTATGGCACGGTCCGTCACTACTCGCGCCTTGAATTCATGCTGGGGAAATTACTAGACAGGCCGCCACGCGATAAACTGGTATCCCACCTGTTGCAGGTGGCCCTGTACCAACTGGAATACAGCAAAGCCGGCTCGCACGTGATCGTCGATCAGGCAGTGCGTGCCGCAAAGAGATTCAAGTCCCCAGTAAGTGGACTGGTGAATGCCGTGCTGCGCAACTTCCTGCGTCAGCGGGAAAGCCTGTGCTTGGCGGCAGATGCAGAGAAAAGCAGTCACTTTGCTTATCAGGATTGGTGGATACAAGAGATCGAACGACAATACGGCGAACGCTCGACAGAAATACTGCAGGCTGGCAACGCCCATCCGCCTATGACACTCAGGGTCAACCGACGCCTCACGACCACAGAAGACTATATGTCATTGCTGGAAAAGGCAGACGTTAGAGTTCAGCGGGTGGCGGCAGAAGCTTTACTGATGGCACAACCGATGTCTGTGGAGCGCCTGCCCAAGTTCGCCGAAGGCTGGGTGTCGGTGCAGGATGCGGGTGCACAGTGCGCAGCCGCTATCCTCAATGTCGCAAATGGCATGCGCGTGCTTGATGTGTGTTCGGCGCCGGGCGGTAAAGCAATGCATATGCTGGAACGCGCGGACATCGAACTTGTGGCGATGGACAAGGATGAACGACGACTGGACCGGGTCAGGCAAAATCTGCACCGGGGAAAGCTGAGCGCACAAGTGGTTTGCGGAGATGCTTCGCAACCTGACGCGTGGTGGGATGGCAAGCCTTTCCAGCGCATCCTGGCTGACGTACCCTGCTCGGCCTCGGGGGTGGTGCGCAGGCATCCCGACATCAAATGGTTAAGAAGGGCTGCAGATATTGCGGAGTTCGCCGAGCAACAGCTACGCATACTTCAGGCTGTCTGGCCGCTGCTGGACTCGGGTGGTAAATTGCTTTACGCCACCTGTTCGGTATTCAGGCAGGAGAACCAGGATGTGGTTGAGCGGTTTCTGACTACACATGAAGATGCGCGTCAGGAGATTATCGAGCTACCTTTTGCAAATGATCCGCCCGGACAGTTATTGCCCTGCGATCAGCATGATGGATTCTTCTATGCCCTGCTGCGCAAAGACGACTAAAGCACTGTTGCGAAGCTTGTGCGCCTGGGTATTGATCCTTGGCGCGTCATCAGCCATCGCCGACGGCATCGAGGTCAAAAAGGTAGAAGCCAGGCTGACCAGCGAGGGGTATCTGATCTCGGCCGATTTTGATATTCAATTGCCTCCGCAAGTAGAGGAAGCTTTAAGGCGTGGTGTAACGCTGTATTTCGAAAGTGAATTATCCGTGCACCGCTCGCGCTGGTATTGGATGGACAGCGAGATTGCCAGCCACACGCAGACCAGCAAACTCACATTCAATACGCTGACCCAGCAATATCGTCTGACCCGGGGCGGTTTGTATCAAAGCTTCCTCTCCCTGCCGGATGCCTTGCGCATTCTGGGGCGCCAAGTCGCGCCACCGATCGAGATATCCCGTCTGGATATGTCCGGCGGCGGCTATTTTTCGAGGCTGGTCAAGAAAGGAAGTCAGGTCGGGGCAACCGCCTGGATGACGCTGGATATCACGCAGCTACCAAAACCGATGCAGATGAACGCGCTGACCAGCGACCAGTGGAAGGTAGAGTCGGAACGCTTCCATTGGGACATCAGTCCGGAACCCCCTGCTGAGGAAGAGACGCCATGAAGTATCTGGTTCTGTTCTCCAGTGTCATCGGGGTCATCCTGCTCTACTTATTATCCAGTGCGAGCGGTAACACGGATCTGTACGCCCGCAACTACTTCACCCTGTTGTTATTAACGGGGGCGTTGGCTTTGGGTCTGCTGGTGCAGGTAATCTATCAATTCTGGCAACTAAAGAACAAATTGCGAGATCAGGTGTATGGCGCCAGGTTGACTTTGCGTCTGGCGATGTTCTTTTCGCTGATCGCGGTATTGCCGGGCATGCTGGTCTACGCGGTATCAGTTCAGTTTCTGGGCAAGAGTATCGAATCATGGTTCGATGTGCGTGTCGAAAAAGCGCTGGAAGGCGGTTTGAATCTTGCGCGCAGTACCCTGCAGAACGGACTGGATGAACTGGGAAGAAAAGGACAGTTCGTCGCGCTGATCCTTGCGGACCAGCCTCCCGGACGGCACGGCGAGACTCTGGCACGCTTCATATCGGAAGGCGGAGCTCAGGAAGCGGCGGTATTCGACAAGGGCGGAAGGCTTTCAGCGTATGCCAGCAGCAGGAATGTCGATCGCATAGAGTCCCCTGCCCCAGAGATGCTGCGCGAGGTTTGGAAGTCGGGCCGCTACAGTCAGGCCGATGCCCTGCCGGATGGGCGTTTGATATTGCGTGTCATCGTGCCAATCCGTTCGATGAATAACGAACAGCGTGTATTGCAATTCGCGCAACCGGTTCCAGAGCGTTTGGCGGCAGATGCGGAGACCGTTCAGGGCGTCTATGGTGATTACCAGCAGTTGAGCCTCTCCAGAGTGGGACTCAAACGTCTGTATGGCATCACGCTTACCCTTTCGCTATTGATCGTTCTGCTGAGCGCAATCTCGGCGGCGTTCTACTTGAGTGCAAAACTGAGTGCGCCGTTGGCGGCCTTGGCGGCAGGTACACGCGCCGTGGCGAAAGGCGATTTCAGCAGCAGTTATCCCGTACAAAGCAACGACGAACTGGGCGGATTGACGGCGCTGTTCAACCAGATGACCTCGCAGCTGTCTGCTGCGAAAACATTGGGCGAGCAACAACAGCAGCAGGTAGCCGATGCAAAGGCTCACCTTGAAAGTGTGCTGGGACATTTGTCGTCGGGCGTACTTGTTCTGGATGAGCATCTGATGTTGCGCTCGGCGAATGCCAGTGCGGGACAGATACTCGGGTTGGCCACTGCGGAGTTGAATGGGAAAAACACACAGAGTCTGGGCGAAGAACACGGCCTGCTAAAACCATTCCTGCTGGCGATCGAGCAAGGCATCACTTCCAGTCCGCAGCAAGTGTGGCAACGGCAGATCGAGCGCATGAGCAAGGATGGAGACCAAGTCCTGCTGCTGCGCGGAACCCGGCTGGCGGGTGATGCAAATCGAGGCTACGTTGTGGTGTTCGACGACATCACCCACCTGCGCCAAGCTGAACGACAAGCCGCTTGGGGCGAGGTCGCCCGGCGCTTGGCACATGAGATCAAGAATCCGCTGACCCCGATCCAACTTTCGGCGGAACGTCTGCAACACAAACTTGCGGATCGTCTGGATGAAAAAGACGCGCAACTGCTGCAGCGTGCCACGCAGACCATAGTCAGCCAGGTTGCAGCGATGAAGAATATGGTTTCAGATTTTGCCGACTACGCCCGCGCACCTGCTGCGCGCTTGATGCCTCTGGATCTGCACCAGCTACTGAACGAGATCCTTGGTTTGTATGAAGCGAACAGCAGCCCTATCAAAATCAAACTGGAGGCTCGCCAAACCATGATCAATGGAGATGCGACGCGCTTGCGTCAAGTGGTGCACAACCTGTTGCAGAATGCGCACGATGCTTTGCAACAAGTGCAGGACAGGTTGATCACCCTGTCCACCAGTGATGACAGGAACAACATGCTCAGATTGTCGGTAGCAGATAATGGCAGTGGTTTTCCGGAGCAATTCCTTGCCAAGGCTTTTGAGCCTTACACAACGACCAAAGCCAGAGGCACGGGGCTGGGATTACCGATTGTAAAAAAGATCGTAGAAGAGCACGGCGGTAGCATCAGCATACAGAACCAGCCACAGGGCGGCACATGCGTCAGCATACTGTTGCCGGTGTTGGAAAATAAGACCAGGAGGGTTGCATGACAAGCAAGACCATCATGATCGTGGATGACGAAGCAGGCATACGAGAACTGCTGTCCGAGATCCTGTACGACGAAGGCTATGGCGTGCTACTGGCGGAGAACGCGGAAGAAGCGCGCAAGTTGATAGACCAGGAGCCGGATGTCGTGCTGCTGGATATCTGGATGCCGGATACGGATGGGCTCACCCTGCTCAAGGAATGGGTGGCACAAGGACGTTTGACGATGCCGGTGATCATGATGTCGGGACACGGCACCATAGAGACGGCTCTGGAAGCGACCCGTATCGGTGCAGTGGATTTTCTGGAAAAGCCCATCGCTTTGAAGAAACTGCTGGCGACGATCGCACAGACTTTGAAGCCGCAACAAACAGCGCCTGCAAAGTCCGAGAATCACCTTGCATCACAAGGAGACAGCCGTGACGGTTATGTGAAGCTGGAGTTGCCGTTGGATCTGCCATTCCGTGAAGCGCGCGAGCATTTCGATACGGCCTATCTGAATTACCATCTTGAAATGGCACAAGGGAATATCGCCAACTTGGCAGATAAAATCGGCATAGAGCGCACGCATTTGTATCGAAAACTCAAGCAATTGGGTATAAAACCGCCTAAAAAGAACGCCGGCTGAATCGAAAAGGTATTCCCAATCAATGGGCAAGGATATTGGTGAGTTGCCCAGACAATAGGCGCTGAGGCATAATCTGTCCTCTTTAATGTAGCGTCCGGTGCTTGATCACCACAAAGTTTTTTCGGAGGAGAACGGAAATGTCAGCAACACGCAGTGTAAACCCACCAAAATATAACGACATCACAGGTGCGATCCGCATGCTGGCGGTGGATGCAGTGCAGAAGGCAAATTCCGGTCACCCCGGCGCGCCTATGGGCATGGCAGAGATCGCCGACGTATTGTGGAACCGCCATCTGCGCCACAACCCGGCCAACCCGAAATGGCCGGATCGTGATCGCTTCATCCTGTCCAACGGCCACGGTTCGATGCTGATCTATGCATTGCTGCACCTGTCCGGTTACGACCTGCCGATCGAAGAACTGAAGCGCTTCCGCCAGATGCACTCCAAGACTCCGGGTCACCCCGAGTACGGTTACACGCCAGGCGTAGAGACCACCGGTGGCCCGCTGGGTCAGGGCATCACCAACGCCGTGGGTATGGCGATGGCAGAAAAGTTGCTGGCAGCTGAGTTCAACAAGCCGGGTCATGAGATCGTCGATCACCGCACTTATGTGTTCTTGGGCGATGGCTGCATGATGGAAGGTATCTCCCACGAAGCCTGCGCGCTGGCTGGCACTTGGGGCTTGGGCAAGCTGACCGCATTCTGGGACGACAACAACATCTCCATCGATGGCCACATCGACGGCTGGTACACAGATGACACACCGAAGCGTTTCGAAGCTTACGGCTGGCACGTCATTGCCGATGTGCAAGGTCATGATCCCGAGGCGATCAACGCCGCGATCGAGGCTGGCAAGGCCGTAACCGACAAGCCGACACTGATCTGCTGCAAGACCGTGATCGGTGCCGGTTCTCCGAACAAGGAAGGTACACACGACGTGCATGGCGCAGCGCTGGGCGATGCTGAAGTCGCTGCAACTCGCGAACACATCGGCTGGAAATATCCCCCGTTCGAGATCCCCGCTCACGTGTACGAAGCATGGGATGCCCGCACCAAGGGCGAAGGCCTGGAAAAGCTGTGGAACAATAAGTTCGCCGAATACAAGGCTGCATTCCCAAAAGAAGCTGCTGAGTTCGAGCGCCGCATCAATAACCAGTTGCCAGCAAACTGGACTGCTCACGCTGCTGAGTTCATTGCCAAGACCAACGAGAAGGCTGAAACAATCGCTACTCGTAAGGCTTCGCAAAATGCCATCAACGGCCTGCAACCTGCCCTGCCAGAGTTCCTTGGCGGTTCCGCCGACCTGACCGGTTCCAACCTGACCAACTGGACAGGCGCGCACCATGTCAGTGGCAAGAAGCCAGGCAACTACATCAGCTACGGCGTGCGCGAGTTCGGCATGTCGCACATCATGAACGGTATGGCCTTGCACGGCGGCTTCCTGCCGTTCGGCGGAACCTTCCTGATGTTCTCCGAATACGCACGCAATGCGCTGCGCATGTCGGCACTGATGAAGCAGCGCGTGATCTATGTGTTCACCCACGACTCCATTGGTCTGGGTGAAGACGGCCCGACCCACCAGCCGGTCGAGCAGACTGCTACGCTGCGTTACATCCCGAACATGGAAGTATGGCGTCCGTGCGACACCGTTGAGTCCGCCGTGGCATGGGTCGCTGCAGTCGAGCGTACCGACGGCCCATCCAGCCTGATCTTCAGCCGCCAGAATCTGGCGTTCCAGAAGCGTGATGCAGCGCAGATCGCCAACATCCGCAAGGGAGCGTATGTTCTGTCTGAAGCGGCAGGTGGCAAGCCGCAAGCAGTGATCATCGCGACTGGCTCCGAAGTGTCGCTGGCACTGAGCGCACAAGTAGCATTGGCAGTAGAAGGTATCAACGTGCGTGTGGTATCGATGCCATCCACCAACGTGTTCGACAAGCAAGACCAAGCCTACAAGGACAGCGTATTGCCGAAGGGCAGCAAGCGCGTGGCGGTCGAAGCGGGCGTGACCGGTGGTTGGTACAAGTATGTTCTGGATGGCGCAGTGGTTGGTATGGACACCTTCGGTGAGTCCGCTCCGGCACCCGAGCTGTTCAAGCACTTCGGCTTTACTACGGAGAACGTAGTCAAGGCCGTGAAGTCGGTGCTGTAAGACATAATTTAATTACTAAACGGGAGAGAAAACATGGCAATCAAAGTTGGTATCAATGGTTTCGGTCGTATCGGCCGCATGGCATTCCGCGCAATCGCTAAGGACTTCCCCGAGCTCGAAGTGGTCGCGATCAACGACCTGTTGGAGCCGGATTACTTGGCATACATGCTGAAATACGATTCCGTGCACGGAAACTTCAAGGGCGAAGTGGGCGTAGACGGAAACAATATGGTGGTGAACGGCAAGAAGATCCGCCTGACCGCCGAGACCGATCCGTCCAACCTGAAGTGGAACGAAGTGGGCGCCGAGCTGGTGCTGGAATGCACCGGTTTCTTCCTTGATGATGCCGGCTGCCAGAAGCACATCGCTGCCGGTGCCAAGAAGGTGGTGATGTCAGCACCTTCCAAGGACAAGACACCGATGTTCGTGTACGGCGTGAACCACACTGCCTACAAGGGCGAGGCAATCGTTTCTGCCGCTTCCTGCACCACCAACTGCCTGGCTCCGGTCGCTAAAGTACTGAATGACAACTGGGGCATCAAGCGCGGTCTGATGACAACTGTGCACGCAGCGACTGCTACCCAGAAGACAGTCGACGGCCCGTCCAAAAAAGATTGGCGCGGCGGCCGCGGCATCCTGGAAAACATCATCCCCTCCTCTACTGGCGCAGCCAAGGCAGTGGGTGTGGTGTTGCCAGAGTTGAACGGCAAGCTGACCGGTATGGCATTCCGCGTGCCGACATCCGACGTATCCGTGGTCGACCTGACTGTGGAATTGAACAAGGAAGCCAGCTACGCAGAGATCTGCGCCGCCATGAAGAAGGCATCGCAGAGCGGCGACATGAGCAAGACGCTGGGTTACACCGACGAGAAAGTGGTCTCCACTGACTTCCGCGGTTGTGGCTTCTCTTCCATCTTCGATTCGGAAGCAGGCATCGCGCTGGATGGCACCTTCGTCAAGGTCGTGTCCTGGTATGACAATGAATATGGTTACACCTGCAACATGCTGCGTTTCGCGCAGCACATTGCCAAGTAATCCATGTTGAACAAGGGCTGGCAGTTGCCAGCCCTTTAAGTTTCAGTCTGTAGAAGGAAAAATCATGTCCGTAATCAAAATGACCGACCTGGATCTGAAGGGCAAGCGCGTCCTGATCCGTTCTGATCTCAATGTGCCCGTCAAAGATGGCAAGGTGACCTCCGATGCGCGTATCAGCGCTTCCATGGCAACCATCAACGCCGCTCTGAACGCAGGTGCCAAAGTGATGGTGACCTCTCACCTTGGCCGCCCGGAAGAAGGCGTGTTCTCCGACGAGAATTCGCTCAAGCCGGTAGCAGACGATATCGCCAATAAACTGGGCAAGCCCGTGCGTCTGATCCGCGACTGGATCGACGGAGGTTTCGACGTGGCCGATGGTGAATTGGTGTTGCTGGAGAATTGTCGTTTCAACAAAGGCGAAAAGAAAAGCACTGAAGAAGTGGCGAAGAAATATGCCGCTCTTTGCGACGTGTTCGTGATGGACGCATTCGGCACGGCCCACCGCGCCGAAGCTTCCACTCACGGCGTGGCCAAGTACGCGCCAGTTGCTGCCGCAGGCATTTTGCTGACGCAAGAGCTGGAAGCGCTGACCAAGGCATTGCTCAGCCCGGCACGTCCGATGGTCGCCATCGTCGGTGGTTCCAAGGTCTCTACCAAGCTGACCGTGCTGGAATCATTGTCCGAGAAGTGTGAGCAGTTGGTCGTGGGTGGCGGTATCGCCAACACCTTCATCAAAGCGACTGGCGGCAATGTCGGCAAGTCGCTGTGCGAAGACGACCTGATCCCGACCGCGCAGGCATTGATCGAAAAAATGAAACAACGCGGCGCTAATATCCCCATCGCGGTGGACGTGGTGTGCGGCAAGAAATTCGATGCCAATGAGCCGGCAGTCCTGAAAGACGTGGGCGATGTGGCTGATGACGACATGATCTTCGACATTGGTCCAAAATCTGCACAGGAATTGGCTGACATCATCATGAAGGCAGGTACTGTGGTGTGGAACGGACCGGTCGGCGTGTTCGAGTTCGACCAGTTTGGCGAAGGCACCAAGACTATCGCCAAGGCGATTGCGGAAACCAGTGCATTCACACTGGCTGGCGGTGGCGACACCATAGCCGCGATCCAGAAGTACGACATCTTCGACAAGGTTTCGTATATCTCCACCGCAGGCGGTGCGTTCCTGGAATTCCTCGAAGGCAAGACATTGCCGGCAGTGGCGATCCTGGAAGAACGCGCAAAGCAGTAAAACAGAAGGGTGCCCCGCGTCCTCGATGGAGAGAGACGGACGCGGGGAAATTCGCAAGATTCAATCAAGGAAATCATGCTGCGCAGAACAAAAATAGTAGCAACCCTGGGGCCCGCGACCAATGACCTGAAGTCGTTGACCGCGATCATACGAGCCGGCGTCGATGTCGTGCGTATGAACTTCTCACACGGCACGGCCGAAGACCATCAGAAGCGCGCCGAGATCGTGCGTGCGGCAGCGGCCACTGCAGGCCGTACGGTCGGTATCCTCGCCGACCTGCAAGGACCGAAGATCCGCGTACGCAAGTTCGAGAATGACAAGATCGTGCTGAAGCCAGGCGACGCTTTCATTCTTGATGCCGAGCTGGAAGGCCTGGGAAATCAGGAACGCGTCGGGCTGGATTACAAGGAATTGCCGCAGGATGTGGAGATCGGCACTGTTCTGTTGCTTAACGACGGCTTGCTGGAATTCCATGTTACCGGCGTCAAAGGCGCCGAGGTGCATTGCGTGGTCGTGCGCGGTGGCGTGCTGTCCAATAACAAGGGCATCAACCGCAAAGGTGGCGGACTGACCGCGCCGGCGCTGACGGACAAGGACAAGGAAGACATCAAGACAGCCGCGCTGATCAAAGCGGACTTCCTGGCTGTTTCCTTCCCGCGTTCGGCTAGCGACATGAAGCTTGCGCGCGAGTTGATGCACGCAGCAGGTGGCAAGAGTTTGCTCATCGCCAAGATCGAACGTGCAGAAGCCATTCCCGTACTGGGCGAGATCATCGAAGCCTCCGACGGCATCATGGTCGCACGCGGTGACTTGGCGGTCGAAGTAGGCGATGCGGCCGTACCCGGTCTGCAGAAGAAAATGATCAAACTGGCACGCTCCAAGAACCGCCTGGTCATCACTGCCACTCAGATGATGGAATCGATGATCACAGCACCGATCCCGACCAGAGCGGAAGTATCCGACGTGGCCAACGCGGTTCTGGACGGAACCGATGCGGTGATGCTGTCGGCAGAAACCGCCGTCGGTGACTATCCGGTCGAAACCATCGAATCGATGGCGCGTATCTGTCTCAATGCCGAAGAAGAAAGTGAAGACAGCGCAACGGACCGCCGTCTGGAGCACAACAAGTTTGCCCGCATCGACCAATCGATCGCAATGTCGGCCTTGTATGCTGCCTCTCACTTCAAGGTGAAAGCCATCGTCGCCCTGACACAATCCGGTTCAACCGCTCTGTGGATGTCGCGTACCAGCGCAGAGACACCGATCTTTGCGATGACACCGATGGAAGCCACACTGAGCAAAGTCACGTTGTTCAGCGGCGTACATCCGATCGCGTTCGAATCCACTTCGGACGATCATTCTGTCACCCTGCGTCAGGCGGAAAATGAATTACTGCGCTTGAACATGGTGCAGGAAGGCGACCTCATCGTGATGACCGTGGGCGAAGCCATCGGTAAAGCCGGTCACACCAACACCATGAAGATCGTGCGCGTCGGCGATCATCGTAAAAGTTAATGTTTTGTAATTAATATCAGGAGGAAATAATGGCACTCGTATCCTTGCGTCAACTACTCGATCACGCGGCAGAAAACAGCTACGGCCTGCCGGCGTTCAACGTCAACAACCTGGAACAGGTCAAGGCCATCATGGAAGCGGCCGATGAAACCAACAGCCCGGTGATCATGCAGGGTTCCGCCGGTGCGCGTAAGTACGCAGGCGAGCCGTTCCTGCGTCACCTCATCGAAGCAGCGGTCGAGATGTACCCACATATCCCCGTCGTCATGCACCAGGACCACGGCGCATCGCCGGCAGTCTGTATCAACGCCATCAAGTCCGGCTTCTCCAGCGTGATGATGGACGGTTCTTTGATGACCGACGGCAAGACGCCTTCTTCCTTCGAATATAACGTCAATGTCACCAAGAGCGTGGTTGAGATGTCCCACGCGGTCGGCGTTTCCGTCGAAGGCGAATTGGGTTGCCTGGGTTCTCTGGAATCCGGCCATGGTGAAAAGGAAGACGGCCACGGCGCTGAAGGCGTGTTGAGCCACGATCAGCTGCTGACCGATCCGAACGAAGCAGCCGAGTTCGTCAAGCTGACCCAAGTCGACGCACTGGCCATCGCCATCGGCACCAGCCACGGCGCCTACAAGTTCACCAAGCCGCCCACAGGCGACACGCTCGCGATCAGCCGCATCAAAGAGATCCACGCACGTATCCCCAACACACATCTGGTGATGCACGGCTCTTCTTCCGTGCCGCAAGAGTGGCTGGAGATCATCAACCAGTTCGGCGGCGCGATGCCACAGACTTACGGCGTGCCGGTCGAAGAGATCGTTGAAGGCATCAAGCACGGCGTGCGCAAAGTGAACATCGACACTGACCTGCGCATGGCCTCTACCGGCGCTACCCGTCGCTATCTGGCCAACAACCCCAAGGACTTCGACCCGCGCAAGTTCCTGGCCGAGACCACCAAGGCGATGAAGGCGATCTGCAAGGCACGTTACGAAGCCTTCGGTTCCGCTGGCCAAGCCGGCAAGATCAAGCCGATCGCGCTGGATGCCATGGCAATGCGTTACATCAAGGGCGAACTGAACGCGATCGTGAAGTGATCGAACGCCTCAGCTAGCAAATAAAAAGCGACCTTCGGGTCGCTTTTTATTTGTCCGTCGCTTGGATCTGTGACTGGGCGATCAGGTACTTTTCGAATTCCATGACCGCAGTCGACGAGCGCTTGTCCTTGCGTTGCACGATGTACCAGTGCCGCACGATGGGAAAACTGTCCACATCCAGAATGACGAGCCGCCCGGTCTCCAGTTCAAGCTCGATGCCGTGGCGGGAGATGATGCCGACTCCCATGCCCGCCTGAACCGATTGCTTGATTGCCTCGTTGGTGTCCATTTCCATGTGCGCGGGCAGAGGAAGCTTGTTGCTGTCAAAGTAGCGCTCGACCACGCCACGCGTACCGGAACCCAGTTCGCGCAACAGGAAAGTCTCTTTGGCCAACTGATGCGCCTGAACATGCGTAATGCCAGCCAGTGCATGAGTGGGGGCAGCGATCACGACCATAGGATTCTGCAAAAATGGCTTGGCGACCATCTCGGTACCGGCCGGCGGCTGGCCCATGATGGCAAGGTCGGCGAGATTCTCGGAGAGCTGCTTGACGACTGCATCGCGGTTGGCCACGGATAGGGATACTTGAATGCCGGGATGAAGTTGGATGAAGCTCGCCAGCAGCTGCGGCATGAAGTAGTTGGCCGTGCTGACGACAGCGATGTTCAACTTGCCGCGCTCCATACCCTTCATCGCATCGAAGCTGGATTCCATCTCCTGCATCAATTGCAATATGGCACGCGAATAATGCATCAACTCCCGCCCGGCCTCGGTCAGGAACAGGCGCTTGCCAGCTTGCTCGAACAGGGGGATTCCGATAGTCTGTTCAGCCTGCTTGATCTGCATGGAAACGGCGGGTTGCGATAGAAACAGCTCTTCAGCGGCGCGCGAATGACTCAAGTGGCGGGAGACACTTTCGAAGACCTGAAGCTGACGTAAGGTGAGCGGCAACATGATGGTCAAAGTTTATTACATAAGCATTGCTTATGGTAGCGATAAAAATATTTGACTGTTATTTATGATAGCGGATGCGTACATTGCGCTTCGTTGCAAGAATATTTAAACGACAAGAGGAGAAAACAATGGATCAATCGAATCGTTACTCAAATCTGAATCTTAAGGAAGCAGATTTGATCGCTGGCGGTAAGCACTTGCTGGTGGCATATAAGCTCATTCCTGCAAAAGGCTACGGCTTCCTGGAAGTAGCTGCGCACGTTGCAGCCGAATCCTCAACTGGTACCAACGTAGAAGTTTCCACAACTGACGACTTCACACGTGGTGTGGACGCGCTGGTATACGAGATCGACGAAACTGCATTCGGCGATGACCCTGTCAAGGGCGGTGGTCTGATGAAGATCGCATATCCGGTTGATCTGTTCGACCCGAACCTGACAGATGGTTTCTACAACGTATCGCACATGTGGTCTTTGATTCTCGGTAACAACCAGGGTATGGGTGACCATAATGGTCTGCGCATGCTGGACTTCTTGGTACCTGAGTGCATGATCAAAAAGTTCGACGGCCCTAGCACTGGCATCAAGGACTTGTGGAAAGTACTGGGTCGTCCGGAAGTGGATGGCGGTTATATCGCCGGTACCATCATCAAGCCGAAGTTGGGCCTGCGCCCGGATCCGTTCGCTAAAGCCTGTTACGACTTCTGGCTCGGCGGCGACTTCATCAAGAACGACGAACCACAAGCTAACCAGCCTTTCTGCCCGATGGAAGTGGTAATTCCTAAGGTTGCAGCAATGATGGACAAGGCGCAGCAAGAAACTGGCAATCCAAAATTGTTCTCGGCAAACGTAACTGCTGACTACCACGTTGAAATGATCAAGCGTGGCGAATACATCCTGAGCGAGTTCGCCAAATACGGTAACGAGAAGCATGTTGCATTCTTGGTAGACGGTTTCGTGACCGGCCCAGCTGGTGTGACAACCTGCCGCCGTGCCTTCCCGGATACCTTCTTGCACTTCCACCGTGCAGGCCACGGCGCTGTGACTTCCTACAAGTCGCCGATGGGTATGGATCCGCTGTGCTACATGAAGATCTCCCGTTTGTCCGGTGCTTCCGGTATTCACACGGGCACCATGGGCTACGGCAAGATGGAAGGCCACGCCAAGGAAACCGTTCTGGCATACATGCTTGAGCGTGACGAGTGCCAAGGACCTTACTTCTACCAGAAGTGGTACGGCATGAAGCCAACAGCACCGATCATCTCCGGCGGCATGAACGCACTGCGCCTGCCAGGCTTCTTCGAGAATCTGGGCCACGGCAACGTGATCAACACCTGCGGTGGTGGTGCATTCGGCCACATCGACAGCCCTGCTGCTGGTGGCATCTCGCTGGGTCAGGCTTACGAGTGCTGGAAGACTGGTACAGATCCGATCGAATACGCCAAGACTCACAAAGAGTTCGCCCGCGCATTCGAGTCCTTCCCCAAGGATGCGGACAAGTACTTTGCAGGATGGCGCGAGAAGCTGGGCGTACACAAGTAAGCTCAGGCTGTATCGAAGCAATAAAACGCGCCCCCACACGTTGGGGGCGTTTTTTTCCAGACGCAGAAAAGCCGCAATTCAATTGCGGATATGCGTAGAACCAAGGAGTTCGTTATGGATAACAAAGAACAATACAAGGTCCACACAGAGCCGTTCTACCAAGTGCAAGGCGACGAAGTGGCGCTTTACGAAGCGGCTTACAACGCCCGTTTGCCGGTCATGGTCAAAGGGCCGACCGGTTGCGGCAAGTCGCGTTTCATTGAATACATGGCATGGAAACTCAACAAGCCGCTGATCACCGTGGCCTGTAACGAAGACATGACAGCATCCGATCTGGTCGGACGTTATCTGCTCGATGCGAACGGCACGCGTTGGCTCGATGGCCCGCTCACCACAGCAGCCCGCATCGGCGCGATCTGCTATCTTGATGAGGTGGTTGAAGCACGTCAGGACACCACCGTGGTGATCCACCCGCTGACCGACCACCGCCGTACCTTACCGCTGGACAAGAAGGGTGAGTTGCTCGAAGCACACCCTGACTTCCAGTTGGTGATCTCGTATAACCCGGGCTACCAGAGTCTGATGAAGGATCTGAAGCAATCCACCAAACAGCGCTTCACGGGTTTCGAGTTCGACTACCCGAGTGCGGAGTTGGAAGCAGATATTCTGTCCAAGGAGACCAATCTAGACGTGGCGATCTGCGGCAAGCTGGTGCAGATAGGCCAAGCAGCACGTAACTTGAAAGGTCACGGGCTGGATGAAGGTATCTCTACACGTCTGTTGGTATACGCAGCAACTTTGATCAAGAATGGTGTCGATCCCAAAGCAGCATGCCGTATGGCGATGGTGCGTCCGATCACCGACGACGCAGATATCCGCGACACGCTCGATCACGCGATCGATGCTTCGTTCGCCTAAACAAAAGGCGATGCGAATTACAGAGGGCTGATCTATGACGGAAGCCGTGACGGACAGAACCGAAGAGACAGTGATGTACTGGGAGAAGCTGAGCTGCAAATTCTCACAGGTGAATGCCGTCTTTGATGAATGCCTGAAGGAAGCCAAGGCCTTGCTGTCGGCAGAGGGCCTTGAAACTTACATCGAAAACGCGCGCATCATCGGCAAGATGGGGCGTGGCGCAGAGCCGCTGCTGGTCTATCTGGAAGAAGCACCGGGCGTGGCGGCGATTGTAGGCGAACAAGCGCTGACCGAGATGCGCGAGTTCTCGCAGTACATGTCCACGCACACCAACTTCAAGGCGATTGTGCCATTCCTGCAGACCAGCGGTGCAGCAGCAAGGCGACTTAGCAGTAATAAGATGTTCAAGCGCTACATCGAGGTGATCCGCGACATGATGGATAGAACCTCGGGTTCAGTGCACGGGCACCATACGACCTTTCCCAGCCCAGGACTGCCGGAGTTGCTTAAACAAGCACCAAGATTGCTGGGTGTGCTGTCCCTGCAGGGACTTCGTAACTGGATCGAATACGGTATCAAGTACTACAACAATCACCCAGAACGACAAATTGAATATTTCAACTTGACGTCGGCTGACGCGATCGCTGTCATGCAACGCGAACGGCATGGCACATTGCTTGTGGATAACGAGCGCAAACTGGATACCTACATCAGGGCACTTTGGAACGACAGCGATTACCTCATACCGTATTCAGTCGCTTTCGATGAATTACGCAATCCAATGCCCTACTTCACCGATGATGGCATCCGTTTGCCTGACGTGTACGACGAAATGGATGGGATATCGGGGATAGGCCGGTATCGCGCTGCGCTGGCACACATGGCAGCACATCGTCGCTGGTCGCAGAAGATGATCGTGGACAACTGGAGTCCTTTTCAGAGAGCCAGTGTCGAGATATTCGAGGATTCGCGCGTGGAATATCTGGCGTGCCAGAAATACCCAGGATTACGCAAATTATTCCTGGCGCTGCATCCGGTGCCAAAGGAAGAGGATCTGCAGCTCGAGGAACAGGGTATCTCCGTGTTCAGGCTCAGACTGGCGATGCTGTCACGTGCAATCCTTGACCCGGACTACAAGTATGAAAATATCCACGTTAAAGAATTTGTAAAACGGTTTTTGGATCTGATGGCAACGGGTGAATCGACCAGCGCGGAAATGTCATCTGTCGCTCTGTCATTCATCGCCCGCATCCGCGGGCAGCGCGATCTGTCGGCCAAGATGTATTTCGACAATACCGAAGTCAGCTACCGCGATGACAACCGCCATCTGTGGATCTACATCGAAGAGAGCGATGAGGATGAGATGTTTGAACATCTCGACAAACGCCAGACGACGGAAGATGAACTGAACGGTCTACCGCCGCGTCACTACGATGAGTGGGACTATAACGCGCAGAACTATCGCCCGGACTGGGTAAGCGTGTACGAGGCACTGCATCCGCGCGGCAATCCCGCCAAGATCGATGATCTGTTGCTCAAGCACAGCAAACTGGCCAAGCGACTGAAGGCCATGCTGGAGATGCTCAAGCCACAGGACAAGGTGCGCATCCGCTATCAGGAAGAAGGTTCCGAACTCGATCTGGATGTGGCGATCCGTTCGTTGATCGATTTCAAAAGCGGTTCCTCGCCCGACCCGCGCATCAACATGTCGCACCGTACCGACGGTCGCAGCTTCGCGGTCACATTGCTGGTCGACCTGTCGCAATCGCTCAGTGAGAAGGCAGCGGGCAGCCAGCAGACCATCCTCGAACTGAGTCAGGAAGCGGTATCGCTGCTGGCATGGTCGGTGCAGCAGGTCGGCGATTCGTTCGCCATCGGCGGTTTCCATTCCAATACCCGCCACGACGTGCGCTACTACCACCTCAAGGGCTTCAAGGAGCCCTGGGGCGACGAAGTGAAGTCGCGTCTGGCCGAGATGCAGGCCGGCTATTCCACCCGTATGGGTGCCGCGATGCGCCATGCCGGACATTATCTGAAGGCACAGCAGGCAGACAAGAAGCTGATGCTGATCCTGACCGACGGCGAACCTGCGGATATCGACGTGCACGATCCGCAACTGCTGATCCAGGATGCCAAACAGGCAGTGAGGGAGCTGGACCAGGAGGGTATCTATACCTACTGTATCAATCTGGATCCCAAGGCCGATGAATATGTTTCCGACATCTTCGGCAAGCAATACACTATCGTGGACAACGTGACCCAGCTGCCGATCAAGCTGCCGGAACTGTTCATCGCCCTGACCAAATAAGCAAATCAAGGAGAGCAAGCATGCAACTCGCATCTAACGGCAAGGTTTTGGTGGGCATCCTCACCGGTAGCCCGAACGATCTGCCCACTGTGGTCAAAGTGCGCGACACATTGTCGGATCTCGGCATCGCCAGCGAGATCGTGGTGGCATCGGCCCACCGCACACCGGATAAAGTGGTCGCTTACATCGAGCGCGCACATAAGGAAGACGTGCAAGTGCTGATCGGCTGCGCCGGCATGGCAGCCCATCTGGCCGGAGTGATCGCCGGGCATACGCGTCTGCCGGTGATCGGTCTGCCGCTGTCCGGCGGCGTGGTGTCAGGACTGGATGCCTTGCTGGCCACCGTGCAGATGCCGCCCGGTGTTCCGGTAGCGACAGTGGCGGTGGATGGCGCAAAGAACGCCGCCATGCTGGCGGCCCGCATCCTGGCGCTGAAATATCCAGAGATCAACCAAGCGCTGGAGGATGCAGCGAAGAAGGAACGCGCCCGCTACGACGAGTCGGCAGATCAGGCATTGGCCAAGCTGGGAGCGAAATAACCCAGCCGCTTAAAACTTTGCGGCAAATAAAGAGCCAATTTGCTGCCTGCAACAATACAGACGAGCGCGAATTACCCACGAGAAGGCTACATGAACAATATCGGCGAACCCTGGATGTGGGGCGCATTCATCCTCTTTGTCCTGGCGATGCTGGCGTTGGACCTGTTCGTGCTCGGGGGTCGCAAAGCGCATAAGGTGAGCGTCAGGGAAGCGGCGCTCTGGTCGCTGGTTTGGGTATCGCTGGCTTTGATCTTCAACGGCCTGCTGTGGTGGCACTTGAAAGGAACGGCCGGCGAAGCGGTCGCCGATGCCAAGGCGCTGGAGTTCCTTACCGGCTACCTGATCGAGAAGTCCCTGTCGGTGGACAATGTTTTCGTGTTCCTGCTGATCTTTGGCGCATTCCATGTTCCGCCAGAATACCAGCGCCGCGTGTTGATATACGGCGTGCTCGGCGCGATCGTGATGCGTGCGGTAATGATCTTGGCGGGGGCCTGGGTGGTGCAAGAGTTCAGCTGGGTGCTGTACCTGTTTGGGGCGTTCCTGGTCGTTTCGGGTGTACGCATGCTGGTGGCTGAAGAGAAGCAGCCCGATCTGGAGAACAATCCGGTGCTGCGTTTTGCACGCCGCCATCTGCGTATCTCGGAGGGCGACCACGGCGAGAGGTTCAGCGTGACCAAGGATGGCGTGCGCTACTTTACGCCGCTGTTCCTGGTGTTGCTGCTGGTGGAAGTATCCGATCTGGTGTTTGCAGTAGATTCCATCCCGGCCATCTTCGCGATCACCACCGATCCTTTCATCGTGTTCACCTCAAATATTTTCGCGATCATGGGGTTGCGCGCGCTGTATTTCTTGCTGGCAGACGTGGCCGACCGTTTCCACCTGCTGAGATACGGTTTGGCGATGGTGCTGGCTTTCATTGGCTCCAAGATGCTGGTCGCACCTTGGTACCACATCCCCGTGCAGGCATCGCTAGCCATAGTCGCCGTGCTGATCGGGGCCAGCGTTGCTGCCAGCCTGATCAGCACGCGCGGAAAGCCGCGCACAGGCGCAGGCAAATAGCCGTGGAGTAAGGGCCGTAAAACCTGTAAAATCCGGCAGTTGAAAAAATTTCTAAAAGAGGAGAGCAGCATGAGCAAGAGTTTGATCCAGTTCATCATCGAAGAACAACGTCAGATCCCGGGCGCAACCGGCGACTTTACCGGCCTGATCAGCGACATCGTATCTGCCTGCAAGCAGATCGCGCATGACGTGAACAAGGGCGCGCTGATCGGCGTGCTGGGTTCCGCAGGCAGCGAGAACGTGCAAGGCGAGACACAGAAGAAACTCGACATCATCACCAACGAAGTGTTCATCAAGGCCAACGAGTGGAGCGGCCACCTGGCAGCGATGGCTTCCGAAGAGATGGATGACATCTACGAGATCCCCAAACAGTACCCGCGCGGCAAATACCTGATCACTTTCGATCCGCTGGACGGCTCGTCCAACATCGACGTGAACATCTCCGTCGGCACCATCTTCTCCATCCTGCGTTGCCCTGAAGGCGTGACCAACCCCACCGCTGCCGACTTCATGCAGCCCGGCACCAAGCAAGTGTGCGGTGGCTATGCACTGTACGGCCCCAACACCATGATGGTGATCACCACCGGCCACGGCGTGAACGGCTTCACACTGGATCGCGATGTCGGCGACTTCTTCCTGACCCACCCGAACATGACCATCCCGGAAGACACAGCCGAGTTCGCCATCAACATGTCCAACCAGCGCTTCTGGGAAGCGCCGGTGCAAAAGTATGTCGACGAGTGTATGAAGGGCAAGGACGGCGGACGCGAGAAGAACTTCAACATGCGTTGGGTCGCTTCCATGGTGGCCGAAGTGCACCGCATCCTGACACGCGGCGGCATCTTCATGTATCCGTTCGACACCAAGGATCCAAGCAAGCCGGGCAAACTGCGTCTGATGTACGAAGCCAACCCGATGTCCTTCATCGTGGAACAGGCAGGCGGCATGAGCTCCACCGGCCGTGAGCGCATCATGGAACTGCAACCCACAGGTCTGCACCAGCGCGTGCCGGTCATCCTCGGCTCGAAGAACGAAGTCGAGCGCGTGGTCGGTTACCACAAAGGCGCGTAATTTCGCGAAGGCGCCCCCGGAAACGGGGGCGTTGTCACGTCCGCAATAACAAACTACTGAGGTCAAGATGTCTTCAGCCTTGCATGAATCCGATCTGCCCAGCCTGAAATTCCTCCACCGTGGCAAAGTACGCGACCTGTACGAAGTGGATGCCGACCATCTGCTGATCGTGCAGACCGACCGCCTGTCCGCGTTCGATTTCATCCTGCCTACGCCTATCCCCGGTAAGGGCGAAGTGCTGACGGCGGTGTCGAATTTCTGGTTCAGGAAACTCGGCCATGTCATTCCAAACCATCTGTCCGGCATCGATCCCGAAGCAGTGGTGAAGAGCGACGCCGAAAAGGCGCAGGTGCGCGGCCGTGCCTTCGTTACCAAAAAACTGAAACCGCTGCCGATCGAAGCCATCGTGCGCGGTTATCTGGTCGGTTCCGGCTGGAAGGATTACAAGAAGACCGGCGCGGTATGCGGCATCCAGTTGCCCGCCGGCCTGCAGGAAGCACAGAAGTTGCCGCAGGCATTGTTCACGCCCTCCACCAAAGCCGCAGTGGGCGACCATGACGAGAACATCTCGTTCGAGGAAGCCAAGAAGTTGTTGGGTGCGGACATGGCTGAGCAGGTGAAGAACGCCACACTGGCGCTGTACAACGAAGCGGCGGATTACGCGCTGACGCGCGGCATCATCATCGCCGACACCAAGTTCGAATTCGGCACTGACGCCGATGGCAAGTTGTATCTGATCGACGAAGCACTGACGCCGGATTCCTCGCGTTTCTGGCCCGCCGACCAGTACCAGGTTGGCAGCAACCCGCCCAGCTTTGACAAGCAGTTCGTGCGCGATTGGCTGGAAACATCGGGCTGGAACAAGCAACCGCCCGCACCGGCTATCCCCGCCGACATCCTGCAAAAGACCGCAGACAAATACCGCGAAGCACAGCGGCTCCTGACAGGCGAATGACCAATCCGGCAGACCTGATAAAAGGATTCCATCGTTTCCGTGAACAGCATTTCACGGACGACGATGCGTTGTACCGACAACTGGTACAAGAAGGGCAAACCCCGAAGATACTGGTGGTCGCCTGCTGTGATTCGCGCGTGGATCCGGCGTTGGTGCTCGATTGCGCGCCGGGCGACCTGTTCGTCATCCGTAACGTCGCCAATCTGGTGCCGCCCGACGAGAACCGCATCGGTGGGCGTCACGGCACCAGCGCCGCGCTGGAATACGGTGTGAAGACATTGGGTGTAGAGCATGTCATCGTATTGGGGCACGCACAGTGTGGCGGCATTCAGGCATTGATGAGAGGTTCGGCTATCGACGGACAGGAATCTTTCATCAGCAGCTGGATGAGGCTGGCGGAACAGGCGCGCAACAAGGTGTTGCAAGAGCTGCCGGATGCTTCGAGTCAGGAATTGGAACGGGCCTGCGAACAGCAGGCCATACTCAGCTCACTCGACAATCTGCTGTCTTTCGACTGGATACGCGAGCGTGTGGAGGATGGCCGCTTGACGCTGCACGGATGGTACTTCGATATCGAACACGGACAGTTGCTGCAGTACGAAGCAGGCAACAGCCGGTTCAACGCGATGTGATCACTGCCCTTCCAGAGGGGCCAGACCTTTAAGTTCGCGATAGCGGGCCTTGTCCTTGGCGCATCGGGCTTTGACCGCTTCCAGCTCCGCCTTGTTGGTGTCCAAGTCGGCCTGGAACTGCTCGATGCGCAGCTTGGCATTTTCCAGATCCTCCTCCAGCGATTTTGGGGTCTTGCGGTTCTGCTTGGCGATCCGTTCCTGCTCCTGCTGCAGGCTGACAAGGTTCTCATTGGCAGATTTGAGCAGTGTGGTGTAGCTGCTGATGCGCGCCTCGACCTGCTGCAGGTTGCGGTCACGCGCCAAGTCGATCTCCTTGTCGGAACTGTAGGTGTTGATCAGCGCGTTGTCATGTCGTTCGGCTTGCACCTCTTCATCCGACAACATCTTTCTCTGCACGTTTGCGCTCTCTCGGGTTGACTCGCGCTCCTGCACGCGGCCCTTTTCAAAAGTCTGCGCGTTGCGATTGGCATACTTGGGCGGGATGGTTTCGCCATAGTGCGTGGTACCGTTCTCATCCACCCACTTGTAGAGCTTGGCTTCTGCATTCAGCGAAATGGCTGCGAACAACGCCGCAACACCCACCAGCATCTTCGATTTCATCATCATTTCACCCCGTATCTATCCCGATAAGTTTGAACTGCCTGCAGATTCTGCCCCAAGTCCGCCTGCCCCTGCAAATAACCGAGCAGATCATCCAGCGCGGCGATGGAAACCACCGGCAGTCCGTAGTCGCGTTGCACCTCCTGCACCGCCGACAACTCGCCCTGTCCGCGCTCCATGCGGTCCAGCGCGATCACCACGCCGCAGGGTTCGGCACCCGCCGCCCGGATAAGTTCGATGGACTCGCGCACCGAGGTGCCGGCAGAGATCACATCGTCGATGATCAGCACTTTTCCGGCCAGCTTCGCCCCCACCGTGTTGCCACCTTCGCCGTGATCCTTGGCCTCCTTGCGGTTGAAGCAATAAGGCACGTTGTGTCCTTGCTCCGCCAGCGCGATGGAAGTACCCGCTACCAGCGGGATGCCCTTGTAGGCGGGGCCGAACAGCATGTCGAACTCCAAGCCGGAGGCCAGGATGGCCTGCGCATAGAACTGGCAAAGCTCGCGCAGCGCAGCACCGTCCTGGAACAGTCCCGAGTTGAAGAAGTAAGGCGACAGACGACCGGCCTTGGTCTGGAACTCGCCGAAACGGAGAACGTTCTGAGCGACGGCGAAGCGGATGAAATCCTGGCGGTATGCATGCATGGGGAGAATGGGAACGAATTGAAGAATGCGGCCATTATAATGCCCGTCACCCCAGATTACAGAAGACGCACCAACGATATGCGAATAATCAGCCTCAACCTCAACGGCATCCGCTCCGCCTACAACAAAGGTCTGCTCGAATGGTTCGGCAAGCAGGATGCCGACATCCTGTGCGTGCAGGAACTCAAGGCGCAGGAACCGGACATGACGCCCGACATGCTCGCCCCGCTCGGTTATCACGGATATTTCCACTATGCCGAAAAGAAGGGCTACAGCGGCGTGGGCATCTACAGCAAAAAGAAACCGGATAACGTCATCGTCGGCCTCGGCATCCCCGAGTTCGACATGGAAGGCCGTTACATCGAAGCCCAATTCGGCAACCTCAGCGTGGTCTCGCTCTACCTGCCCTCCGGCTCCAGCGGCGAAGAGCGCCAGGCCGTGAAGTTCAAGTTCCTGGAAGCCTTCATGCCGCACATGGTTGCGCTCAAGCAGAGCGGCCGAGACGTCGTCGTCTGCGGCGACTGGAACATCGCGCATACCGAAAAGGATCTGAAGAATTGGAAAGGCAACAAGAAGAACTCCGGCTTCCTGCCCGAAGAACGTGCCTGGATGACAGCGTTGTTTAACGAAGTCGGCTTCGTCGACGTGTTCCGCAAGCTGCACCCCGAGCTGGAAGCCTACACATGGTGGTCGAATCGCGGTCAGGCATGGGCCAAGGATGTGGGTTGGCGCATCGATTACCAGATCGCCACTCCCGGCATTGCGGAGAAAGCGGTCTCAACGGGCATCTACAAGGAACAACGGTTCAGTGATCATGCTCCGTTGTTGGTGGATTACAAGGACTGACTTGAATGCTGCGCATTCCACGGCGCAACCTTCAATAACAGCAGCATCCCCGGTATCGCCAGTAGCACACACAACAGGAAGAACATCGTCCATCCCATGCTCTCCACCAGCCAGCCGGTCGCCGCATTGGCGAAGGTGCGCGGGATCGCCATCAAACTGGTAAATAGCGCGAACTGTGTAGCCGTATAGGCGGGGTGGGTGGTGCGGGCGATGAAGGCAACGAAGGCGACGGTGCCTAGGCCGACGCCTAGGGCTTCCATGCCGATGACGATGGCGAGCTGGGTGCGTTCGGCCACGCCGATCTCGGTGAAGGGGCCATGCGAGGCGAGCCAAGCGAAGCCGAAGATGGATACCACCTGCACCACGCCGAACAGCCACAGTGCGCGGTTGATACCGATCTTCACCATCCACAGACCGCCGAGCATGCCGCCGATGATGGAGGGCCACAGGCCGGCGTTTTTGGCGATGAGACCGATGTCGGTCTTGGTGAAGCCCATGTCGAGATAGAAAGGTGTGGCCAGCGCAGTGCACATGCTGTCGCCGAGTTTGTAGAACAGCAGGAAGGCCAGCACCAGCAGCGCGCTGTTCCAGCCCTTGCGCGTGATGAACTCATGGAACGGTTCCACCACCGCTTCGCGCAGTGTCTTGGGAGGCGAGGCGCGGTGCGGTTCGCTCACCATCAGCGTCATGGCGATGCCGGGCAGCATGAACAGCGCGGTGATGATGAACACCGTGCTCCACGGCAGGAAATCGGCGAGGATCAGCGACAGCGAACCGGGTACCAATCCGGCGATGCGGTAGGCGTTTACGTGGATGGCGTTACCCAGACCCAGTTCAACGTCGCTCAACAATTCGCGCCGGTAGGCGTCAAGCACGATGTCCTGTGTCGCGCTCAGTACCGCGAGCAGAGTGGCGATCCAGGCGATGGTGACGAGGTCGCTACTCGGCGAGAAGCCGCCCATGGCGGCGATGGTCGCCAGCAAGCCGATCTGCGTGAGCAGCATCCAGCCACGGCGGCGGCCCAGCACCGGCACCACGTAGCGGTCGAGGAACGGCGACCACAGGAACTTCCAGGTGTAGGGGAACTGGATCAGCGCGAACAGGCCGATGGTCTTCAGGTCGACCTGCTCGCTACGCAGCCATGCAGGCACAAGGTTGAACAGCAGGAACAGCGGCAGGCCGGAGGCAAAACCCGTGAAAACGCATATCAACATGCGTCTCGTGAATAATTGCTCCCAGACGCTCATACCTCGCGCTTGAAGCGATACACCGCCACGCTGCCGCGCAAGTTGGGCAGCAGGTTCACATCACCGCTGTCGTTCATCACGTGACGGCCGAGGATGCGCAGGCCGAGGTGATCGCACAGCAGTTCGAAATCGTTCAGTGTGCACAGGTGCACGTTGGGTGTGTCGTACCACTGGTAAGGCAGTATCTTCGACACGGGCATATGTCCTTGCATGATCTGCAAACGGTTCTTCCAGTAGCCGAAGTTGGGGAAGCTGACGATGCCGCCACGCCCGACGCGCACGATCTCTTTCATCAAGGCTTCGGTATGGCGCGTGGCCTGCAGCGTCTGCGACAGGATGACGAAGTCAAAGGAGTCGCTCTCGAAATCGGCCAGTCCGTGATCCAGATCGTTCTGGATCACATTCACGCCATTGGCGATGCAGGCCGCGATGTTGGCGTCGCTGATCTCCACACCGTAGCCGCGCACATCGCGCGTCTCGCGAAGGTAGCGCAGCAGGCTGCCGTCGCCGCAACCTAGGTCGAGCACCGAGGAACCTTGCGGGATCCATGCAGCGATGGCGGCGAAATCCGGGCGGGATTGGATGATGGATGTATTCATCGGGCCACCTCCGAAAGGGCAACTGCAAAATCCATCACTTGGTGTTGTCGGTGTCCGCAAGCAATCGCGGACGGTCGCATCCCCACTGCACGGGGCCCCTGCTTCCTGCTCATGCTGCTACCTCCGCTGCCACGCGCTCAAGATAATTGCGCATCACCGCAAAATACTGTTCGTCCTGCATCAGGAAGGAATCGTGGCCGTGTTGCGAGGTGATCTCCGCATAGCTCACATCGCGCTTGTTATGCAGCAGCGCTTTCACGATCTCGCGCGAACGGTCGGGCGAGAAACGCCAGTCGCTGGAGAACGACACCACCAGATAGTTGGCCTGCACGTTGGCGAAGGCGCGCGCGAGGTTGTGCTCGGTGTGGCGCGCCGGGTCGAAATAATCCAGCGCCTTGGTCATCAGCAGATAAGTATTGGCGTCGAAATAGGCGGCGAACTTGTCGCCCTGATAGCGCAGATAGGATTCGACTTCGAACTCGATGTCGTAACCGTATTTGTACTCGCCAGAGCGCAGGCCGCGCCCGAATTTGCCCGCCATCGCATCGTCGGAAAGATAAGTGATGTGGCCCAGCATGCGCGCCAGACGCAGGCCGCGCGTGGGCACCACACCGAACTGGTAGAAGTCGCCGCCGTGAAAATCCGGATCGGTGAGGATGGCGTTACGCGCCACATCGTTGAACGCGATGTTCTCGGTGGTCAGGTGCGGCGCGGTGGCGATGGCCAGCACGTTGCGCACGCGCTCGGGATGAGTGATCGACCACTGCATCGCCTGCATGCCGCCCAAACTGCCGCCGATGATGGCGGCGAACTGCCGGATGCCGAGCCTGTCGGCCAGCCGCGCTTGCGCTTGCACCCAGTCTTCCACCGTAACCATGGGGAAATCGGAACCGTAGGGTTTGCCGGAAGCAGGATCGATGCTGGCAGGGCCGGTGGAGCCGTGGCAACCGCCGAGGTTGTTCAGACCGATGACGAAGAACTTGTTGGTGTCGACAGGCTTGCCGGGGCCGATCATGTTGTCCCACCAGCCGATGTTCTTCTCGTCATCGGCATAGCTGCCTGCCACATGGTGGTGACCGGACAGCGCGTGACAGATGAGGATGGCATTCGACTTGTCGGCATTCAGCGTGCCGTAAGTCTCGTACATCAGTTCAAAGCGCGGCAGCACCTTGCCGCAGCTGAAGCTCAGCGGCTCTTCAAAGGTTGCGCATTGCGCGCTGACGATTCCAACAGATCCGGACAAAACGAACTCCCAAAACAAAACCCGCACAGCTGGCAGCTAGAGCGGGTCGTCTCGCTTTAGCTGGAATGTTTAACGTGCCCCGCAAGCTGATCTCAAATCGGCACGGGACGAAGTGTCCGTGTTTTGTTACAGGCTGTCAATTGAGCACAAGCACGGAGCAAAAAACCCTGGTGCAAAAATGAAACAGTCTGACAACCTTAACAAAGCTGTAACAAACGCGCGGCATCATCCGCACCCAGTTCTTTCGGCGCTTGACCGTTAAGAGCCAAGTGCAGTTATTTTATTAACGTTAAGGAGTAACCATGAAACAAAAACTGATCGCACTGGCAATCGCCTCTGCCCTCTCCGCACCGGCTTTCGCTGACAACGCAAACGTAACTGTTTACGGCAAAGCATTCCTGACTATGGATTCGCACGACACTGGCGTTTCTGGCACTGTTAGCAAAATGCGCGTCAATACCAATGCTTCGCGTTTCGGCGTGAAGGGTGACGAAGACCTGGGCGAAGGCCTGAAGGCTCTGTACCAGTTTGAAGTGGAAGTTGATGCAGACGGCAGCACTGGCGCAGGCATGGGCAAGACGCGTAACAGCGGTGCCGGTCTGGAAGGCGGCTTCGGTAAGGTTGTTCTGGGTTACTGGGATACACCGTTCAAGGTTGCACACAACGCGATCGAACTGTTCGACAACACGACAGACTGGACCGCTACTAAAGTGATCGGTATTTCGGCCGGCAAGAACTTCAATACCCGCCAAAAGAACATGATTCAGTACTGGTCTCCCAAGATGGGCGGCCTGCAAGCATCGTTCATGTACACACCTGACGAAGCCAAGACTGCTACATCCAACAAGAGCAACTTCTCCATGGCTGCCACTTTCAAGCAAGATGGCATCTACGCTGCAGCTGCCTATGAGAGCCGTCCGGACCAGACAACAGTTGCAACCACAGACAGCGCATTCCGTCTGGTTGGCAAGTTCGATCTGGCTGACGCATGGGTTGGTGCAATGCTGGAAAACATCAAGACCAACACCAGCGCGACTGCCAGCGTCAGCGGCAAAAACGTGGAACTGGTCGGCGGCATCAACATGGGTGCTTCCAGCATCGCTGCCAGCTATGCTAAGGCAGGCTCCACCGCCACGGGCGCTACTGCAGCAAACGACGTGAATCAATTGGCACTGAAGTACGCTTATAAGTTCAGCAAGCGTACTGAAGTCTTTGCGGCTTACGCATCCAAGAAGACCAACGGCGCGACCAGCGTGACAGCCAAAACATTCGGCGGCGGTCTCGTGCACGCGTTCTAAGCTGACTTCGGTCTAGTAGTAACAATAAAAACGGGCATCTTCGGACGCCCGTTTTTATTTGCTAACTGAAATCCGAATGTCAGAGCGCGTTCAATTTATCCAACAGCTCGCGGATCTTGAGCGGATCGTCTGCACGAAGGATGCGTTGCACCAGCGGCGCGATCTCGGACAGGCTGGTGGTGAGCACGCGCTGCTTGGTACCCAGCAATTGGGCCGGATGCATAGAGAACTGGCGCAAGCCGATACCCAGCAACAAACGCGTGTAGGACAACTCACCTGCCATCTCACCGCACACCGAGACCGGGATGCCGGCCTTGTTGGCGGTGGTGATCACATGCGACAGCAGTTCAAGGATCGCCGGATGCAGGGGGTCGTAGAGATGCGCGACTTCCTCGTCGGTGCGGTCGATGGCCAGCGTGTACTGGATCAAGTCGTTGGTACCGATGGACAGGAAGTCCAGCTTCTTGATGAATGCGCCCAGCGCCAGTGCGGCGGCCGGGATCTCGATCATGCCGCCGATGGGGACGTCTTCGCGGAAAGGGATGTTCTGCGCAGTCAGTTCCTGTTTGACCGAATCGATCAGCTGCAGGGTCTGGTTGATCTCCGATGCGCCCGACAGCATGGGCACCAGGATCTTCAGATTGCCGTACACCGAGGCGCGCAGCAGTGCGCGCAACTGGGTGCGGAACAGTTGCGGCTCGGCCAGGCACAAGCGGATCGCGCGCAAGCCCAGTGCCGGGTTGCTGGCGACGCGGGTCACGCCTTTGAGTTGCTTGTCTGCACCCAAATCGTAGGTGCGGATGGTGACGGGTTTGTCTTTCAAACCTTGCAGTACGGTGCGGTAGGCCTGGTACTGCTCTTCCTCGTCCGGCAGTTCATCGCGGTTGAGGAACAGGAACTCGCTGCGGAACAGTCCGACACCATTGGCACCGTTATCCTTCACTTGCTGCACATCGGTGGGCATCTCGATGTTCGCCAGCAGATCGATGACAGTGCCGTCCAGCGTGTTGGCGCGCGCCGTCTTCAGGCGCTTGAGCTTCTGGCGTTCCAGTTGCCATTCGCTCTGGCGTAGCTTGTATTCGGCCAGCAGGTTCTTGTCCGGGTTGACGATGACCACGCCCTGCGCACCGTCCACGATCAGCATGTCGCGGTCTTTGATCAGCTCGCGCGCATGATGCAGACCGACGATACACGGCGTGTTCAGACCGCGCGCCACGATGGCGGTGTGCGAGGTGGCGCCGCCGAGGTCGGTGAGGATGGCGCAGAACTGATGCGGCTTGAGCTGGATCAGGTCTGCCGGGCTCACGTCGTGCGCGACCAGCACCATCTCGGTGTCTTGCTGAGGTGTCGGTGGCACATGGCCGGGATGGCCGCCCAGCACCTTGAGGATGCGCTCGACCACCTGGATCACATCGGTCTTGCGCTCGCGCAGATAGGCATCGTCGAAGGCTTCGAACTGTGCGACCAGCTCGTCCATCTGCGTCTTCAGCGCCCATTCGGCATTGCAATGTTCAGCCTTCACCATCTCGCGCGCGGCGTGGCTGATGTGCTCGTCGCCGAGGATCATCAGGTGCAGGTCGAGGAAGGCATCGAATTCCGCCGCCGCCATCTGCGGGCGGTGCGTGCGCAAGTCGGTCAGCTCTTCCCGTGTCGAATGCAGGGCTGCATCGAGACGCGCGACCTCCTCTTCTACCATGTGCTTGGGCAAGACATAGTGCGAGACCTCAAGCGAGGTATGCGATACCAGATGAGCACGGCCGATAGCGATACCGCTGGAGACGGGCAAACCATGAATGGTGAAACTCATTCGCCTTCTCCGAAATAGTCGTTGATCAACGCCAGCAATGCCGTCATCGCTTCGTCCTCGCGCTCGCCATTGGTCTCAATGGCGATGGTCGAGCCTTTCGCTGCGGCCAGCATCATCACGCCCATGATGCTCTTGGCGTTGATGCGCTTGCCGTTGCGCGACAGCCACACCTCGCACGGGAACTGCGAGGCGGTCTGCGTCAGCTTGGCGGATGCGCGTGCGTGCAAGCCGAGTTTGTTGATGATCTGTGCGTCCTGATTCTGCATTTGATTACCTTATTCGTCGCCCATGGTCACGATGCATTCGCGACCGCCTTCCAGCGCGATCCGCGCCAGTTCGGGCATGTCCTTGTTGGGGTGGCATACCACGCGCAATAGCATCGGCAGGTTCACACCCGCGACACCCATGATGTGTTCCTTGCGGCATAGTTGCCGCGCGACGTTGCTGGGCGTGGCACCGAAGATGTCGGCGAGGATCAGCACGCCGTTGCCCTTGTTGAGCTGCTGGATGAGTGCATGTCCCTCGGCCAGCTTCTGCTCCGGGTCGTCATCGGCATACATCGACAACACCCTCACGTTCTCAGGGACCTTGCCCAGCACATGCCGGACACAATCCACCAGACTCTCTCCCAGCGCGTTGTGCGCCACCACCAATATGCCGGCCATCAGATGACTCCCAAGTAACGTGCGAACAACAACGCCAAGATCAAAATAACCAACCAACCGTAGCGCAACAGCCAGCCCAGCGCCCGCGCCTTGAAAGCGTCGTCGGCGTTCTCTTTATCCACGATACCGCGTACCTGCTTCAGCGCATGGTGCGCAGTGCTGCGCTGTATGTTCTGTTGCAAGCGGTCGTCTTCGTTCATGGCACGGGATCGATAACGGTTTTACTGTCGCTGAATTCTAAGCGCTTCTGCATGGCTTCGGTGAGGTGGACCCGGCCTTCCGCGTCGATCAACAGCGCGTCGGTCTGGTGCATGCTGCGTACCGCCGCGCGCCAGCCGGAGACGCCGGCAATGAAGATGGGCTTGGATGTCACATCTGACAGTAGGCCGGCGCGCTCGCCGCGTGCCAGCACGGTCACCGCCTGTACTCCCTGCACGGGCTGGCCGGTGCGCGGGTCGAGCAGATGGCAATAACGTTTGCCGTCCAATTCGAAGTAACGCTGGTAATCGCCGGAGGTGCCGACGGCCTCACCGTCACGCAGTTCAAGTGTGGCGATCGCGCCCGGCTTGCGTGGATGCTGGATGCCGATCTGCCACGGGCGCTTGCCGTGCGTACCTAGTGCAATCACGTTGCCGCCGATGTTGACCAGCGCGTTGGCGATGCCTTGTTCCTGAAGTAAAGCCACTGCGCGATCCAGCGCATAGCCTTTTGCATAGCCGCCCAGGTCGACCATGACAGCAGGGTTCTTGCTGCTGACCTGCTCTTCCGTGGCGCCTGCGGCGGGCGGGAGATAGGACAGGTCAGTCATTTGCGGGTTCGCCTTGAGCAGCGTCGCGATCTGCTGGGCATCAGGCAGCACAGGCTGGAAGGTGTCCGACTGGAAGCCCCAAGCTTTGATCAGGCTGCCTATCGCCGGATTGAAAGTACCGCCCGACTGCACAGAGAACTGCTCCGCATCCTGCAACAGGGACAGCAGTTCGGCAGATGCAGCATGCGGTTTGCCATGTGCGAACGCCTCGTTCAGCGACGACAAGGCGGAAGGTTGCCAGGCATGCAACAGGTCGTGCAGACGCTGGAACTCGGCCATCACAGCCGCCGCGCCCTGGCGTGCCTTGGCTTCATCCTCGCCGTAGATGCTGACCTCGACGATGGTGCCGAACACATAGGCTTGCTCTTGATACAAAGGCTCTTTGCCGCAGCCGGTGAGCAGTACCAGCGCGGCCAGCATTGCAACGAGCATCCTCATCATGCGGTCAGTTCCTCCAGCTCGATGGACGCTGCCAGTAACGCCAGGCGCGCCACCACACCATAGGCATAGAAGCGGTTCGGGGTGTCGTCGGGCGCGCGGTCCGGGTTGGGCAGCGTGCAGCTGCTCTCGAACGCCAGCGGCACGAAATGCATGCCCGGCGCGTTCAGGTTCTCGTCCACTCCGCGTCCCGTGTGAACACGGTAGAAGCCGCCGACCACGAAGTGATCTACCATGTACACCACCGGCTCGGCCACCGCCTCGTTGATCTGCTCGAAGGTATACACGCCCTCCTGCACCAGCACATCCGAGACCGACAGTCCTTCTTTCACCACCGCCATCTTGTTGCGCTGCTTGCGGTTGAGGTCGCGCACTTCGCTCGCATCTTTCACGGTCATGATGCCCATGCCGTAGGTGCCGGCGTCCGCCTTCACGATCACGAAGGGATCGTCCTTCACGCCATATTCCGCGTATTTGGTGCGCATCTTCTGCAACACTATGTCCACCTTGGCGGCCAGACAATCCTCGCCGGTGCGCGCGTGGAAATCCACCTCGCCGCACATCTCAAAATACGGATCGATCAGCCACGGGTCGATGCCCAGCATCTGTGCGAAATCCTGCGCGACGCGCGAATAAGCCGCGAAATGGCGCGACTTGCGGCGCGTGGTCCAGCCACCTTGCAGCGGCGGCAACACGTTCTGCTCCAGACCGCGCAGCAGCTCGGGTACACCCGCCGACAGATCGTTGTTGAGCAGCACTACGCAGGGATCGAAGTCGTCGATCAGCAATCGGTTGCCTTTGCGCGTGATCGGTTCCAGCGTGAGCGTATTGCCATCCGAAAGCGTGATGTCCGTGGGCTGGGTGATCTCCGGCAGCAGGCTGCCGATGCGCACGTTCAAACCGGATTGACGCAGCACGCGCACCAGCATCGCCACGTTCTGCAGATAGAACTGGTTGCGCGTGTGGTTCTCCGGGATCAGCAGCACGCCGCGCGCCTCGGGGCAGATCTTCTCGATCGCGCTCTGTGCCGCATGCACACACAGCGGCAGGAAATCCGGATTCAGATTGTTGAAGCCGCCGGGGAACAGATTAGTATCCACCGGCGCCAGTTTGAAGCCGCAGTTGCGCAGATCGACCGAGGCATAGAACGGTACCGTATGTTCCAGCCACTGGGTGCGGAACCAGCGTTCGATATCGGGTTGCTTGGCAAGGAAGCGCCGCTCCAGATCGAGCAGCGGGCCTTTGAGTGCGGTGGTGAGATGGGGAACCATGATTAACCTGCTAGAAACGATGCAGGCATTCTAGCCGATTTGCTCCCGGTCAATCAGTCGCTGACATCTTGCCGAGCAAGGTTACATAAGGGTGGTATTTCTTGTTGGTGGGGTTAAGGCGGCCCACGCGTTCCAGCAGTTCACTTACCTCGAACAGCATGCGGTCGTCCTTGCCGGTGCGGTGCATCATGCCGATCATCATGCCGCACAGGTTGGTTATCATCAGATCGTTGTTGGGCATGGCTTGCAGCGCCTTGCGGATCAGGCGGATGCCTTCCTCGAACTTGCCCTCGTTGGCCAATGCAACGCCCTGGTTGTTGATGTCGATCACTTCCTTGGATGAGCTCTTGATCAGAGCGAGCCCCTCTTCTGCCATGCCCGCATCCTCGAATGTGGTTTCGACGCGTTGCAATATGGCGCGGTTCTCATGGTTGTTCTTCACCACGCTTTCCAGCAAGCCGCAGGCTTTATCTTTCTGGCCGAGCTGGAACATCATGTTGGCCATGTCGATGGTGGTATCCACGCTGGTGTTTTGCGCAGTCTCGCCGATCAGCGCTTCCGCTTCCTGCAAGCTTGCCAGCGCCTGTTCGGTATTGCCCAGTTTGTGGTGTGCAAGACTTTCCGCCACCGCCGTCTGTAACGTCGCAGCGGGTTCGTCCTTGAATTCGTTACGGCTGAGCGTCAGTATCTTGAGTGCCTGCTCCGGATCGTTCTGTGTGGTGAGCACCTTGGCCAGGCCGGCGAAATTGCCCGCACTCTTGTGCACTGAGAATTCACCGAGCTTGATCGCCTTTTCGTAGGCGGACTGGGCGAGCTCCAGTGCGCCGTTCTTGAGCGCGGCGTCGGCCAGGCTTTTCTGGCGCAACGTGGCATTGGGCGAAAGCATCATGGCTTTCTCCAGCACCGCTTGCGCTAGTGCGCTTTCGCCCAATGCATCCAGCGACTTGGCCAGCCAGTCGGCGGCTTCCAGATACATCTTGTTTTCCTGCAACACTTCTTCGAACAATTCACGCGCTTTGATGTAATCCTTGCTCAGGTAATGCACCTTGCCCAGACTGGTCTTCACCCACGGGATGTTGCGTGCGGCCAGTAGACCGCTGAGGAAAGTCTTGGCGGTAACGAAATCGCCGCTGTTGATCAGCAGATCGCTCTTGATGCGTTGCAGCTCCTGCGTGTTGGCCGAGGGCGTGGCCAGTTGTTCTTCGCACAGCTTGATAGCGTGTGCATAGTTGCGTGATTTCACCGCCTTTTCGACCGGCTCCAGCATGCGCTTCTTCTCGAATAGTTTTTGCAGGCGCGAACTCAGCATGGCTTCCGTCACCGGCTTCAGCAGGTAATCGTCCGGCTTGGCTTCGGCTGCGCCCATGAACATGTCCATGGTCTTCTCAGCCGTCACCATCATCCAAACGGTGGAGTGGCCGATGTAGCGCTTGTGTCGCGCTTCTTCCAAGATCTGTTGGCCGTTCTTGCCCTGTCCGAGGTTGTAGTCGCAGATGACCAGATCGAACTTTTTCGAAGACAGTAGTTCCAGCGCCTCGCGCGCCGTACCGACGTTGCTGATGTTGGTGACGCCCATGGACTTGAGGAAGCCCATGATCATCGAGCGCATGCTCTGGAAATCGTCGATGACGAGGGTGTTGGATTTGTTCAGGGTGATAGTCATGATGGGTTCCTTGGTATGTGTATCAGGGCAGCGTCAGCACGAAACAGCCGCCGTTGTAGGCGCCGCCATTCTCGATAGTCAGCACGCCCTGTCGTTCGCCGTTCTTGTGCATCGCGGCCACGCGTGAAGAGAAATAGAAACCGAGCCCGGTACTGCCAGTGGAGAAATTGACGCCTTTGTTGCTGTTGACGTTCTCGTTCAGCATGCGGGCGGGATAACCCTTGCCGTTGTCTTCCACACGGATCTCCAGCTGGTCGTCGCGGATGTCGGCGGCGATGCGGATCTTGTCCTGCGTGTAGTTGTAGGCGTTGTTGAGCGCGTTGACCAATACACCGCCCACTAGGTCGCGGTCGAAATACCAGTAATGGTCGGGCGCACAATCCACGATGATCTCTATGCCCTTGTGCTTCATGATGGACTGGTTCTGTAACACCACTTCCTCCAGCATTTCAGTGACCGAGCGCTCACTGATGTCGATGGGATAGATGGAGTTGCCGAGTTTGTAGAGGCTGAGGATCTGCACCAGATTCACGTTCATGCGACCGGCTTCGTAGATGGTGTGGCCGAGTTGATCCAGCGTGTTCGGATCAACCTTGTCGTGATACGAGTGCATCAGGTGTTCGAGAAAACCGACCTGAATGTTGAGCGAGTTCTTCATGTCGTGGATGGACGACGCGATGAAATCGGAAAAGTTGATGTCTTCGGTTTGTGGCATGTGAATCTCTCCTGGCGATAAGTCGCACGGACAATGCAAGGAGTAAGACCACATGGATGTGGAGACCTGGCGGCCCCGCTGGCACTCGACTGAGTCGATTAGGATGGATATCCCTTAGCCCGGTAGCTTTGCGTCCCTGCCTTTCAGCAGGTTTGCCCGTGCAGGCGTTGATAGTGAAATCAACAATTGCAGGCGAACTGTAACGGAAGCGCTTGTGCACCGTCAACGAAAACAAGGCTACACAGTACGTTTTGTTGGATCAGCGATAAAAATAGTGTTGCTACGGGAGCGAGAGACTATTCCGGCAATCTTGCGCGCAACACATCACGGTCGAACCACCACTTGTCACCCACGATGGCGTCCACCACCGCAGCCAGTCGAGGCAGGAATATCTGCGGATCACGCAGTTGCAGGTGGTTCAGCCAGCGATCCAGCCCTTCCTGATCCTGCACGTTGCTGTGGCGCTGGGCGACCATGGCGATCAGGTTGTTCACCAGGAAGCTCTGGCTCTCGTGCTGGTCATCGTCGGCGCGCAGGTCCACCACGTAGCGCGCCGTGATCGCCGCCACCGCCGCGCCATCCGAGTCGTTCGGCGTCTCGTCCACCACATGGATCAGCATGGCCACCGTCAGTTCGGGGTCGACCGGGAAGGTGACCGACAGCCAGATGCCCATGCCCAGTGCGGGCAGCGAATCGGGCTGCCGTGCCTGGAACAGCACATCGCACGCTTCCACTGCATCCGCCCAGGCTTCCTGCTGCATGCAGGTGAAGAACGCATCGCGCGCGATGTCCCATGCTTCCTTGTGACGACCCAGTGTGTTCAGAGATTCGGCCACGTCTAGCTGCAGGCGGGCGCGGGTTAGAGGTTCTGCTTCTGACGCACCGTCCAGTGACTGTAACTGCTCGGCAAGCTGTTTCTTCAGCGCGGCGCGTTCTTCGGCGCTCAGTCCGTCGTTGCTGTTGTTGACGAGTTTTGTGATGTTGATGGTCTGCTCTTGCATGGTCGGCTCAAGGTCGTTCTGGTGAGGGCGGCAGTGTAAACCAGCCGCTACCGGATCGAACCCTGCTGTCAGTGGTAGAATGCCGCCCTTCGAAAATAAGGCAGTCCCATGTTATCTACAGCAAATATCACCATGCAGTTCGGCGCCAAGCCGTTGTTCGAGAACGTCTCCGTCAAATTCGGTGACGGTAACCGTTACGGTTTGATCGGTGCCAACGGCTGCGGCAAGTCCACTTTCATGAAGATCCTCGGGCGCGATCTGGAGCAAAGCTCGGGCGAAGTCATGCTGGACCGCGGCGAGCGCCTCGGCAAATTGCGCCAGGACCAGTTCGCCTACGAAGACAATCGTGTGTTGGACGTGGTGATGATGGGCCACGACGAGATGTGGCAGGCGATGAGTGAGCGCGACGCGATCTACGCCAATCCTGACGCCAGCGAAGAAGACTATATGCGTGCCGCCGATCTGGAGGCGACCTTTGCTGAATACGACGGTTACACCGCCGAAGCACGTGCGGGCGAGCTGCTGCTGGGTCTGGGCATCGATATCGAATTGCACCAGGGGCCGATGAGCGCTGTCGCGCCGGGTTTCAAGCTGCGCGTGCTGCTGGCACAAGCGCTGTTCTCCAACCCCGACATCCTGCTGCTGGACGAGCCGACCAACAACCTGGACATCAACACCATCCGCTGGCTGGAAGATGTGCTCAATGCGCGCAACTCCACCATGGTCATCATCTCCCACGACCGCCACTTCCTGAACAGCGTTTGCACGCACATGGCCGACCTGGACTTCGGCAAGATCACCGTGTATCCGGGCAACTATAACGACTACATGCTGGCTTCCACGCAGGCGCGCGAGCAGCAATCATCCGACAATGCCAAGGCCAAGGAAAAGGTCGCCGAACTGAAAGCCTTCGTGGCGCGTTTCTCGGCCAACGCCTCCAAGGCCAAGCAGGCCACCAGCCGCGCGCGCCAGATCGACAAGATCAAGATCGAGGACATCAAACCTTCCAGCCGCCAGTACCCCTTCATCCGCTTCGAATACGACGAGCGCGAGAAGCTGCACCGCGTCGCGGTGGAAGTCGAGAAGATGGCCAAGGGCTACGACAAGATGTTGTTCTCCAACGTGAACTTCCGCATCGACGCGGGCGAGAAGGTGGCCATCATCGGCCCCAACGGTATCGGTAAGACCACCTTGCTGCGCTGCCTCGCGGGTGACCTCGCGCCGGACACCGGCACGATCAAGTGGGCGGAAAAAGCCAAGCCCGGTTACTACGCGCAGGACCATGCGCACGACTTCGCCGAAGACAAAGGGATGATGGAATGGATGACTGACTGGCGCGGCCCGGGTGACGACGACCAAGTGGTGCGCGGCACGCTGGGCCGTCTGCTGTTTTCCGGCGACGACGTGAAGAAGAAGGTCAAGATACTGTCCGGCGGCGAGAAAGGCCGCATGCTGTTCGGCAAGCTGATGTTGGCCAAGCCTAACGTGCTGCTGATGGACGAGCCGACCAACCACATGGACATGGAAGCCATCGAATCGCTGAACACCGCGCTCGACCTGTTCAAGGGCACGCTGATCTTCGTCAGCCATGACCGCGAATTCGTCAGTTCGCTCGCCACGCGCATCATCGAGATATCCGCCAGGGGTGTGAACGATTACCATGGCACGTACGAGGAATTCCTGCGCGACCAGATGGTGGAGTAAGGCTTAAACGATCTGCGGAAATAAAGGGTTTTGAATTGAACAGAACCATAGGTGTATTCGACTCCGGCGTGGGCGGACTTTCCGTCCTGCAACACATCCGCGAGGCATTGCCCGAAGCCGATCTGATCTACGTCGCCGATTCCGGCCATGTGCCCTACGGTGACCGAACCGCCGCCTTCATCGAAGCCCGCTCCATGGCGCTCACACGCTTCCTGCTCAGTCAGGGGGCGGAGGCCATCGTCATCGCCTGCAATACCGCGACTGCCGCCGCCGCCCTACCGCTGCGCAAGCAGTTCAGCAAGATCCCCTTCATCGGCATGGAGCCCGCCATCAAGCCGGCAGTCGCCGCAACTAAAAGCAATGTGGTGGGTGTGCTGGCGACAGTGGGTACGCTGGAGAGTGCGCGTTTCGCCGCATTGCTGGAAAAATATGCCGGCAGTGTAAAGATCGTCACCCAGGGTTGCCCCGGCCTGGTCGAAGTAGTCGAACGCGGCGATTTGCGCAGCCTCGAAGCGCGGCGACTGGTGGAACGTTACACCGCACCATTGCTGCAGGCGGGCGCCGACACTTTCATCCTTGGCTGCACCCACTACCCCTACCTCGCACCGTTGATCCGCGAGGTAGTAGGCGAAGAGATCTCCTTGATCGATACCGGTGCTGCAGTCGCGCGCGAACTCAAGCGGCGAGTCGATACCGAATTGCCACCGCGCGTGGCGATGGGCGTGATCGGCAGCGAGTCCTTCCACACCAGCGGCGATGTCGAGCGCGCCACGCGCATCACCTCCCAGTTGTGGGGCAAGGATGTCGCGGTCGCAGCCCTACCGCAGGCATATAGCTGAGCACGTCCCGGCATGAACAAGACGGCTGACAACAAGCCAGTGTCCCCAGCGCCCAGATGCACCGACTGCGCGCATTACTACATCACCTACGAAGCCAACTTCCGCTACGGCTGCCGCGCGCTGGATTTCAAGAGCCAGCGTCTGCCCATGCTGGACGTGCTGGAAGCTTCCGGCCAGCCTTGTCATTTCTTTCAGAACAAGCCGCGCCGCCCATAGCGGTGAAAGCCTTCCCGCAAGGGATATCCGTTAGAATCCGCGCACTGACATCAGGAGTCTCTGCATGACCACGCATCGCTATACCCTCACCATCTCCTGCCCGGACCGCTCCGGCATCATCGCCGCCGTCACCGGATTCATCGCCGAGCACGGCGGTTTCATCACCGAGGCGAGTTATCACACCGAGCAGGACGCGCAGCGCTTCTTCATGCGCCAGGAGATGCGCGCCGATTCGCTGCCGTTCGATGCGGCAACCTTCCGCGAGAAGTTCAAGCCGCTGGCGGACGGTTTCAACATGACCTGGCAGCTGACCGACTCCGCCAACAAGAAGCGGCTGGTAGTGCTGGTGAGCAAACAGGACCACTGTCTGGACGACCTGTTGCATCGCTGGCGCAGCGGCGAGTTGCAGGTGGACATCCCCTGCGTCATCTCGAACCACGAAGACCTGCGCAGCTTCGTCGAATGGCACGGCATCCCCTTCATCCATGTCGACATGAGCGGTGACAAGGAAGAAGCGTTCCAGCACATCGCCGCCCTGTTCGATCAACATAAGGGCGATGCCATGGTGCTGGCGCGCTTCATGCAGATACTACCGCCGTGGTTGTGCCAGCGTTATCCCGGCCGCGTCATCAATATCCACCACAGCTTCCTGCCCTCCTTCGTCGGTGCCAAGCCCTACCATCAGGCCTACCAGCGCGGCGTAAAGCTGATCGGCGCCACCTGCCACTACGTCACCGACGAGCTGGACGCCGGCCCCATCATCGAGCAGGACACCGTGCGCATCGATCACGGCGACACGCCGGACGATCTGGTGCGCTACGGGCGCGACATCGAGAAGACCGTGTTGGCGCGCGGACTGCGCTACCATGTGGAGGACCGTGTGCTGGTGTGCGGCAACAAGACCATCGTATTCCGTTGATTCATCAAGCCGGGGGGGCTATGGAAAATCTGGATCGTGATCGCGCGCTGACCGCGCAGAACCTGCTGTTCCGTAACGTGGACTTCTCCAGTGTCGAATACATGCTCGAACGCAGCCAGATACGGGCACTGGCCGGCGGCGAGAAGCTGCTGCAACCGGAGATCCCCAATAACTGGCTGTATCTCATCCTGGAAGGTGAGCTGCACGTGCATCTGGCTGCACAGCAGACAGTTGAACATGCCACGCTGGTGGCCGGCGAATGCACCGGAGAAATATCATTGGTGGACGGCAAAAACCCCTCCGCGCTGGTGGTCGCCGCCAAACCCACGCGCGTGCTGGCCGTGCCGCACGACACCGTGTGGTCGCTGGTCGACCAGTCGCACGATGTGGCGCGCAACCTGCTCGCCATCATCGCCGGACGCATGCGCAACGACAATTCCGCGCTGATCACCTCGCACAACCAGCGTGCGCAATATGAACATCAGGCCACCGTCGACGCGCTCACCGGCGTGCACAACCGGCGCTGGATGAACGATGCCTTCCCGCGCGTGCTGCACCGCTGTGCGCTGAACAAACAGCACAGCGCCGTGATGGTGTTGGACATCGACCACTTCAAGAAAGTGAACGACAGCTACGGCCATCTGGTGGGCGATGCCGCGCTGAAATCACTGGCGGACATCATGCAGCACAACCTGCGCCCGCACGACCTGCTGGTGCGCTACGGCGGTGAGGAATTCGCCATCCTGCTGCCGGATACCGCGCTGACGGAGGCGAAGTCCATCGCCGAAAGGCTGCGCCAGATGGTCGCCGCCAACGAGGTGGTGAGCCACGGCGTGGCGTTCAAGATCACCGTCTCCAGCGGCATCGCGCCCATCGACGAGGTAGGCGAGCTGGAAGCAAGCTTCGCCCAAGCCGACGAGGCGCTATACCGCGCCAAGGAAGGCGGACGCAACCGGGTAGAGATCGCTGCCTGACCTTGCCTCAATTGCGGGTAGCAGGAAACTAAATCGGGTGATGCCTACTCTATGGCGTCGTTGAAATCCATTTCCGCTTGATGCCTATCGCACCCGCATGTCTGTGACCCCGCCCATCCTCCGCATCGGCCCCTACTCCATCGTGCGCGAACTTGGCGAAGGTGCGACTTCAAACGTCTATCTCGCCCTGCGCGACGGCTCCTACGCATCGGTTGCCCTCAAGCAGTTGCGCCGTGCCAGCCAGTCTGATCTGCACAAATCCATGTTCACCGACGAGGTCGAACTCGGCCGCAGGATGCAGCACCGCAACATCGTGCGTGTCATCGATGCGGACCTGAAAGAACCGACCGGTGCCTATCTGGTGATGGAATACATCAACGGCAAACCGCTGGATAGGCACGACAAGGTCGAGAATCTGTTGCCGTTGGACAAGGTGCTCTCCGTCACCGCGCAAGTGGCCGAGGCACTGAAATACGCGGCCGAGATGGGCGTGGTACACCGCGACGTGAAGCCCGGTAACATCATCCTCATGCCCAACGGCGTCGCCAAACTGGCCGACTTCGGCTGCGCCATCCCGGTCAGCGAGATGGGTGCCGTGGTCGCCGGTAGCTTGGCTTATATGTCACCGGAGCAGATCGAAGGCGAAGCGCTGGATCAGCGCTCTGACATCTACTCGCTGGGTGCCGTCCTGTACCGGCTATTGACTGGCCACCACACCTTCGAAGCGGACAACCAGTTCGACGCGCGCATCGCCATCCAGAACTTCCCCATCATCCCCATCGAAACCTACCGCAAGGCGCTGCCAAAAGTGCTCACCGACGTGATCGAACGCGCCATGCAAAAGGATCCGGCGCAGCGTTACACGAACTGGGATGAGTTCATCGCCGATCTGGCGAAGGCGATACAACTGATCGAGGCAAGTGATTACGACATGGACTTGTACCGCGGCTTCAGTATGCAGACACAGGCCGAGCTGTCGAACTACATGTCACAGTCCAGAGTGTTCTCGCGCAGTGTGTTTTCGAGGAGCGGGTTTTCCAGGAGTACGGTGCCGGATACTTATGGGGGCGGGTAGAGCGTTATGCGCATCCGTTCGTGCTTTCGACGTGTTACTAATGCCCGTTCGTCCTGAGTAGGCCGAAGGCCGTATCGAAGGATGAATGGGTTCAGCAGGCGTAGGATGGGTGGAGCGTAGCGATACCCATCAATCAAAATCAACTTCAAAACCGTCGGGGGTTGCCCGACAGCAAGTTACTTTTCTTGTCTTGCCAAGAAAAGTAACCAAAAGAAGGCGCCCCCGGTTTACCGCCCCTTCGGGGTTCCCTGCGTTGCTCGACTGGTCAGGCGGCTGCGGAACTCGCGCTCCGCGCTCAGACAGTCCTCGCCGAAATCCCCTGACCAGCCTGCGCTACTCGGCGGCGCACAGGGGAATCAAAAGCTGAACTTCAAAAACACATGGTGGGCGTTGCCCACCATGTGCCTACTTCAAAAAGCGATGCTGTGACATAAACGTGCTCCGAGGAGTAGGTGCCGGATTCGTATGTGGGGTAGCGTTACGCTCAGGGGCGTGCGGCTTCTTGCGCGTCTACTGCGGCATCGGGTTGGTGAGCATCAAAATATAGGAGAAGATGCGAGTACCTAAAAGCCAGTTTTGAATTGACAGCTTGTTGATGCACATGCAGTTGCTCCTCAACAAATTCCCGCGCCTTCAAGTAAAGCTCTTTGTGATGCGATTGAGTAACAGCCTGTCTGAACTGGTCCCCTAGATAATGCAGGATCCAAATGCCATCGGCGTCCTGAGCAAGCATTCCTAAACACAGCTCGGCTAAGCCTCGATTGTTCGAGGAATATGCGTCTTGCTCTTGGTTGTTTTTGTGGGCTTGAAGGAAGCCGATGACCCGCTGACTGACGACGATTCGCGGATACTGTGCGTACATGCTCTCCAATTCGTATGCGCGGGCTACAGCTGCACCATAGAGTTCGCCAGGGCGTATTTCGACACCCCATGCGACATCAATTGCGCCTCGGATGGGATGTCGAGTCGCAAGGCCCATGAAACAAAGGCTTCCAGCGGAACCGAAGATATTGAATATGCCATTGAGTGGGCACTTGATGTCCTTGTCTCCCAAACAAACGAAGGACACCAATCCATCAGACCATCTCTGGGTCGTGACGCGGGCGCGAAGCATCTCATCCCATAGCGCTTTTTGGTCGGGAGATAACGATGCCCGGAAAGGTGATTCTGGCGATTCACGCTGCCCCTCGCGCAGCATGTCATCTGTGCGGTCTTGCAATTTCAGTATTGCCCCGACGCTGTCTTTGAGTGTGCCGATGAATTTCTTGTGATCTTCTTCTGTTTTGAATACCGGCAGCAACCCCTGCCCCTTTAGTGCGTCGCTTTGGCCAAGGAGGTCAATGAAACTGATGAGGTAGTTATAGGCAGTCCACTGCTCGGAGGGCTTACTGGAATCGGCGGTCGTCATGTGCTTGTTTAGGCCCTACGTAAATTTGACGCCAAAAGAGTCTAATAATCTGGGTACTCAAATGTACCGGAGTCGAATTGTTTTGACTATGGTGGGCAGCTTGCTGCCCACCATCGGATTTTGACCTTTGCTTTTGCTTCCCCTGTGCGCCGCCGAGTAGCGCAGACTGGTCAGGGGATTTCGGCGAGGACTGTCTGAGCGCGTAGCGCGAGTTCCGCAGCCGCCTGACCAGTCGAGCAACGCAGGGAACCCACGAAGTGGGCGGCAAACCGGGGTCGCCTTTTCTTTGGCTACTTTCTTTTGGCGAAGCAAAAGAAAGTAGCTTGCTGTCGGGCAACAACCCCCGACGGTTTTGCTTTTAATTGATGGGCATCACCACGATCAACCCATCCTCCCACCTAAGCAACACGCCCCGCCCACTTCTGGTGCGCAGCCCCTTCCCATGCACTGCTATCAGGCAACCCAAAATCCAGCCCCGACGTAACCCGCTGTATCTACAAGCATGAAGAAGCTGGCACACATCCTGCTGTATAGCCATCGAGGGTGCTGATCATGTCGATCAGTCACTTGTGAGAACTAGGGTTCCGATCGCCGAGTTGTAAAACGGTGATGTCTGGTCCGAGAGTTCTCGGTCTTGTCGGAGACAAGGCTCCACGGAGGGATAAAAGCCCGGGAGGATGTGACCACGTTACGGTTGGCACCCTCCCGGGCTTTGTTATTTTCAGGAGTGTGTCATGTCGTCACGTAACAAGATTCTCGCCAAGTGGGACAGCATCTGGGTGATACGCGGGGAGTTGAGCCGCCGCACCTATCTGCTGTTCGCGCTGTTCGGCATGCTGGTGCCGCTGGCCGCATGGTGGGGGCTATCCGTCAGCGGCTGGATGGACAAGGTGTTCATGCCGGGGCCGATGGATGTGTTGTCCCGCGCCTATACCTGGCTCATGGAAGACGAGCTGTCGCACGACATCTGGATCAGCACCTATCGCGTCATGGCCGGCTTCGCCCTGTCTGCCGTGCTGGCCATCCCCATCGGTTTGATGATCGGCACTTACCGTCCGGTGCAGGCCATGCTGGAACCGCTCACCGATTTCATCCGCTACATGCCGGCCGTTGCGTTCATCCCGCTTGTGATGCTGTGGGTCGGCATCGACGAGAGTTCCAAGATCGCCATCATCTTCATCGGTACCTTCTTCCAGATGATCCTGATGGTGGCAGAAGACGTGCGCCGTGTGCCCATCACCCAGATCGAGGCCGCGCAGACCATGGGCGCGAGCCGCGGTGAGATCGTGTCGCTGGTGATCGTGCCGTCGGCCAAGCCCGCCTTGCTCGACACCTTGCGCGTGACCATGGGCTGGGCGTGGACCTATCTGGTGGTGGCTGAGCTGGTCGCCGCCAACTCCGGCCTCGGCTATTCCATCCTGCGCGCACAGCGCTTCATGCAGACCGACAAGATCTTCGCCGGCATCATTTTGATCGGCCTTATCGGTCTGACCATCGACCAGTTGTTCCGCTGGCTGCACCGCAGGAACTTCCCCTGGATGTACAAGAAATAAGGCGAATGATGACGACCAAGATCAACATACAGGCAGCACACAAGACCTTCGGCAGCGGCGACAAGGCCATCGTCGCTCTGCAGGAAGTGAACCTCGAGATCGGCAGCAACGAGTTCGTCACTTTCGTCGGCGCATCGGGCTGCGGCAAGTCCACGCTGCTGCGCTGCATCGGCGGACTGGAGAGCTTGTCTTCCGGCAGCATCAAGGTGGATGGCATGGACATCAACGGGCCCGGCGTGGACCGCGCCATGGTGTTCCAGCACTACAGCCTGTACCCGTGGCTGACGGTGACGGAGAATATCAAGTTCAGCCGACAGTTGCGTGCCGGGCGCGAGAACCTCACTTCATCGGATGTCGAAGCCGCCTCCGGGCGTGCTGATGCCCTGATCAATCTGATGGGCCTCAACCATGTGCGCGACGCCTATCCCAACCAACTCTCCGGCGGTATGCAGCAGCGCGTCGCCATCGCGCGTGCCCTGCTGCCGCGTCCGCAGATCCTGTTGATGGACGAGCCGTTCGGTGCACTCGACGCGCAGACGCGCGAAGTGATGCACGACATGATCCTGCACGTCTCCAAGCTGGAGAAGACCACCATCGTATTCGTCACCCATGACGTGGAAGAAGCCATCTATCTGGGACAGCGTGTGGTGGTGATGGCGCCGCGTCCGGGCCGGGTCGACAGCATCTATGAAGTCGATCTGCCGGCGCAGCGCGACCAGGACATGAAGCTGGCGCCCGGCTTCCTGCAACAGAAGAAAGCCATCCTGACCCGCATCCGCGAGACCGCCGGCATGCGCACCGACCTCGAACTGCTGGAACGTATGACCCAGCAGGCCGCACAACAGAACGACATGCAATGAGGAATGAAGAAATGACCGAACCCTTATCCAAAACCAATCTGCTGTGGGAAGAGACGCTTCCCGGCGGTGCGCATTGGTCCTTCGTGATGAAGCGCGGCACCGCGCTGCGCCTCACCGACGTGGAAGGCGGTGCCAACCTGAGCGCACTGTTCTACAACAAGGACGAGAAACTGGAACGCTACAACATGCCGGACACGCTGAAGGCGCAGCACACCGCGCACCTCACCACCGGCTTCGTGCTGTATTCCGACATGGGGCGCGTGCTGGCTTCGGTCATCGGCGACAGCGTGGGCTGGCACGACACCATCAGCGGCATGAGCAATGCTGCGCTGGTGGAGAAGAAATATGGCAAGGCTACTTACCAGCAGGCGCGCAACGACATGCATCGCAATGCGCGCGACAGCATGCTGATCGAACTGGGCAAGTGGGGATTGGGCAAGTGCGACATCGTGCCCAACGCGAATTTCTTCAGCAAGGTGAGTGCCGACGATGCGGGTGCCATGCACTACGCAGTGAACCACTCCCCAGCGGGCGGCTACGTCGAGTTGCGTTTCGAGATGGACGTACTGGTGGTGTTGAGCGCGACCCAGCATCCGCTCGACCCGAACCCCGAATACGCCCCCAAGCCGGTGTTGCTGCAGGCATGGCGCTGCGGCACGCCGGACGAACAAGACCTGTGCCGCAACTTCCGTCCCGAGAACGTGCGCGGCTTCTATAACACCGAACTGTTGTTCCGTTGAGCGCAGGAGAGAACATGAGCATCGTTGAAAGCAAACTGAACCCGCAACAGGCCAGCTATGACCTGGTGCTGCCCGCCGGCGAATCCTGGTTGCATGAAGTGAAGCGCGGACAGGTGTTCCGCATCCTCGACCTGGAAGGCAATCAGGCCGTGGACACCCTGTTCTACAGCGCACGCGAACCGGAAGAGCGCTACAGCGCAGTGGACACCATCCGCGAGCAGGGCAACCTCTACCTCACTGCCGGCACCAAGCTGATGTCCACCGAAGGCAATGTGCTGATGACCATCGTCGCCGACACCTGTGGTCGTCACGACACGCTGGGTGGTGCCTGCGCGGCCGAGAGCAACTCGGTGCGTTACGCCATCGACAAGAAATACATGCACAGCTGCCGCGACAGTTTCCTGCACGCGCTGGGCCATTGCGATTGCGGCATGGACAAGCGCGACCTCACCGCCAACGTGAATTTCTTCATGAACGTGCCGGTGACACCGCAGGGCGAGCTGACCTTCGCCGACGGCATCTCCGCAGCCGGCAAGTATGTCGAGATGCGCGCCGAGATGGATGTGTTCGTGCTGATCTCCAACTGCCCGCAACTGAACAACCCGTGCAACGCCTACAACCCGACGCCGGTGCAGCTGCTGATCTGGGACGCCGCTGCTTGATGAATCCGCGCATCCGGACGACCGGATGCCTGACCAACACGCAGGACGACCTGCGACTCAGGTGAGTAACCATGTTCGATAAAGTCTTGATAGCCAATCGCGGCGCGATCGCCTGCCGCATCATCCGCACCCTGAACAAGATGGGTGTCCGTTCCGTGGCGGTTTACTCGGAAGCCGATGCGCGTTCACTGCATGTGCAGATGGCGGACGAAGCCGTATGCATCGGTACCGCGGCAGCGGCCGACAGTTATCTGCGCGGCGAACACATCCTCGAAGTCGCGCTGAAGACCGGTGCGCAGGCCATCCATCCCGGTTACGGCTTCCTGTCCGAGAACGCGGGTTTCGCCGAACAGTGCGCACAAGCAGGCGTAACGTTCATCGGCCCGACACCGGACCAGATGCGCCGTTTCGGTCTGAAACACACCGCACGCGAGATCGCCGAACAGAACGGCGTGCCCTTGCTGCCCGGCAGCGGACTGCTGAGCGATGTTGGCCATGCACATGCCGAGGCTTCGCGCATCGGCTATCCGGTGATGATCAAGAGCACCGCGGGCGGCGGCGGCATCGGCATGCGTCTGTGCTGGAGCGCGGACGAACTGAGCGAGGCCTTTCAGTCGGTGGAACGTCTGGCACGCGCCAACTTCAAGGACGCCGGTATCTATCTGGAGAAATACGTCGAGCATGCACGCCATATCGAAGTGCAGTTGTTCGGTGACGGCAAAGGCGGCGTGATCGCGCTGGGTGAGCGCGACTGTTCGGTGCAGCGCCGTAACCAGAAAGTGATCGAAGAGACCCCCGCACCCAACATCACGCCCGAAGTCAGAAAGCATCTGCTGGATACCGCCGTGCGTTTGGGCAAAGCTGTGGGCTACCAGTCGGCAGGTACGGTGGAGTTCGTGTTCGATGCCTTGAGCGGCGAGTTCTACTTCCTCGAAGTGAACACGCGCTTGCAGGTGGAGCACGGCGTTACCGAGGAAGTGACCGGCGTCGATCTGGTCGAGTGGATGGTGTTGCAGGCCGCGGGCGAGCTGCCTGCACTGGACAGTGTCGAGATCAAGCCCAAGGGTTCGTCCATCCAGGTGCGCCTGTATGCGGAAGACCCGAATAAGAACTTCCAGCCTTCCAGCGGCGTGTTGAGCGGGGTCGAGTTCTCCGCCAATGCACGCAACGAGACCTGGGTGGAACGCGGCAGCGAAGTGCCGCCCTACTACGACCCGATGATCGCCAAGATCATCGTCAAGGCGATGAACCGCGAATCCGCGCTGGAGAAGATGAGTGCGGTACTGGCCGAGACGCGCGTGGACGGCATCGAGACCAATCTCGATTACCTGCGCCAGATCGTGGCCGATCAGGTGTTCGCCGAAGGTCGCCAGACCACGCGCTACCTGAACGGCTTCCACTATCTGCCGCATAGCATCGACGTGCTGGAGCCCGGTGTGCAGAGCAGCATACAAGACCATCCCGGCCGTCTCGGTTACTGGAACATCGGCGTCCCGCCTTCGGGCCCGATGGATGCGCTGGCGTTCCGTTTGAGCAATCAACTGGTGGGCAACGCTGCCGACGCAGCCGGACTGGAACTGACCGTATCCGGCCCGACGCTGAGATTCAACAAGGACACAGTCATTGCGCTGGCTGGTGCGGATATGAAAGCCGAACTGGACGGCGCGCCGCTGGCGTTCTGGCAGAGCCACGCAGTAAAGGCCGGCAGCGTGCTGCGTCTGGGCGCGGTGCAGGGCGGCGGTTGTCGCAGCTATCTGGCGGTGGCGGGTGGCTTCGATGTGCCGGACTATCTGGGCAGCAAATCAACCTTCACCCTGGGTCAATTCGGCGGTCACGGCGGGCGCACTTTACGCACCGGTGACGTGCTGCATCTGGGTGCGAGCACTGAAAAGTATGTGGCGCGTGCGCTACCGTCCGAGCTGTTGCCGACCTACAGCAAGCAATGGGAGATCGGCGTGTTGTACGGGCCGCATGGTGCGCCTGATTTCTTCACCCCGGCTGACATCGAGACCTTCTTCGCCACCGACTGGGAAGTGCATTACAACTCCAGCCGTACCGGCGTGCGCTTGATCGGTCCTAAACCGGAATGGGCGCGGCAGGATGGCGGCGAGGCGGGTCTGCATCCGTCCAACATCCACGACAACGCCTATGCCATCGGCGCGGTGGATTTCACCGGTGACATGCCGGTCATCCTCGGGCCGGACGGCCCCAGCTTGGGCGGCTTCGTGTGCCCGGTCACCATCGTGCATGCCGAGTTGTGGAAGATGGGTCAACTGCGTCCGGGCGACACGGTGCGTTTCCGCTTCATGTCTTTGGAGCAAGCCAACCATCTGGAGCAATTGCAGGACGCGACCATCGCGCAATTGAGATTGCCGCAGAAGCAGGCGGCCTATCCCGCCGCGCAGGAGATGGGCAGCCCCATCGTGCACACCGTCCCAGCCAAGGGCGAGCAGGTGCAAGTGGTGTATCGCCAATCCGGCGACCGCAATCTGCTCATCGAATACGGCCCGTTGGTGCTCGATCTTAATCTGCGTTTCCGCGTGCATGCATTGATGGAATGGGTGCAAGGCGCGGTGAGCGACGGCAAGTTGCCCGGCATCCTAGATCTGACACCGGGCATCCGTTCGCTGCAGATCCATTTCGACAGCCGCGAACTGGCGCGCGATGCGCTGGTGAAGATGTTGATCAAGGCCGAGAAAAAACTGCCACCTATCGAGGACATGCGCGTGCCGACCCGCATCGTGCATCTGCCGCTCTCCTGGGACGATCCATCCACCAAGCTGGCGATCGAGAAATACATGCAGTCGGTGCGCAAGGATGCGCCTTGGTGCCCGAGCAACATCGAGTTCATCCGCCGCATCAACGGTATCGAGGACATCGAGACTGTGAAGAACATCGTGTTCGAAGCCAGCTATCTGGTGATGGGTCTGGGCGATGTGTACCTCGGCGCACCGGTGGCGACACCGCTCGATCCGCGCCATCGTCTGGTCACCACCAAATACAACCCGGCCCGTACCTGGACGCCGGAGAACGCGGTCGGCATCGGCGGCGCTTACATGTGCGTGTACGGGATGGAAGGCCCCGGCGGTTACCAGTTCGTCGGCCGCACCATCCAGATGTGGAACCGCTACAAGCAGACGCGGGACTTCAAGGAAGGCAAGCCCTGGCTGCTGCGCTTCTTCGACCAGATCCGTTTCTATCCGGTGTCGGAGCAGGAGTTGCTCAAGATGCGCGAGGATTTCATCGCGGGCCGTTTCCAGCTCAAGGTGGAAGAGAGCACTTTCAGCCTGAAGGATTACAACCAGTATCTGCAGGACAACGATAAAGAGATCAGCGCGTTCCGCGACACGCAGCGTGCGGCGTTCGCCGCCGAGCGCGAGATGTGGAAGGCTAACGGTCAGGCCGAGTATGCGAGCGACAGCAATGTGGCAGAGGCAGGGGCCGACAGCGAACTCGACCTGCCACCCGGCAGCCGTGCCGTCGCCGCGCATGTGGCCGGCAACGTGTGGGCGATCCCGGCGGAAGTCGGCAGCAAGGTGAAGGCGGGCGACACGCTGGTGGTGATCGAGTCGATGAAGATGGAGATCGCGGTGGTCGCGCCGTGTGACGGCGAAGTGATCCAGATGAGTTGCCGCACCGGCGGTCAGGTATCTGCCGGGCAAGACCTGCTGGTGATCCAAAGCGAGGAGGGCTGAGATGAGACTCGACTTGAACATCGCCACCCTGCGCCGCCGCTATCTGGCCGGCGAACTGCAAGTGATGCAACTGATGCAGGACATCGTCGCGCGCATCGGTGATGATCCGCACCATGTGTGGATCCATCGTCTGCCGTTGGAAGAGATTGAAAAGTATGTGACCGCATTGCAGGACAAAGACCCTGCTGAACTTCCGCTGTACGGCATCCCGTTCGCGATCAAGGACAATATCGATCTGGCCGGTGCGCCGACCACGGCGGGCTGTGACGAGTATGCCTATCATCCGCAACGTCATGCGACGGTGGTGCGCGAGCTGATCAACGCAGGTGCCATTCCCATCGGCAAGACCAATCTCGACCAGTTCGCCACCGGCTTGAACGGCACGCGTTCACCGCATGGCGCATGTCGCAATGCCATTAACCCCGACTACATCTCTGGCGGTTCCAGCTCCGGTTCGGCGGTGGCGGTCGCTTTGGGACAGGTGAGTTTCAGTCTGGGAACGGACACCGCCGGTTCGGGCCGCGTACCGGCCGCATTCAATAATCTGGTCGGCGTGAAGCCTACGCGCGGCTGGCTTTCCACGCGCGGTGTGGTGCCAGCCTGTCGTTCACTGGATTGTGTGTCCATCTTTGCCTTGAACACAGAAGATGCATCCACCGTGTTGTCGGTCGCAACGATGCTGGACGAACAGGATGCGTATTCGCGTCAGGCGCTCACCTATGGTTTCGATTTTGGCCGTGCCGAATCCTTCTGCTTTGGTGTGCCGCGTGAGGATCAATTGCAGTTCTTCGGCAATCCGGACGCGGCAGCACTGTTCCAGAAAAGTGTCGCGGCGATGGAGGCTATCGGCGGGCAGAAAGTGGAGATCGACTTCCTGCCCTTCCTGAAATCTGCGCGGTTGTTGTACGAGGGCCCCTGGGTGGCAGAACGCTATGCCGCGATTCGTGAATTCTTCGATGCGCATGCCGATGCGATCAATCCGGTGGTGCGCGAGATCATCGCAGGCGCAAAGAAGTTCTCCGCTGCCGACACCTTTGACGGCATGTACAAACTGGAAGCCTTGCGCGCAGAAGCCGCCATGACTTGGGGCAAGATCGACTGTCTGCTGACGCCGACCGCGGGCACCATTTATCGCATAGAAGAGATGGAAGCGGACCCGATCAAGCTGAACGCGAATCTGGGTTACTACACCAACTTCATGAACCTGCTCGATTGCGCGGCGGTCGCGGTGCCCGCCGGTTTCCAGCAAGATGGTTTACCGTTCGGTATCACCTTGGTAGCCCCTGCGCATCAGGACATCCCATTACTGCATCTGGCAGAACGTTTGAGCCACGGTGCAACTAGCGAGGTGACTATGCCTCAGGCCCAAGGCAGCCGTGTGCGCGTCGCAGTGTGCGGCGCACACCTGGCAGGTCTACCGCTCAATCATCAACTCACCAGTCGCGGTGCACATCTGGTGGCACGCACGCACAGCAGCCCGGATTACAAATTCTATGCCTTGCCCGGCGGCCCGCCGTATCGGCCCGGCATGGTGCGCGTGCCGCAGGGCGGCAAGGCCATCGAAGTGGAAGTGTGGGAGATGGCAGACCGCGAATTCGGTTCTTTCGTGGCGGGCATCCCTGTCCCGCTCGGCATCGGCACGCTTAAGTTGGCGGATGGCTCATCCGTGACTGGTTTCATCTGTGAGCAGTATGCCGTGCAAGACGCGGAAGACATCACCCACTTCGGCGGCTGGCGCGCCTATATGGCACAGCGCGGAGCCTGAGATGGAACTGCAACTGTTCAAGACACTGTGGGGGCATCAGGGCGCGCTGGATGAGTCGGCGCGTCAAGCGCTCGACGCAGGCTTCGTCGGTCTGGAAGGCAATGCCGACAATCTGCCGCGCGATGAATTGCGTGCAGTGTTGCAATCGCGCAACCTCGCTTACATCCAGGAGATCGTCACCGGCGGCAACTATGTGCCGCGTCGGCATGACACGGTGCTGGAGCACATCGCCGATGTGGAACGACAGTTGCAACTGGGAAGTTCACTCGACCCGCAATGGGTGACGGTGATCGGCGGCTGCGATGCTTGGACGCTGGAACAGAGCGTGCGTTTCTTCGGTGAATCGCAGGAGATCGCGGCGCGCATGGGCATCGCCTGCAGCTTTGAGACACATCGTAGTCGCTCGCTGTTCAATCCGTGGATCACCTTGTCGGTGTTGCAGCAATTGCCGGAATTGAAGCTCACCTGCGACTTCAGTCATTGGGTGGTGGTGATGGAACGGCAACTGGATGACGACTGGGATGCCGTGCTCGAAGTCGCCAAGCATGCCCATCACATCCACGCGCGCGTCGGTTATGACCAGGGGCCGCAAGTGCCGCATCCGGCTGCGCCGGAATATGCAGGCGCACTGGCTTCGCACCAACGCTATTGGGAAGCGATCTGGGCTGCACAGCAAGCCAGCGGCAGAACGCATTCCACCATGACACCCGAGTTCGGACCGGACGGGTATCTGCATACCTTGCCTTTCACGTACCAACCAGTCGCGGATCTGTGGGAGGTAAATGCGTGGATGGGCAACACGGAACGGGAACATTTCCAAACATGGGAAAGGGGTATCACACCTTAGAAGTCCAACATCGTGCATAGGCCGGAAAGATGCCCGAAGTGGGTGCACGAATAGCAGTTTCAGGAAGTGGCAGTACCGGCGAAACAGGCCAGAACGCCGCACAGCAAGGTTGGCATGCAATCTGCTGTGAAAGGTATGTAGTTCAGTAGGGGAATCAACGCCCTTGCGTAACGGTTGGTTAATTTTAATAGGAGATCAAATGATGGATATCAAGAAACTCGTCGCAGCTGTGGCATTGCTGGTTGCTTCATTCTCGGCAGGTGCAGCGACACCGGTCAAGATCGCTTTGACTACCTGGATCGGTTACTCGCCGTTCTATGTGGCCGAAGGCATGGACATGTACAAGAAGCAGGGACTAAAAGTCACACTGCAAACTTTTGCAGATCCGGCCATGCTGCCTTCAGCAGTTGCCGGCAAGGCCGTGGATGGCGCATTGATGACTTATGACCAAGTGATCGGTGCTGCTGCACAAGGTCAGGCGTTCAAGGTGGTGATGCCGATCGACTACTCCAACGGCGGCGATGCTGTGCTGGCAGATATGTCGATCAACAAGATCACCGACCTGCGCGGCAAGAAGGTCGCTTATGCACCGTTGTCTCCTTCCGACTTCCTGATCTCTTATGCACTGAAGATCAACGGCATGAGCGACAAGGACATCAGCCCCATCAACATGACACCGGAAGCGATCCCTTCCGCGATGGCTTCCAAGGCGGTGCCGGCCGGTACGACCTATGAGCCGAACGTATCGCAGATCCTCGGTATGGGTGACGGCAAGCAGTTCCACGTGATCTATTCCTCGAAAGAAGCGCCCGGTCTGATCGCCGACGTGCTGGTGTTCGACGAGGCTTACATCAAGAAGAACGGCAAGCAGATCACTTCGCTGATCAAAGCCTATCTGGACGGTCTGGCCTACATGAAGTCGCATCCGAAAGAAGCTTCCGAGATCATTGGCAAAGCTATCGGTGTGTCGGGCAAGGAAGTGCTGGAGCAACTGGAAGGCGTGTACAACATCCCGCTGAAAGAGATGGCGCTGCCGTTCAAGCCGGGCAAAGACACCAAGTCTTATTTCGTCAGCGGTGAAGTGATCAACGAGATCCTGATGAAGAGCGGTCAGATCAAGAAGCCGGTCGCGATCGCTACCACCATCGACGACACCTTCGTTAAAGCAGTGATGAAGTAATGAAGTGAATCGCCCTTCCTTCCGTCTGCGGCAGGAAGGGTGTTTATGCAAAGGAGCACTCATGCGTTCGCGCATCTTTCGCCATGCAGATGGTGTTATTCCAAATTCGATCGCCATCACGTATGCCCTGATCGGCTACGGGGTCGGCTTGTGGTTGATGACGAGCAGCAACTTGGCAGTGGCATCGTTGGCCACGCTGTGGTTCGCCCACGCGCTCATCATCTCCGCATATCTGTTTCATGAGTTCGCCCACGACACGATATTTGCGCGCCACGACGCGAATTCATGGGGGGGTGTGTTGATGACTTGGCTCACCGGCAGCTGCTATGCGCGCTATGAGCATCTGCGTCACAAACACGTGCGCCATCATGTCGATCGCGCCGACGTCATCAGTCTGGATACCAAGGCGCTGATCCAGTCTCTGCCTGCTTCACTCCGCCGCTTCATGTTGTTGCTGGAGTGGCTGTACATCCCGGCAGTCGAGTTGCTGATGCACGCCTTCGTAATCGCTCTGCCGTTCCTGCGCGAAGAACGGCGCGCGGACCGCAGGCGCGTCGCGCTCATCTTGCTGCTGCGCGGCATCGCGTTCGCTGCGCTGGCGTATCACTCGATGCAGGCGCTGCTGCTGTATGTGCTCGCCTACCTGATCATGGTCACCGTGCTGCGTTTCGCCGATGCCTTCCAGCATACCTATGACGCGTATGCCATTCTGGAGAGCGACAAGGTGCCGGACGACAAGCTGCGCGACAAACCCTACGAGCAGGGCAACACCTATTCCAATCTGGTCAGCGTGCGCTGGCCGTGGCTGAACCTGCTGATCCTCAATTTCCCCTACCACAATGCACACCACGAACAGCTGGCCGTGCCCTGGTACCGTCTGCCCGCCCTGCACCAGAAGTTGTACGGCGACAGCAACGGACAAGTGATCCCGATGGCGAAGCTGCTGCTGCCGTTCCATCGGCATCGCGTGACGCGTGTGCTGTCCGACGATTACGGCGTGGTCGATACCACTGCCGGCAAGGCGGACGGTTTCATCGGCGCGGTATCGGTCTCCTTTCTGACTGCGGTGTGAGATCGCGATGACCGCATTACAAACGCCACGCGAGGGCCTGGCGATCAGCTCGCTATTGGTCGGCGCGCTGTTCTGGGGCATGTTGTGGTGGCCGCTGAAAGCGCTGGACGTGATCGGCGTCGCTGGCAGCATCGTGCAGGTGTTCGCCTATGGACTCGCCGCCCTGCTGCTGTTGCCGTTCGCCTTGCGCAGCTATGCACAATGGCGCGACCAGCTCGGGCTGCTGGCGATCATCCTGCTGATGGGCGGCTGGGCCAACGCCTCGCTGGTCACCTCGCTCACCGAAGGCAGCGTGGTGCGCGTGATGCTGCTGTTCTTCCTCGCGCCGGTGTGGACCATCATCGCGGCGCGCATCTTTCTCGGCGAGGCGTTCACGCGTCTGCGCCTCCTCTCGCTGGCACTGGCGCTGGCCGGCTTGGTGGCGACGCTGGGCGGACCGGAACTGTTCTCCGCGCCACTGTCGATGATCGACCTGCTGGCGCTTTCGTCCGGATTGGCGTTCGCGCTCAACAACGTGGCAGTGCGGGTCGCTCATCATCTGACCGACTCGGTACGGGCGAGCGCGATGATAGGCGGCTGCGCGCTGATCGCATTGGGCTTCCTGACATTTGGCGGGAAACCGTTGCACACACTCGACGGCCAGCAGGTCGGGGCGATGCTGGCGCTTGGCCTGCTGTGGATATTGCCCGGCACGCTGGTCACGTTCTACGGCGTGGCGCGGCTGGATGCCGGCCGTGCCGCCATCCTGTTGCTGGGCGAGCTGGTGGTGGCGGTGATCTCGGCGGTGCTGATCGGCGGTGAACATCTGTCCTGGCGCGAAGCGGTCGGTGGGGCATTGATCCTCTCCGCCGCCGTCATCGAGGCACGCACTGAATCCAGCGAGGTCGCACATGAACAGCCGGCATGACGCGCTGATCGTGATCGACATGCAGCGGGATTTCCTCGATCCCGGCGGCTATGCGGCCACGGCGGGCATGGATGTCAGCGCCCTGCGCCAGCCCATACCCTTCGTCCGTACGCTGCTCGATCACGCCCGCCGCCACGGCATGCTGGTGGTGCACACGCGCGAAGGGCATAGACCCGACCTGAGCGACTGTCCACCGGCCAAACTGGCGCGTAGTCGCCAGGCCGGTGCCGAGATCGGCAGTCAGGGCCCGCTCGGGCGTCTGCTGGTACGCGGCGAGTACGGACATGATTTCATCGATGAGTTGCAACCGCTGTCCGGTGAACCGGTGGTGGATAAGCCCGGATACGGCGCTTTTCACCAGACGGACTTGGCGCAGATATTGGCAGCGCGTGATATCAGCCGACTGTATATCTGTGGTGTCACCACCGAGGTGTGCGTGCATTCCACGCTGCGCGAAGCGTCAGACCGCGGGTTTGAATGCGTGCTGGTGGCGGATGCCTGTGGCTCCGCTCACCCTCACCTGCATGCCGCCGCATTGCAGATGGTCGCCGTCGAGGGCGGCATCTTTGGGCGCGTCGCGGAGGCACAAACAGTCATCTCAGAATTGGAGGCAGCACAATGAGTCAGGTACTAAAACTGTGGCCACTACTGACCGCTACCCATCGTTACGACAAATCGCTGTCGACCCGCAATCAAGGACAAGGGCAGATCATCGAAGCCCCCATTCTGGCGTATCTGATCGAGACCACGAACGGACGCATCCTGTTCGACGTAGGTTGCGACTACGGCAAGATCGCCAATCCGCGGCAGCGTGCCAAACACTACGACGCAGAGACATTCGCATTTGGAGCACCAGACATGCAGGAGGAGCAGCGCCTGCCCAACCATCTGGCCAAGATGGGTCTGACGCCTGCCGATGTGGATGTGGTGTTCCTCAGCCATCTGCATTTCGACCATGCGGGTGGGTTGTGCGATGTGTGCGGCAAGGAAGTGCATGTGCAGCACGATGAGCTGCAAGCGGCACGTACCGACCTGGACCCGGCCTACTTCAGCGACGATTTCGCCGGCGACTATCCATGGAAGGTGCAGCAAGGCGAGTACGATCTGGTACCGGGAGTGCGGGCGGTCTCTACACCCGGGCATACCGCGGGTCATATGTCGTTGTGGATCGAGCTGCCGAAAGGCTCTCCGGTCGTGTTGTGCGGTGACGCGGCCGACTTGTCCGAGAATCTGGCCAAGGAGATCGCGCCGGGATTGTGCTGGCAGGATCGCGAAGACCTTGCGCTGGACAGTATTCGCAAATTGAAAAATCTGCAGCAGGCAGAGCATGCCCAGTTGTGGCCGAACCACGACATCGAATTCTTCCGCACGCTGCAGAAGTTCCCGAAGTTCCACGAGTAGCAGGATTCACTGCCACTGAAACACGAAGGGCACCGCGAGGTGCCCTTCGTGTTTGTTGAGATGAGTTGCTGAGGCTCAGCGCAGGCTGGCGACGTATTTCGCCTCGGCCTTCACGGGTATCGGCACTTCGATACGCTGTGGCTTGGGCAACAGCGGATGCACAGCTTCGACGCGTTCAGCCAGTGCAAGCAGTTCTTCCGATTCCGCCGAGCGTGCTAGCTTGATCACTTCTTTTGCGTAACATTCATCGGTGCACATCCATTCGACGTCGATGATGCGGTTGTGTTCGCGTCGCAACAGGACGTGGATGCGTCCGGCCAGAGCGAACAGTTTTTCCATCTCTCCTGCCATTGATTGCTCCTTGTTATCTTGTCATCCCAGAAAAAAAGGGCACCTTCGCAGGTGCCCTTGAAATGGAGCCGGGAGGCTCCAGGGAGGAGAGGTTACACGTTGTATGCGCGCTCGCCGTGAGTCGCAGTGTCCAGACCTTCGCGCTCGTCTTCTTCCGAGACGCGCAGACCCATGACCATGTCGACCAACTTGAAGCATACGAAGGCGACCACACCAGACCAGACGATGGTGATCAGCACGCCGGTGGCTTGCGTGATCACTTGTGCGCCCATCTCGTAGCCGTCGATGCCCACGCCGCCCAGTGCAGGCGATACGAAGATACCGGTGCCGATCGCGCCGATGATGCCGCCGACTGCGTGGATGCCGAACACGTCGAGCGAGTCGTCATAGCCCAGCGACTTCTTCAGGCCGGAAACAGCCCACAAGCAGACCGGACCGACGATCAGGCCGAGGATGATGGCGCCCATCGGGCCGACCAGACCGGCAGCCGGTGTGACGGCGACCAGACCGGCAACTGCACCGGAAGCGATACCCAGCATCGAAGCTTTACCGCGCATCATCTTCTCAGCGCCCATCCAGGCCAGTGCCGCAGCTGCGGTAGCGACGATGGTGTTCAGGAAGGCCAGTGCTGCACCGCCGGTGGCTTCCAGGTTGGAACCGGCGTTGAAACCGAACCAGCCCACCCACAGCAGGGATGCACCGATCATGGTCATCGGCAGGTTGTGCGGAGCCATCGGCTCTTTACCGTAACCGATACGCTTGCCGATCACGATCGCGCCCACCAGTGCCGCGATACCGGCATTGATGTGCACCACAGTGCCGCCGGCGAAGTCCAGCGCGCCCTTCTCGAACAGGTAGCCACCGGTTGCCCACACCATGTGTGCGATAGGCAGGTAAGAGAAAGTGAACCACAGTGCGGAGAACACCATCAGCGAACCGAACTTGATGCGCTCTGCGAAGCCGCCGATGATCAGCGCGGTGGTGATCGCCGCGAAGGTCAGTTGGAAGGCCACGAAGGTGAACTCGGGGATCACCACGCCGTCGGTGAAGGTGGCAGCGGTGCTGTCACCGGTCATGCCGGCCAGGAACAGCTTGCTCAGGTCGCCGATCATCCAGTTCATCGAGCCGCCGTCACCGAAGGCCAGCGAGTAGCCGTACACCACCCACAGGATGGAGATCAGCGCGAAGATGCCGAAGACTTGGCTCAGAACGGACAGCATGTTCTTGGCGCGCACCAGGCCACCGTAGAACAGGGACAGGCCCGGCACGATCATCAGGATCACCAGCAGCGTGGACAGCATCATCCAGGTGGTGTCACCTTTATCGGGAACCGGTGCGGGGGCGGCTTCGGCAGCGGGTGCCTCGGTCGTCGCCATTACTGCTTCTGCGGCAGGTGCCGCTTCCTCGGCGAACGAGGGGCTGACTGCGCCGAACAACACGGCCAGCAGCATGAAAGATGCGAGTACTTTTTTCATCATGCTCTCCTTAAAGGGCTTCCGGACCGACTTCGCCGGTGCGGATACGGATCACTTGCTCGAGGTCGGATACGAAGATCTTGCCGTCGCCGATCTTGCCGGTCTGGGCTGCCTTCTCGATGGCTTCCAGCACGCGATCCAACTGGTCGTCCTTGATAGCGGCTTCCAGTTTGATCTTGGGCAGGAAATCCACCACATATTCAGCACCGCGATACAGTTCGGTGTGACCCTTCTGGCGGCCGAAACCTTTAACTTCGGTGACGGTGATGCCTTGCACGTCCATGGCGGACAGCGCTTCACGCACTTCGTCCAGCTTGAACGGCTTGATGATTGCAGTGACCATTTTCATCATGACTCTCCTTGAGAACGGGGCGGCGTGCCGCCCCGGTGTGATTACATCGCGTGCGATACGGATACGGCCAGAACGCCCTTGCCCCATTTACCGCCAACGGCTTCGCCATAGGTCCATGCAGAACCGGCATTCGTGCTGGTGTATGCCACGCCTACCACGTAGCCAGCCAGATCCTTGGATGCGCCCAGCTTGTAGTCGGTGTAGGAGTAGATGTCAGCAGATGAAGGCTTGAACGTTTGCTTGCCGGCATGTGCGGACAGGGTGACACCTGCATCTTCAAGGGTGTAGCTCGCATTCAGTTCGAGGTAGCTGGAACCCTTGCCGTTGACAACAGTCAGGAAGTCGCCGAGGCTGTAAGAATATTTGGCGCTCAGGAACTGGTAGCTTACGGAACCGTAGATTTCCTGAGTGTCAGCCTTGGCAAAACCGCTTGCGGCAGTGTAGTCGCCCAGGTAGTTGTAGCGAACGAAGCCAACATCGTAGCCAACATCGGAGGCAGTTCCGCGATAGCCGACATAGGTATCCAATTCCATTGTGACGCTACCCGATGCCACAGCACCGCTGTCGGCGATCCAGCTGACGTTGGAACCCCATGCACCAACATACAGGCCGCTGTCGTGGGAGTAATCGATACCGCCTTGCACTGCAGGATTGTGAGAATTCTGCGTGATGCCGCGGAAGATGTAGTCACTGACAAAGCCTACGTTGGAAGAGATGGAGGATTCTGCAGCAGCAGGCAGGGCAAAAGAAGCAGCCAGAGCAGCAACGAGCAGTTTTTTCTTCAACATGGTATTTCCTTTCGTTTAGTTTCAAAGCGGGACAAGAGTATCCACGCTTTCCATACAGCAGCAACCGTGCCAGCCCTTTAAAACCCAATAACGGCGGGCTTTGAGAGGAAACTCATGGAAGCCGTGCACGCGGATGGTGCACCGAGTAAGCGCGGATTTCGGGGTCGGCGCACAGTGTTGGTGCGGCAGTTTTTGGTACACTGCGCCCACACGATTAACAGGGAGAAGCACCATGCTGAACGCGAAGTTCTTTGAAGATATGTCGTCCAAACTGAACGAAGCCGTGGCCAACAGCCCCGCCAAGGATTTCGAGAAGAACGCACGGGCTTTGCTGGCACAGGGTTTCTCCAAGCTCGATCTGGTGACGCGCGAGGAATACGAGGTGCTGGCGCAACGCGTGGACAAGCTGGAAGCGCGCCTCGCTGCGCTGGAGTCGAACAAGTAATCCATCATGAGCCTTGCTGTTCTTTACAGTAGAGGTCTGTCGGGCATGGAGGCCGCGCTGGTCACGGTCGAAGTGCACCTTGCGAACGGGTTGCCGCAATTCACCATCGTCGGCCTGCCCGAGGCGGAAGTTAAAGAGAGCAAGGACCGCGTGCGCGCAGCGCTGCAGAACTGTCAGTTCGAATTCCCCGCACGCCGCATCACCGTCAATCTAGCGCCTGCCGACCTGCCCAAGGAGAGCGGGCGCTTCGATCTGCCGATTGCGCTGGGCATACTCGCGGCCTCGGGGCAGATCCCCGCCGACAAGCTGAATGAATATGAATTCGCCGGTGAGCTGGCGCTGACTGGCGAGCTGCGCCCGATACGCGGCGCGCTGGCAATGACCTACCGCGCGGCGAACAGCGGTCGCGCCTTTGTGCTGCCGGAAGCGAATGCCGCCGAAGCGGCGCTGGTGGAGGATGCGGTGGTGTATCCCGCACGCTCCTTGTTGCAGGTCGCCGCGCATCTGGCAGGTCGCGAACCGATCGCCCGTTTCATCCCGCAGACGGAAAGTATTCCTCCGCTTTACCCCGACATGAAGGAAGTGAAAGGCCAAACAGCCTCCAAACGCGCTTTGGAGATCGCGGCGGCGGGTTCCCATTCCGTGCTGATGAGCGGCCCGCCCGGTACCGGCAAGAGCATGCTGGCCGCGCGCTTCCCCGGCATCCTGCCTGCGATGACACAGGAAGAAGCCTTGGAAAGCGCGGCGATGCAATCGCTGGGCGGGGCATTCGAGTTGAGCCGCTGGAAGACGCGCCCATACCGCTCGCCCCATCACACCGCCAGCGCCGTGGCATTGGTGGGCGGCGGCAGCAATCCGCGTCCGGGCGAGATCTCGGTGGCGATGCATGGCGTGTTGTTCCTCGATGAGTTGCCGGAATTCGACCGCAGCGTTTTGGAAGTGCTGCGCGAGCCGCTGGAGAGCGGGCGCATCACCATCTCGCGTGCGGCACGTCGTGCCGACTTCAAGGCGCAGTTCCAGTTGGTCGCGGCGATGAACCCCTGCCCGTGCGGCTACCTCGGCCACTACAACGGCAAGTGTCGTTGCACGCCGGATCAGGTGTCGCGTTATCGCGGCAAGATCTCCGGCCCCTTGCTGGACCGTATCGACATCCAGATCGAAGTACCGGCAGTGCCGCAGGAAGACCTGATGAAGCAGTCGGATAGCGAAGATAGCGCAGCCATTCAGCAACGTGTCGAAGCAGCCCGGCAGCGCCAGCTTGCGCGGCAGGGTAAGCCGAATGCCCAACTCTCCGTGACCGAGATCGACGCACATTGCACACCGGATACTTCAGGCGAAGCGTTGCTGCGGCAGGCCATCACCAAACTGAACCTGTCCGCGCGCGCTTACCATCGCATCCTTAAAGTGGCGCGCAGCATCGCCGATCTGGCGGCGAGCAAAAACATACAGACCGCGCACATCGCCGAGGCGGTGCAGTACCGGAGGATGGATAAGGCGAACTGAGCGTCCGCTCGCTAGTGGGCGCTCGGGCGGGGATCAGTGCACAGACTTGGGTACGAACGGTACGTACTTGGCATCCTCGTGCAGGATGTGGTTGAACAGCCAGGTCACCATCAGGTTGTTCAGCTCGACCGACGCATCCTCGCTGGAATCGAAGCGATCCCGCAGTTCGCGTACTTGCGCGGCGAACTGTTCGTGTAGCGCCTTGTGCGCGTTGAGTTGGGCATAGTCGTATTCATCCAGCATGCCTTCTTCGAAGGCGAAATGCGTCATGGTGTAGTCGACCAGCTCATCGATGACATCCCTTACCGCAGTTTTATCGGCCTTGTTGCTGAGGGCGCCGTAGAGATTGTTGATATATTCGACGATGCGCTTGTGCTGGTTGTCGATGACGTCGATGCCGGTGTTCAGGTTGTCCGTCCAGATCAGATTCTTCATGTTGCCTCCAAAATATCGGCCGATTACGGCAAGTGGTTATTGTTATCCGAACAGTCTGGCGAATAGTCCGCGTTTGCGTTCGACGAAGTCCTGTTTCTGCGCCAGATAAGTCTTAACGGATTCAACGTAATCGTTGTCATCACGTTTGATGTGGTTGAACAGCCAGGTCACCAGCAGGCTGTTCAGGCCCTTGACGACATCCTCGCCCTGTTCGGCGCGCTTCTGAAAATCGGCGATGCGCTTGGTGAACAGTTCGTGGACTTTCTTGTGCGAGGTCAGGAAAGGATATTTAGCCTCTTCCTGCAGACTTTCCTCGAAACCGAAATGGGAGATGGTGTAATCGACCAAGTCATTGAGTAACCAGGAGATCTCGTCGTTCGACATACCGCTCGAGCGGGCGTCGTCCAGTTGGTTGATGTACTCGACGATACGGCGATGTTGCTGGTCTATGACATCGATCCCGACGTTGAGCTGATCGGTCCATACGAACTTAGCCATGATGCTCCAATGTGCGACAGGCACTGTAATATAGTCACATGAATAGTAGTGGTATTAACGGAGGGCAGCAAGCCATCAGTCTTCACAGAACGACATACGGCATGACTAAAACGATGAGCGGCAGGGTGCCCGCCAAACGAAGCAAGTAAGGCTGCATGGTAGAATCCGTGATCGATTCAAGAGCCGATTCCCATGAAACACAACATTCAAGACCTGCTGCAAAAGCGCATCCTCATCCTCGACGGCGCCATGGGCACCATGGTGCAGCGCTATAAGCTGACCGAGGCGGACTATCGCGGTGAGCGTTTCGCGGACTGGCATCGCGACCTCAAGGGTAACAACGACCTGCTGGTCATCACCAAGCCGGAAGTCATCAAGGCCATCCATTGCGAATACCTGGCGGCGGGCGCGGACATCATCGAGACCGACACCTTCGGCGCCAATGCCACCACGCTCAAAGCATATGGCATGGAGGCGCTGAACTACGAACTGAACAAGGCCGGAGCCAAACTGGCGCGCGAGGCCTGCGACGAATACGCCACTGCTGACAAGCCGCGCTTCGTCGCGGGCGTGCTCGGCCCCACCGACAAGACCGCGACCATCTCACCCGACGTGAACGATCCGGCGGCGCGCAACATCAGCTTCGACCAATTGGTGAGCGATTACTCCGATGCGACGCGTGGCCTGATGGACGGCGGCGCTGATCTGATTTTGATCGAAACCATCTTCGATACGCTCAACGCCAAGGCGGCGATCTTCGCGGTGCAGTCGGTATTCGAAGAGCGCGGTACGTCCTTGCCGATCATGATCTCCGGCACCATCACCGACGCCTCCGGCCGCACGCTGACCGGTCAGGTCACCGAAGCTTTCTACAACTCGCTGGCCCACGCCAAGCCGATCTCCATCGGCCTGAACTGCGCGCTGGGCGCGGAAGAATTGCGCCAATATGTGGAAGAGCTGTCGCGCGTCGCCAACTGTTATGTGAGCGCCCACCCCAATGCTGGTCTGCCCAATCCATTGGCCGAGACCGGCTATGACGACACGCCCGAGAATATGGCGGGCCACATCAAGGAATGGGCCGAGAGCGGCTTCTTGAACATCATCGGCGGTTGCTGCGGTACTTCGCCGGACTTCATCAAGGCGATCGCCGAGACGGTGAAAGACATCGCACCGCGCAAGATCCCGCAGAATCCGGTCGAATGCCGCCTGTCCGGTCTGGAGCCGTTCAACATCGGCGCGGATTCTCTGTTCGTGAACGTGGGCGAGCGCTGTAACGTGGCAGGTTCGGCCAAGTTCAAGCGTCTGATCATGGAAGGCCAGTACGAAGAAGCACTGGAGATCTGCAAGCAGCAGGTCGAGACCGGCGCGCAGGTGATCGACATCAACATGGACGACGCCATGCTGGACGGTCAGGCCGCGATGGTGAAGTTCCTCAAGCTGATCGCCTCCGAACCGGACATCTCACGTGTGCCGGTGATGATCGACTCCTCCAAGTGGGAGATCATCGAAGCGGGCCTGAAATGCGTGCAGGGCAAGAGCATCGTCAACTCCATCTCGCTCAAGGAAGGCGAAGAGAACTTCGTCAAATACGCCACGCTTGTGAAGAAGTACGGCGCGGCAGCCGTGGTGATGGCGTTTGACGAAGCGGGCCAGGCCGACACCTATGCGCGCAAGACTGAGATCTGCAAACGCAGCTACGACATCCTGGTGAACAAGGTCGGCTTCCCGCCCGAAGACATCATCTTTGACCCGAATATCTTCGCCATCGCGACGGGCATCGAAGAGCACGACAACTATGCCGTGGACTTCATCGAAGCCACCGCGTGGATACACAACAACCTGCCCTACGCCAAAATCAGCGGCGGCGTGTCCAACGTGTCGTTCTCCTTCCGCGGTAACGAGCCGGTGCGCGAGGCGATCCATACCGTGTTCCTGTACCACGCCGTCAAGGCCGGCATGAACATGGGCATCGTCAACGCGGGTCAGTTGGGCGTGTACGAAGAACTGCCGAAGGACTTGCGTGCAGCGGTCGAAGACGTGGTGCTGAACCGCCATCCTGACGCGGGCGAGAAACTTGTCACGCTGGCCGAGAACTTCAAGGGTGGCGGCAAGGCGCAGGTGGAAGACTTGGAATGGCGCAAAGGCACGGTGCAGGAAAGACTGACCCACGCACTGGTGCGCGGCATCACCACCTACATCGTGGAAGACACCGAAGAAGCACGACTCGAAGCCAAGTTCCCGGTCGAAGTGATCGAAGGCCCGCTGATGACCGGCATGAACGTGGTCGGCGACCTGTTCGGCGCGGGCAAGATGTTCCTGCCGCAGGTGGTGAAGTCGGCACGCGTGATGAAGCAGGCCGTGGCGCATCTGATCCCCTACATCGAAGCGGAGAAACTGCGTTCCGGCGACACCAAGCCCAAGGGCAAGATATTGATGGCGACCGTGAAGGGCGACGTGCACGACATCGGCAAGAACATCGTCACCGTGGTGTTGCAGTGCAACAACTTTGAAGTTATCAACATGGGTGTGATGGTGCCCTGCCAGCAGATCCTCGACACCGCGCGCGAACATAACGTGGACATCATCGGCCTGTCCGGCCTCATCACGCCTTCGCTGGAAGAGATGGCACATGTGGCGAAAGAGATGGAGCGTCAGGGCTTCAAAGTGCCGCTGCTGATCGGCGGCGCGACCACCTCGCGCGTACATACCGCCGTGAAGATCGAACCCAATTATCCGAGCGGCACCGTGGTGTATGTCACAGATGCCTCGCGCGCTGTGGGCGTGTGCAGCAACCTGCTCTCCTCTACCCTGCGCGACGGCTATGTAGCCGAACTCAAGGCCGACTATCAGGCCGCGCGCGAGCAGCACGAAGGCAAGAAGAGCAAGGCGACTTATGTGTCGCTGCAGGAAGCGCGCACACATGGCCTGAAGACCGACTGGAAGAAATATTCACCGCCCAAGCCCAAGCTGCTCGGCGTGCAGAAGCTGGAGAACTACCCGCTGGATGCGCTGGTGGAATTCATCGACTGGACACCGTTCTTTCAGGCATGGGAACTGGCCGGTCGCTATCCGAAGATATTGCAGGACGAAGTGGTCGGTGTGGAAGCCACCAAGCTGTTCGCCGATGCGCAGGCAATGCTGAAGAAGCTGGTCAAAGAGAAATGGCTCACCGCTAACGCCGTGTTCGGCCTGTTCCCGGCCAATGCAGTGAACAGCGACGACATCGAGATCTACGCCGACGACAAGCGCAAGAAGGTGCAGATGACCTGGCACAACCTGCGCCAGCAGACCAAGAAGCCCGCCGACATCCCCAACTACTGCCTGGCCGACTACATCGCCCCCAAGGCAAGCGGTGTGAAAGACTACATCGGCGGCTTCGCCGTCACCGCGGGCATCGGCATCGAAAAGAAGATGCAGGAATTCGAAAAGGCCAACGACGACTACAGCGCCATCATGCTGCAGGCATTGGCCGACCGCCTCGCCGAAGCCTTCGCCGAACATCTGCACCTGCGCGTGCGCCGTGAGTTCTGGGCTTATGCGGCAGATGAAGGTCTGAGCAACGACGACATCATCGCCGAGAAATACCGCGGCATCCGCCCCGCGCCCGGCTATCCCGCCTGCCCAGAGCACAGCGAAAAAGGCCCGCTGTTCGAACTGCTGCAAGCACCGCAGAATGCAGGCATCACCCTCACCGAGAGCTTCGCCATGCTGCCCACCGCCGCAGTCAGCGGTTTCTACTTCTCGCATCCCGAAGCGAAATATTTCGCCACCGGCAAGGTGGACAAGGATCAGGTCGCGGACTATGCACAGCGCAAGGGCTGGACGGTGGACGAGGCCGAACGGTGGTTGGCGCCGGTGCTGAGCTATTGAGTGATGAAGGTCATCTACAAAATCACTTATCCGAATGGAAAGATTTATATTGGGAAAGACCTGACGGGCACGCTTACATATTTTGGCAGCGTGAATAGTGAACTAGTAGAAAAAGATTTTTCGGAAGATCAGCGAAGAGATTTCTCAATTAGAAAAGAGATACTGATGGAGTCCGAAGATGCCGCAGAAATTAACAGCAGCGAATCCAAGTTCATTTTGGAGTATCAATCAAATAACCCGGTTATTGGCTACAACCAATGGCCGAAGTTCAGAGGCTAACAATTAACCACTAAGGAAATCGCAACATGACCACCCTCATCAAAACCGACACCAAACTCGGAGAAGGCGCGGAAGCGCAAGCCGGACAAACCGTCATCGTGCATTACACCGGCTGGCTGTTCGACGAAAACGCAGCAGACAACAAGGGCACGAAGTTCGACAGTTCGTTGGACCGTAACGAGCCGTTCGATTTTCCGCTCGGCGGCGGGCGTGTCATCAAGGGTTGGGACGAGGGCGTGGCGGGCATGAAGGAAGGCGGTACGCGCACTTTGGTGATCCCGCCCGAGATGGGCTATGGCCCGCGCGGTGCGGGTGGCGTGATCCCGCCGAATGCGACGCTGGTGTTCGACGTGAAGCTGTTGAAGGTGATCCGCACCGAGATGGTGGACACCAAGGTCGGCGAGGGCGACGAGGCGCATGCGGGGCAGCATGTGACCGTGCATTACACCGGCTGGTTGTTCGATAAGCATGCGGAAGGTAACAAGGGCACGAAGTTCGACAGCTCGCGCGACCGCGACGAGCCGTTCGAATTCCCGCTGGGTATGGGCCATGTGATCCAGGGGTGGGACATGGGCGTACAGGGCATGAAGGTAGGCGGTCAGCGCACGCTGACCATCCCGCCGGAGATGGGTTATGGCCCGCGCGGCGCGGGCGGCGTGATTCCCGGCAATGCGACGCTGGTGTTCGAAGTAGAACTGCTGGGCGTGAACTAAATGAAGCGTTTCACTTTCGTTCCGCTCGCCGCCCTGCTCGGCGCGAGCAGTCTGTTGTTCAGTGCCTGTTCCCAAGCCGAGTTGCCGGCGGCCAAGGCCAGCAAGGTGACCGAGTTGATGCAGATCGAGGGCAAAGCGGGCGCGGGTGCGGTCGCCAGCGCCGGTCAGACTGTTTCGGTGCATTACACTGGTTGGCTGTATGACGAGGCCGCGCCGCAGCACAAGGGCAGCAAGTTCGACAGCTCGCGCGATCGCAATCGCCCGTTCGATTTCCCGCTCGGTGCGGGCCAAGTCATCAAGGGCTGGGATGTCGGTGTGCAAGGCATGAAAGTGGGCGGCCAGCGCACGTTGGTCATTCCCCCGGAATTCGGCTACGGTGCCCGTGGTGCGGGCGGCGTGATCCCGCCTAACGCAACGCTGGTATTCGATGTGGAGTTGCTCGAAGTCAAATGAACATGCTGGTTAAACTGGCGTAACATTCCAATGTGACAGTACGCAAGTAAAGGAGCGGCAGATGTTCCAGATTCGAGTACACGGACGGGGTGGTCAGGGCGTGGTGACCGCTACCGAGATGCTGTCTGTCGCCGCCTTCGAAGAAGGTCGCCATGCGCAGGCTTTCCCCAGTTTCGGTTCGGAGCGCACGGGCGCGCCGGTGGTGGCGTTCTGCCGCCTCGACGACAAAGAGATCCGTCTGCGCGAACCCATCATGGAGCCGGACGCGCTCATCATCCAGGACCCTACCCTGTTGCATCAGATCGATGTGTTCGCCGGATTGAAGCCGGATGGTTACGTGCTGCTCAATTCCGCGCATAGCTTCGAGCAGATCGGGCTGGGTGAGCTGGTGAAGCAGCGTGGCCATGCCAAATTGTCCACTTTGCCCGCGACCGAGTTGGGTCTGAAGCATGTCGGCCGTCCTATCCCCAATGTGCCGTTGATCGCCGGTTTCGCCGCGCTGTCCGGCATGTTCAAACTCGAATCCGTGATCAAGGCGATCAACGAGAAGTTCTCGGGCAAGGTCGCGGAAGGCAATATCGCGGCGGCGACGGAAGCCTATGAGTTGGTGAAAAAGCAGATGGAGGAGCGCGCCCATGCTTAAACAGATTGAAGGTTCGAAAGCAGTCGCCGAGGCCATCGCGCTATGCCGCCCCGAAGTGATCTGCGCCTACCCGATCTCGCCGCAGACGCATATCGTCGAGGCACTGGGCGAGATGGTGAAGTCGGGTGAACTGACGCCGTGCGAATTCATCAACGTGGAGAGCGAGTTCGCCGCGATGTCGGTGGCCATCGGTTCTTCCGCAGCCGGTGCGCGTTCCTATACGGCGACCGCCTCGCAGGGATTGCTGTTCATGGTGGAAGCGGTCTACAACGCCGCCGGACTCGGCCTGCCCATCGTGATGACCGTGGCCAACCGCGCCATCGGCGCGCCCATCAATATCTGGAACGACCACTCCGATTCGCTCTCGCAACGCGATTCCGGCTGGATGCAACTGTTCGCCGAAACCAATCAGGAAGCGGTCGATCTGCACATCCAGGCGTTCAAACTTGCCGAAGAACTCTCCATGCCCATCATGGTGTGCATGGACGGCTTCATCCTCACCCATGCCTTCGAGCGCGTGGACATCCCGACCCAGGAGCAGGTGGATGGTTACTTGCCTCCGTTCGATCCGCGCCAGATGCTGGACCCGGCGGAGCCGGTCTCCATCGGTGCCATGGTGGGGCCGGAAGCGTTCATGGAGGTCAAGTATCTGGCGCACGCCAAGCAGATGCAGGCGCTGGAATTGATCCCTCAACTGGCGGCGGAATTCAAACAACAGTTCGGGCGCGACAGCGGCGGACTGGTGCGCACCTATCGCGCCGACGATGCGGAAACGATGGTCGTGGCGATGGGTTCGGTGCTGGGCACGGTGAAAGATACAGTGGACGAGCTGCGCGAACAGGGACACAAGATCGGCGTACTGGGCATCATCAGCTATCGCCCCTTCCCGCTACAGGAAGTGCGCGCCGCGCTGGTGAACTGCAAACGCTTCGTGGTGCTGGAGAAGAGCCTTGCGGTCGGCATGGGCGGCATCGTCGCCACCGACGTGCGTATGGCGGTGAGCGGCACCGGATTGAAGGGCTTTACCGCCATCGCTGGACTGGGCGGCCGCAACATCACCAAGGCGTCGCTGCATAAACTGTTCCTCGAAGCGGAGCAGGAGCAGCTGCCGCCGGTGACCTTCGTCGACCTCGACTGGGACGTTGTCAACAAACAACTGGAGCGCGAGAAACAGAACCGCCACTCCGGTCCGATCGCCGAGAACATCCTGTATGACAAAGGGATGTCTTCGTCTGCCAAGTTCGGTTGAGGAGAGCACGATGAGTTTTCAACCTGTGAAGTTCTACCAGACCGGCACCTACACCGTGGGCAATCGTTTGCTCGCACCGGACGCGCGCAGCGTGCAGGCCGGTGAGCTGCGCAGCAACTCGATCAACTCCGGCCACCGCGCCTGTCAGGGCTGCGGCGAGGCGCTCGGTGCGCGTTATGCCATCGATGCCGCAATGGCGGAGAGCAACAACCAGCTGATCGCGGTGAACGCGACGGGCTGTCTGGAAGTGTTCTCCACGCCCTATCCAGAATCATCCTGGCAGGTGCCGTGGATACACTCGCTGTTCGGCAACGCACCGGCGGTGGCGACCGGCGTGGCCGCCGCGATGAAGGTGAAGGGCAAGAACAATGTGCGCGTGGTGGCGCAGGGCGGCGACGGCGGCACCACCGACATCGGCTTCGGCTGCCTGTCCGGCATGTTCGAGCGCAACGACGACGTGCTCTATATCTGTTACGACAACGAGGCCTACATGAACACCGGCGTGCAGCGTTCGTCCGCCACGCCGCCGACGGCGCGCACCGCGACCACCATGCCGGTAGGGCCGGAGCCGGGCAACGTGTTCGGCCAGGGAAAGAACGTGCCGGAGATCGCCATGGCACACGGCATCCCCTATGTGGCGACCGCGACCGTGGCCGACTTGCGCGACTTGGAATACAAGGTGCGCAAGGCGATGAAGATGCACGGCGCGCGTTACATCCAGATATTCGTGCCCTGCCCGCTGGGCTGGGGTTCGGCCTCGCACGACACCATCCGTTTGGCGCGGCTGGCGAAGGAGACTGGCATGTTCCCGGTGTTCGAGGCCGAGCATGGCGAGGTCACCGGCGTGCTGAAGATCCGCAACAAGCAGCCTATCGAGGACTACCTCAAGCCGCAGAAACGCTTCGCGCACCTGTTCGGCAAGCATGCGCATCCGGAGATGGTGGCGCACCTGCAAGCCATCGCCGACCGCAACATCCGCAAGTACGGTCTGCTCGATGAGGAGAAGGCCCATGGCTAACAAACCTTTTGCCATCACGCTGAAACCGGGCACTTCGCTGGCCAACCTGACCGGCTCCTGGCGCTCGTCGCGGCCGGTGTATCTCAACCGTCTGCCGCCGTGCAACAACGCCTGTCCGGCGGGCGAGAATATCCAAGGTTGGCTGTTCCATGCCGAGTCGGGGGACTACGAGCAGGCTTGGCGCGTGCTGGTGCGCGACAACCCGTTGCCGTCGGTGATGGGGCGTGTGTGCTACCACCCCTGCGAAACCTCATGCAACCGCGGCCAGCTTGATGAAGCGGTCGGTATCAATTCGGTGGAACGTTTCCTCGGTGACGAGGCGATCAAGCGCGGCTGGAAATTCGACGCACCTGCGGCCGCAACCGGCAAGAAGGTGCTGGTGGTGGGCGCTGGTCCGTCGGGCCTGTCTGCCGCCTATCATCTGGCGCGCATGGGCCATCAGGTCGAGATCCAGGAAGCCGGCCCGCTGGCCGGCGGCATGATGCGTTTCGGCATCCCGAAATACCGGCTGCCGCGCGACGTGCTGGACGCCGAGGTGCAGCGCATCCTCGATCTCGGCGTGACGCTCAAGCTGAATACCAAGGTCGAGAACATCGAGCAGAGCATGCAGCTCGGTGTTTTTGATGCGGCCTTCCTCGCTGTCGGCGCGCACATCGGCAAACGCGCCATGATTCCGGCGGGTGACGCTTCGCACATCGTGGATGCGGTGTCGGTGCTGCGTTCGATGGAGGGCGAAGACAAGCCGATGCTGGGCCGCAAGGTGGTGGTGTACGGCGGCGGCAACACGGCTATCGATGTGGCGCGCACGGTGAAACGCATGGGCGGCGAGCCGCTCATCGTCTATCGCCGCACGCGCGACAAGGCACCTGCACATGATTTTGAGATCGAGGAAGCGCTGCAGGAAGGCGTGATGATCAAGTGGCTGTCGACCATCAAGCAGGCGGAAGCGGGCGAGATTACAGTGGAACGCATGGTGCTGGACGATAAGGGTTTCCCGCAGCCGACCGGCGAGTTCGAGAAGCTGGAAGCGGATTCTGTGGTGCTGGCGCTGGGGCAGGATGTCGACCTTTCCCTGCTGCAAGGCGTGCCGGGGCTGGATGTGAAAGATGGCGTGGTGCAGGTCACGCCCAACATGATGACCGGCTTCCCCGGCATCTTCGCCGGTGGCGACATGGTGCCGTCGGAGCGCACGGTCACAGTGGGTGTGGGCCACGGCAAGAAGGCGGCGCGCAACATCGATGCCTGGCTGCGCGGCATCACCTACGTGCCGGAGCCTAAGCACGAGATCGCCACCTTCGACAAACTCAACCCGTGGTACTACTCCGACGCCGACAAGACGGTGCGCCCGATGCTGGACATCATCCGCCGCCAGACCAGCTTCGACGAGGTGCAGGGCGGACTGGACGAGACGAATGCTTTGTTCGAGGCAAGGCGCTGCCTGTCTTGTGGCAACTGCTTCGAGTGCGACAACTGCTATGGGGTATGCCCCGACAACGCGGTGATCAAGCTCGGCCCCGGCAAGGGCTTCGAGTTCAACTACGACTACTGCAAGGGGTGTGGCATCTGCGAGGCCGAGTGCCCGTGCGGTTCGATCAAGATGGTGCCGGAAGACATCTGACCTGACTCCGCTATGAACCATCTTTCCAACCCGTTGCTCATCACGGCGATGATGCTCGCCGTGTCCAATCTGTTCATGACCTTCGCCTGGTACGGCCATCTGAAGAACATGGCGACCTCGCCTTGGTATGTGGCAGCGTTGGTGAGCTGGGGCATCGCCCTTTTTGAGTATCTGCTGCAGGTGCCAGCCAACCGCATCGGCTACACTCAGCTCAGTCTGGGGCAGTTGAAGATATTGCAGGAAGTCATCACGCTGACCATCTTCGTACCGTTCGCGGTGATGTATATGAACCAGCCTTTGAAGCTGGATTATCTGTGGGCGGGACTGTGCCTGGTGGGCGCGGTGTATTTTATTTTCAGAACGTAATCCATGAGCAAACACATCCACATCCTCGGCATCTGCGGCACCTTCATGGGCGGCATCGCCGCCATCGCCAAGCAATCGGGCTATCGCGTCACTGGTTGCGATGCCAACGTCTATCCGCCGATGAGCACGCAGCTGATCGAACAAGGCATCGAGCTGATCGAGGGTTTTGGCATCGAGCAGCTTGAGCTGAAGCCGGACGTGTTCGTCATCGGCAACGTGGTGTCGCGCGGCAATGCGCTGATGGAAGAGATATTGAATCGCGGACTGCCTTACGTTTCCGGCCCGCAGTGGCTGGCGGATACTTTGCTGCGCGACAAGTGGGTGCTGGGTGTGGCGGGCACGCACGGCAAGACCACCACCACGTCCATGCTGGCCTGGATACTGGAATATGCGGGACTGAATCCCGGCTTCCTCATCGGAGGCGTGCCGCAGAACTTCGGCATCTCGGCGCGCATCACCGAGTCGCCGTTCTTCGTGATCGAGGCGGACGAGTACGACACGGCTTTCTTCGACAAGCGCTCCAAGTTCGTGCATTACCGTCCGCGCACGGCCATCCTCAACAACCTCGAATTCGACCACGCCGACATCTTCGCAGACCTCGCTGCTATCGAGACGCAGTTCCACCATCTGGTGCGCACCGTGCCGGGTAGCGGGCTGGTGGTGAGCAACGGCCGCGAAGAATCATTGCAGCGCGTGATCAAGCGCGGTTGCTGGACGCCGGTGGAGAAGTTTGGTTCTGAGGACGGCTGGAACATCGACGCGAACGAGCAGGTATCGCTCAACGGCAAGGTGCAAGGAAAGCTGCAATGGGACTTGATGGGCGAGCATAACCGCATGAACGCGCTGGCCGCGCTGGCCGCGGCGCGGCATGCCGGTGTGCCGGTCGCGCAAGGCTTGGCGGCCTTGGGAGAATTCAAGAACGTGAAGCGCCGCATGGAAGTGCGTGGTACGGTCAACGGCATCACCGTGTACGACGATTTCGCGCATCACCCCACTGCCATCGACACCACCGTTGCCGGTCTGCGCCGCAAGGTGGGCAAGGCGCGCATCCTGGCTGTGCTGGAGCCGCGCTCCAACACCATGAAGCTGGGCGTGATGAAAGATGCGCTGCCCGGCAGTCTGAAAGATGCCGACCTGACTTTCTGCTATGCGGGAAATCTGGGTTGGGATGCGCGCGGTGCGCTGGCACCGCTGGGCGACAAGGCACTGGTGAAGGACGACCTCAACGAACTCATCGATGCCATCGCCAGCGCGGCGAAGTCAGGCGACCAGATACTGGTGATGAGCAACGGAGGGTTCGGCGGGATACACGAAAAACTGTTGCTTCGGCTGCAGAGCTGACCGCCTACTGCACCAGATACTCGATCACATCCCCGCCGGCCTCTTCGAAATTCCGTCCCAGACTGATGGCACCAGCGCCGTGCAGCACGATCTGCTGGTGGTTCAGCTCGATCACCTGACCGTCGCTGAAGCGCACGAAAGTGCCGTTCGCGCTGTGGTCGGTGAGCAGGAACTTGCCGAAATTGAATTCTATACGGGCGTGCTGGCGCGAGGCGAGGTTGTCGAGTATCACCAGATCCGAATCCTCCGAGCGGCCCAGTATGGCGCTGCGGCGCTGCTCGCCGAGGGTGCACACATTGGTCTCGTAGCGCAGCATCAATTCGTTGCGGGACAGTGCGGGTTTACGGTACGACTGAGTGCCGATGCGTGTGCTGGTCGTGTCTTCCTGTTCCCACAACACTTGAAACACATCGAACGATTCCTGCTTGCCGCGGAACGCCGTGCGCTGCAAGGGGCGCGTGTATTTGAGCAGTTTGTCCGGGAGTTCAACTATCACGGCCTGTGAAGTGAGTATCTGGCGCGCGCGGGTGATGGCGGTGATGCGTGCCGCCAGATTGACGGTGTCGCCGAAAGCATCGTTGCGTTCCAGCAGGACCTCGCCGTAGTGCAGGCCGATGCGGACATAGATGGGATGGTCGCCGCCGGGGCGCTGGTGTTCGACTTCCAGTTGCATGGCACGGGCGGCATCGACGGCGCTCACGGCATCCGGGAAGGAGCACATGACCTCATCGCCTATGGTCTTGATCAGCTTGCCCTGATGTTCGAGCGCTACCCGGGTGAGGATGGTCAGCGTGCGGGTGACCATGTGCAGCGCGACTTCGTTACCCAGTTTGTCATACAGCGCGGTACTGCCGCTGATATCGGCGAACAGAATGGCGAGCGGCAGCTGCTGGCTGCTCATCAGCCGTTGGCACCGAACATCATGCGTCTGGCCACGAACTTCTTGGCGGGCGGAATGTGGTCGAGCAGGTTGAGTGCGGCAGAGCGCATGGGGCCCAGCAGCGGCAGGTCGTTGGAGAACAGACGCACCAGCCCGTCGGTGAAGCGTATGCCAGCGTTGCGGTCGATGCGGCGTGATTTGCGATACTCGGTGCACATGGCGGCGGAGCCGATGCCGTCGGGTGCATGGTCGAGGATGGTCTGCGCCAGTTCCCATGCGTCGCGAATGCCCATGTTGAAGCCCTGACCCGCAACTGGATGCAGTGTCTGCGCGGCATTGCCGATCAGCACGGTATGCGGGAAGGTGATGTCGGGCGCGCGCTTCAGGCGCAAGGGGTAACTGCTACGCTTTCCAATGGCGGTGAAGTTGCCGACGCGGTCGCCGAAGTGGCCTTGCAGGTATTGCAGGAAGGTGGCGTCGTCCCAGCCCAGCATGGTCTGTACTTGTTCGTGCGCGGCAGTCAGTACCAGTTCGTAACCGTCCATGTAGGGCAGTAGTGCCATCGGGCCCTGCGCGGTGAAACGCTCGAAGGCGACACCATTGTCAGGGCAGTCGGTGGTAAGGTGCGCGATGATGCCGCTCTGTCCGTAGTCGGTGATCTGTGGCGGGTGCTTGGCTTCCAGCAGTTTGCCGCCGTCGGCGACCACGGCGAGTTTTGCAGTGAGCGTGTGTTGAGCGCCTTTGTGTTGGTAGAGGATGGTCGACTGTTCTCGGCTAGCGGACAGGTCGCTGACGGCAGCGCCATACAGACAATCGACATCGGACTGATGCAATGCCTGTTGCAGGGCCGCATGCAGCGCGGTGTAGGGCAGCACATAACCCATGTCCGGCACGTTCAGATCATCGGCACGCAAAGTTGTATGGCCGGAGCTGTCCTTCTGCGTGACTTCGATCACCTTGATGCCGCTGACGTTCTGCAGTGTCTGCCATGCGCCCAGTCTTTGCAGCAACAGGCGCGAACCATAGGAAAGTGCCAGCGCGCGCGGGTCGGTGGTATTGATCTCCGATTCACGTTCTTCAAGCAATGCCACTTTGAGGTCGTTGTCGCGCAAGGCCAGTGCCAGCGCGATGCCGACCGGACCGCCGCCGATGATGGCGACATCGTAATGCTCATTCATGGCGCATCTCCTCCTCAATCTGTTCTACAGTCTTGGGCGCTTGCTGGGTCAGTACCTCGTTGCCGTCCGGCGTAATCAATACATCGTCCTCTATGCGAATGCCGATGTTCCACAGTTCCTGCGGCACATTGTCGGCGGGGCGGATGTAGCAGCCGGGCTCGACCGTCAGCGTCATGCCGCTTTGCAGCGGACGCCAATTCCCGTCGAGTTTGTATTCGCCGACATCATGCACGTCCATGCCCAGCCAGTGGCCGGTGCGGTGCATATAGAACTGTTTGTAGCATTCGCTCTCGAGAACTGATTCCACCGAACCCTGACAGAGCTTGAGGTCGATGAAACCTTGTGACAGCACGCGTAACGCCGCCTGATGTGGCGCATCCCACGTATTGCCGGGGCGCGCGGCAGAGATGGCAGCCTCTTGCGAGGCGAGCACGATCTGATACACATCCTTTTGCGCGGGGGAGAACTTGCCGTTGACGGGGAAAGTACGCGTGATGTCGGATGCGTAACCGCCCAGTTCGCAACCCGCGTCGATCAGCAGCAGTTCGCCATCGTTCAAGCGCGCATCGTTGCCCACGTAATGCAGGGTGCAGGCATTGGCACCGCCGGCGACGATGCTGGTGTAAGCCGGATGACGGGCGCCATGACTGCAGAATTCGTGCAACAGTTCGGCTTCCACCTCGTATTCAAACTGGCCGGGTCGCGTGAAGCGCATGGCGCGGCGGTGGGCCTCGCAGGAGATGGTGGCGGCGGTGCGCATGATGCCCTGTTCGAGGTAGTCCTTGATCAGGCGCATCTCGTTCAACAACTCCTGCACGTCGCGCAGATGGGACGGTGCCTGGATGCCGCTACGAGCCTTTGCTTTGACATCTTCACGCACTTTGAGCAGGCGCGCGTCCCAATCGCTGCTCGCGCCCATCGGGTAAAACAGGGTCGCTTGGTCGGCCATCAGCTCGGCCAGCTTCTCATCCAGTTGCGCGATGGGGTAGGCGGCATCGAAACCGAAATGTTCGGCGGCGGCATCCGGGCCGTAACGGAAACCGTCCCAGATCTCGCGTTCTGGATTCTTCTCGCGACAGAACAGGATGGACTGCATCGCCTTGCCGGCGATCAGCACCAGTACCGCTTCCGGCTCGGCAAAGCCACTGAGGTAATAGAAGTGGCTGTCGTGGCGGTAGTCATAGTGTGCATCGGCATTGCGCGCGACTTCGGGCGCGGTCGGAATGACGGCGATACCCTGTCCCATCCTTTCGGAAAGGCGGCGGCGACGTTGCTGGAAATGGGCGAGATCAGGCATGGCCCGCATTCTGCGACGCATGCAATTGCTTGTCGAGTTCATCCAGCCGTTGCGGGGTGCCGATGTCCATCCACAGACCGCGATGATGTTCGCCGCTTATCCTGTTCAGCGCGATCTGCTCGCGCAGCAGCGGTGCCAGCGGAGCTGTGCTGCCGCGTGGGATGTTGGCGAACAGGGCGGGTTGGTACAGGCCGATACCGGAGAAGGTCAGGGCAGAGTGCTGAGTGCCTATTGCCGAGCCTGTCAGGCGGCCTTCATGGAGAAAGAAGTCACCCTTGGGGTTGTGCCCGGGGTTATCCACCAGCACCAGATGCGCCATGTCGCCGCTGGCGGAAAGTGCGGCGGCACGGGCGGGCAGCGCGCCGAAGTCGTAATCGCACCAGATGTCGCCGTTGACCACGGCGAACGGGCCGTCGCCTAGCAGAGGCAGGGCGAACGCGATGCCGCCCGCCGTTTCCAGCGCGCTACCTTCATCCGAATATGCGATGTGTGCGCCGAATTGCGAACCGTCGCCCAGCGCCTGCTCGATCTGTTTGCCGAGATGGGCGTGGTTGATGACCAGATCGGTGATGCCCGCGCTTACCAACCGCTCGATGTGCCACACGATGAGCGGTTTGCCGCCCGCCTGCAGCAGCGGCTTGGGGGTGTGGTCGGTGAGCGGGCGCATGCGCTCGCCGCGACCGGCAGCCAGGATCATGGCACGCATGGATCAGGCCTTCTCGACCTGCATATTGAGTTCGAGCAGGATGTTCAGCAGCGGTTTGAGGTCGATGTAGCGTTCGCAGGCTTTGTGCAGGTATTCCATCACCAGCGGCATGTCCTTCAGGTAGCCGTCTTTGCCGTCGCGGTGATAAAGGCGGGCGAAGATACCCAGCACCTTGATGTGACGTTGCACGCCCATCATCTCGTAGTCGCGGTAGAAGTCACCGAAGTCCTCGCGCACCGGCAATCCTGCCTTGCGCGCCTTTTCCCAGTACTGGATCAGCCAGTCGATGATGTCCGCCTCCTCCCATTTGACATAGGCATCCTTGAACAGCGAGGCGAGGTCATAGGTGATGGGGCCGTACACGGCGTCCTGGAAATCCAATATTCCCGGATTCGGCTCGGAGAACATCAGGTTGCGCGAATGGTAGTCGCGGTGCACATAGACGCAGGGCTGTGCAAGGTTGTTGGCGAGGATGCGCTGGAACACTTCCTCCAGTTTGGCCTTTTGCTTGTCGTTGAGCGTCACACCCAGATGTTTGCCGATGTACCACTCGGGAAACAGGTCGAGCTCGCGACGAAGCAGCGCTTGGTCGTAGGGTGGCAGCTCGTCCGGCTTCGAGGCGAGTTGTATCTTGATCAGGGCATCGGTTGCCGCAGCGTAAAGTTGCTTGGGACTTTCAGTCTGCAAAGCTTGCAGGTAGGTAGTGTTGCCGAGGTCGGACAACAACAGGAAACCCTGTGCCAGGTCTTGCGCATACACATGAGGAACATGGGTGCCGGCCTGCTCGAACAGCTTGCCGATGTGCAGGAACGGTTCGCAGTTCTCATGCTGTGGCGGGGCATCCATCACCACTCTGGTCGAGCCATCGCCAAAGGTAGCACGGAAGTAGCGGCGGAAGCTGGCGTCGGCGGAGGCGGGTGCGAGGGTGAAAGGTTGTGAGGGGAAAAGACTGGAAAGCCAGTCGGTAAGCTGTTGTTGACGCTGCATTTGATTGCCTTAATGAGGGTTTTGTGCGATTTTAGCACCTTAATTTGACCGACCCGCCCATGCTTTTCCGTTCGCGCCTGTTCGCACTTTCCTTGTTGTTCACCCTGACCTGTCCGGCGGTCGCCGAGACCTTGCCGCTCAAATTGGATCGCACTTTCAAACGACTGCCTGCGCAGGATGAGCCGGGCGTGGCATTCATCAGCGCGGAGCGTATTGAAGCGCGGCAGGGCAACCAAATGGAAGCCAGCGGCAAGGTGGAGCTGCGCCAGGAGGGCCGCGTCGTGAAGGCCGATCACCTGCTCTATGAACAGGAGAAGCAGAATGTGTACGCCGACGGGAACGTGAGCATCGTGCAGGGTGAAACGGTGATGAGCGGCCCCAAACTGAAGATGAACCTTGATCTTGATGTCGGCGAGATGGCGCAGCCGGAGTTCTTCATCGGTGAGAACGATGCCCGCGGCACCGCAGCGTTGTTGAATATGGAAGGCCGTAACCACCAGACCTTCCGCTCCGCCGTTTACACGACCTGCCCTGCCGGGAATGACGATTGGCTGATCCGCATGAGCACGCTGGAACTCGACCGCGACAGACAGGTCGGCGTCGCATACAACGCCAGAGTCGAATTCAAGAGCGTGCCCTTTCTTTACACCCCGTGGATGGATTTCGCGCTGAACGATGACAAGCGTTCAGGATTTCTGGGGCCTGTTTTCGGCAGTACCAGTTCTGGTGGCAGCGAGATCACGCTGCCCTATTTCTGGAATATCGCACCCAATTTCGATGCGACTTTCTCACCGCGATATATCAGCAAGCGCGGCACGCATTTCAATAACGAGTTCCGCTATCTGCAGCCGCGTTACCGCGGCGAGATCCGTGCCGATGTGCTCCCCGGTGACAAGGTGAGCAATCTTGATCGTTCCCATTATGGGGTCACACATCAGCACGATCTGGGCAGTGGCTTCGCAGCCTCGGTGGATGCGAATGTGGTGTCCGACGATGCCTATTACCGCGATCTGGCGGGCGCGATCAGCGGCACGTCGCAAGCCAACTTGTTGCGCGAAGGCGTCGTGTCTTACGCGGGATACGGCTGGAACGCATCGGCCAGGGTGCAGCGCTACCAGACTTTGCAGGATCCGTTGGCACCGGTGGCGATACCGTATCGGCGCCAACCGCAACTGACTTTGAGTACGAGCCGCCAGGTTGCGAAAAGCACGCTGAATTTCACGAGTGAATATGTGGACTACCGTCATCCGAGCTTGGTGAACGGACAGCGCTTGGTGCTCAATCCCTCGATCAGCTATCCACTGCTTAGCGAGCCCGGCTATTTCTTGACGCCAAAGCTGGGCTTGCACTACAGCAGCTATGTGCTGGATGCCAATAACACGAGCAACGTTCCGAACACGCAACGTTCTTTACCGATCTTCAGTCTGGATAGCGGGCTGATATTTGAGCGCAACGACTCGTTCCTGGGGAATGCCTATATGCAGACGCTGGAGCCGCGCGCGTTCTATGTGCGAATCCCCTATCGAGACCAGTCGCGATTGCCCAATTTCGACACCGCACTGGCACCCTTCAGTTTCAGTCAGATATTCACCGAGAACCGCTTCCTCGGCAGTGACCGTGTGGGCGATGCAGACATGATCACTTTGGCACTGACCACGCGAGTGATCGACGGGGATGATGGAACCGAGCGTTTGCGCGTGGCGGTGGCGGAGCGTTTCACATTCGAAACACCGCAAGTGAATCTTGGTAGTCCGGCGGATAGCAACAGCCGTTCGGACATACTATTGATGCTGGGCGGCAGGATGACGCGAACCTGGACTTTGGACAGCCAGTTGCAGTACAACCCGAACCTGAGCCATACGCAAACCTATAGTGCCGCGGCACGCTACATTCCCGAACCAGGCAAGCTGCTGAACCTCGGCTATCGCTATACCCGCGATTCATTGCGCCAGATGGATATTTCGGGTCAGTGGCCTTTGTTCGGACGCTGGTATGGCGTGGGGCGCATGAACTATTCATTGCTCGACGACCGTGTTCTGGAGGCGCTGGGCGGGCTTGAGTATAATGCCGCGTGCTGGTCGGCGAGGGTGGTGCTGCAAAGTTTTGCGACTGCCACGGCGGAGCGGACCACCGGCATCTTTGCCCAGCTCGAATTGAGCGACCTGATCCGCGTCGGTTCCGACCCGCTGGAGGCACTGCGTATCAGCGTTCCCGGCTATATCAAGCTGAACGAATTACCATCCGACAAGCCGGAGCAAGGCTTGCATTGATTCCCTTTTACGAAAGAAACACATGCTGAAGATCCGAATCGCGCTCACGCTGTTGCTGCTTGCCAGCCCTGTTGCTGTGGCTGAGCTTGCCCAGAGCGCCAAGCTTATCGATGACATTCGAGTCGTCGTGAATGAAGAGGTGATCACGCGTCTGGAGCTTGACCAGCGCATGCAGGTGGTCATTAGCCAACTGCAGCGGCAGGGCACCCGACTGCCGGACAGAGCCATTCTCGAGAAGCAGGTGCTGGAGCGCATGATCATGGAGAAACTGCAGAAGCAGTTCGCCAAGGAGACGGGCGTACAGGTGGACGATGTGCAGCTGGAAGGCGCGTTGCAGCGTATCGCCATGCAGAACAAATTTCCGTCGCTGTCCGCTTTCCGCGCCAAGCTGGAAAAAGAAGGGGTGGATTTTGCCAAGTTCCGGGAAGAGATCCGCGGCGAGATGCTCACCGGTCGTTTGCGCGAGCGCGAAGTGGATAGCAAGTTGGTCATCAGCGAGGCCGACATCGAAGCATTCCTGGCCACACAGGAGACACAAGGCAACAAAGGTGAAGAGCTGAAACTGGCCCATATATTGGTCGTGGTGCCGGAGCAGGCGACCGCAACCAGCATCCGCAATTACCAGCGCAAGGCCGAAGAGGCGCTCGCCAAACTGCAAAGCGGCGCGCCCTTTTCGCAAGTGGCTGCGGGATATTCTGATGCAGGGGATGCCTTGCAGGGTGGTGAGCTGGGTTGGCGTCCGGCCAACCAGTTACCTGCGTTGTTCAGCGGGCCGCTGGCGGAAATGAAGCCGGGCGAACTCAGCCCCTTGTTGCGTAGTCCTGCAGGATTTCACATCATCAAGCTGCTGGAGCGTCGCAGCTCGGATACGCCGGTGTTCATCACCCAGACGCATGCGCGCCATATCCTGATCAAGACCAGCGAACTGGTGCCGGAGAACGAAGCGAAAGCGCGCTTGCAGGAGATCAAACGCCTTGTCGACAAGGGCGCGGATTTCGCCGAGCAGGCGCGTCTGCATTCCGAAGACGGTAGTGCGGCCCAGGGCGGCGATCTGAATTGGATATCGCCAGGAGAGACCGTGCCGCAATTCGAGCAGGCGATGGACGCGCTCAAAGTCGGCCAAGTCAGCGGACTGGTGCAATCCGGCTTCGGCTGGCACCTGATCCAGGTTCTGGAACGCAGGAACACCGACATCAGCGCCGAGCAGAAGAAACAGCAGGCGCGTCAGGCCATCCGCACATACAAATCGGATGACGCTTATCAGGATTGGCTGCGCCAGTTGCGCGACCGCGCATTCATCGAATATCGCGAATAAGGTGGGCGCACCCCTCGTCATCACCAGCGGCGAACCGGCAGGCATCGGCCCAGATCTTTGCCTGCAACTCGTACAGGCAACCCAGCCGCTGGTAGTGGTCGCAGATAAAGCGTTGCTACAGCGTCGCGCTGAGCAGCTCGGCATCAAGGTGGAGCTTCATGAATATTCCTCCGCCGAACCGTTAGCGAGTGGCAAGCTGAGTGTGCTGCATGTGCCACTTGCGAGTCCCGTTACAGCGGGTCAACTCGACAGCGCGAACGCATCCTACGTGCTGGAGATGTTGAGCCGCGCGGCACAGGGCTGTCTGTCCGGCGAGTTCTCCGGCATGGTCACCGCCCCAGTTCATAAAGGTGTCATCAATGATGCCGGCATCCCTTTCACTGGGCACACTGAATTCCTCGCTGAACAAACAAAGACGCCTTTGGTGGTGATGATGCTCGCCGGCGGCGGCATGCGCGTGGCGCTGGCCACGACCCATCTGCCTTTGCGCGAAGTGGCGGACGCGATCACGTCCGACTTGCTGGAAAGAATCCTGCGCATCTTGTACCGCGATCTGCAAAACAGGTTCGGTATCGCGCAACCGCGCATCCTGGTGGCAGGCTTGAATCCGCATGCAGGCGAAGGCGGCCACCTGGGTCGCGAAGAGATCGAGGTGATCATCCCGGTATTGGACAAACTGCGTGCTGAAGGGATGGATCTGAGCCCGCCGCTGCCGGCCGACACGTTGTTCGCCGCACATCGTCTGCGCGAGTGCGACGCCGTGCTGGCGATGTATCACGATCAGGGTCTGCCGGTGCTCAAGCATGCCAGCTTCGGCGAGGGCGTGAATATCACATTGGGCATGCCCATCATCCGCACTTCGGTCGATCATGGCACGGCGCTGGAGCTGGCGGGAACAGGCAAGGCTCAAGTTGGAAGTCTGCTGGAAGCGATCAAGGTTGCAAGGGAAATGGCACAACATGAACGGACATAAAGCAAAGAAGTCCTTTGGACAGAATTTCCTCATTGATCAAAATATCATCGCCGACATCGTGCGTTGCATCCGCCCGGTGCCGGACGACAACATGGTGGAGATAGGCCCAGGTTTGGGTGCGCTGACGCGGCCGCTGCTGAAGACGCTGAACACCTTGCATGTGGTCGAGATCGACCGCGACATCATCGCGCGCTTGAAGACCGACTATCCGCAGGACAAGATCGTCATCCACGAGGGCGATGCGCTGAAGTTCGACTTCGCCACGCTGGGCGCGCCGCTGCGCATCGTCGGCAACCTGCCGTACAACATCTCTTCGCCATTGCTTTTTCATTTCGCCAAATATGCCGAAAGCATCACGGATATGCACTTCATGCTGCAGAATGAGGTGGTGGAACGCATGGTGGCGGAGCCTTCCACTGCGGCCTATGGGCGTTTGTCGGTGATGCTGCAGTACCGCTTCCATATGGAGAAGTTGCTGGATGTGCCGCCGCAGTCGTTCCGCCCAGCGCCCAAGGTGGATTCGGCCATCGTGCGCATGATCCCGATGCCCGCGCAGCAGATCGCAGTCAAGGACGAAGCCTTGTACGCCAAGGTCGTGGCTTCTGCTTTCGGCCAGCGCCGCAAGACGCTGCGTAATACGCTCAGGGATTTTCTTGCGGAAAGCGACTTCGCCCAACTGGACATCAACCCCCAGCTGCGGGCCGAGAACCTGAGCGTGGCGGAATATACGCGCATCGCCAATTTCCTCTGCGCGCGCGCCGTTCCTTCCCCTTGAGCCGCTGAACAGCTGCCTTTCGGGTAGAATCGCACCTCATTCATCACCACCAGACGGCGCTTCTTCATGTCCGACATTCCACCTATCGTATTGACCTTTGCTGCCAGCGATCCCAGCGGCGGCGCGGGGATGCAGGCCGACATCCTGACCATCGCCAGCATGGGCTGCCATCCTTTGTCGGTGATCACCGGCATCACGGTGCAGGACACCAGCGGGGTGGAGGAGATACAGCCGGTGGACGCCGATCTGGTGATCGACCAAGCGCGCACGCTGCTGGAAGACATGCCGGTCGCGGCTTTCAAGATCGGATTACTGGGCAGTGTCGACAACATCGCGGCAATTGCCGAAGTCATCTCCGATTATCCCGATATCCCGCTGGTGTTCGATCCGGTGCTGGCCTCCGGGCGCGGCGATGAGCTGGCCAATGAGGACATGCTGGATGCGCTGCGTGAACTGCTGTTGCCGCAGACAACGATCCTTACACCCAATAGCATGGAAGCGCGCCGTTTGGTGATAGACGATGACAATGAATACGATGATCCGAGCCTGTCCGAATGCGCCAAGCGTATCCTGGGGATGGGCTGCGAATATGTGCTGATCACCGGTACGCATGAACACACGCCCAAGGTAGTGAACACCCTGTATGGTGAGCGCGGGCTGTTGCGCAGTGATGATTGGCCGCGCCTGCCGGGCATCTATCATGGTTCCGGCTGCACGCTGGCCTCGGCCATCGCCGCTTTGCTCGCCAACGGCTTGAGCATGGAAGATGCCGTGCGCGAGGCGCAGGAATACACCTGGGAAGCGCTGAAGTACGGCTTCCGTCCCGGCATGGGGCAGCACATCCCGGATCGTTTGTTCTGGGCGCGAGACGAAGATGACGCAGGCGAGGAGACGCGTCATTAAAGGCTTGTATGCCATAACCCCGGACGAGCTGGATACGCCGAAACTGTTACAACAAGTGGCACAGGCTTTGCGTGGTGGTGCGGGCATCCTGCAATATCGAAACAAGCTTGCCGATGCACCCTTGCGGCTGGAACAGGCTGCGGCCCTGCGCGAAATGACGCGAGAATTCGGCGCGATTTTCATCGTCAATGACGATGTGCAGCTGGCTTTTCAAGTGTCCGCCGATGGTGTGCACCTGGGCGCGGAAGATGGCGATATTGCCGCCGTGCGGGCAGTTTTGGGGTGCGGCAGCTTGATTGGCGCCTCTTGCTATAATCGCGCGCCGCTGGCGGTCGAAGCTGTGCGGCAAGGTGCAGACTATGTGGCGTTCGGTGCGTTCTTCCCGTCGAGTGTGAAACCGGGGGCGGTAGCGGCCGAAGTTGCCATGTTGCAAAGCGCGCGTCGCGAGCTGAAAGTGCCCATCGTCGCGATAGGCGGCATCACGGTTGAAAACGGCAAGCAACTGGTCACGGCAGGCGCGGATGCGCTGGCTGTGATCTCGGCGCTGTGGCAGGCGTCGAATATCGAACAAGCAGCAAAAGAATTCTCCCAATTATTTGAGCAAGGTAATCCAGCATGACTTCGCATAACCAGGAACTGTTCGACGAGTCCCAGAAAATCATCCCCGGTGGCGTGAACTCGCCGGTGCGCGCATTCAAATCGGTCGGCGGCACGCCGCTTTTCTTCAAGCGCGGCAAGGGTGCGTATGTGTGGGATGCGGACGACAAGCGTTACATCGATTACGTGAATTCCTGGGGGCCGATGATTGTCGGTCATTGCCATCCGGAAGTTGTGAAGGCGGTGCAGGATGCGGCTGCCGAAGGGCTGGGTTTCGGTGCGCCGACTGCCAGCGAACTGGAGATCGCAGAGCTGCTGTGCAAGATCCTGCCGTCGCTTGAGATGGTGCGTCTGGTCAGTTCCGGCACCGAAGCGACGATGACGGCGATCCGTCTGGCGCGCGGTTTCACCGGCCGCAGCCGCATCATCAAATTCGAAGGTTGCTACCACGGCCATTCTGACGGCCTGCTGGTCAAGGCCGGTTCGGGTGCGCTGACCTTCGGCCAGCCGAGCTCTTCCGGCGTACCCGCCGAAATCGCCGCGCTGACTACCGTGCTGGACTACAACGATGCGGCCGGTCTGGAGAAGGCCTTCGCCGAATACGGCGACGAGATCGCCGCAGTGATTGTCGAGCCGGTCGCCGGCAACATGAACCTGATCCTGCCCAAGCGCGAGTTCCTCGATGCGATGCGCAGTTTGTGCACCAAGCATGGCGCCGTGCTGATTCTGGACGAAGTGATGTCCGGCTTCCGCGTCGGTCTGCAGGGCGCGCATGGACATTTCGGTATCAAGCCGGACCTGATCACGCTGGGCAAGGTGATGGGCGGCGGCCTGCCCGCGGCCGCGTTCGGCGGCCGCCGCGATATCATGGAATGCCTCGCCCCGCTGGGCGCGGTGTATCAGGCGGGTACGCTGTCCGGCAATCCGGTGGCCGTTGCCGCCGGTTTGACCACGTTGAAACTGGTGCAGGCTCCCGGCTTCTACGAACATTTGACGAAGATCGCCAAGGACATGACCGAGGGCATCGCAGCCAGCGCCAAGAAGCACGGCATCCCGTTCAGCGCGCAGTCCATCGGTAGCATGTTCGGTCTGTATTTCAGCGAAAAGGCACCGACTTCTTATACCGAGGTGATGGCCAGCGACAAGGCGGCATTCAACCGTTTCTTCCACGCGATGCTGGCAGAGGGCGTGTACCTCGCACCGTCGGCGTTCGAGGCGGGTTTTGTGTCGGCAGCGCATAGCGATGCCGATATCGCGGCGACCATCGCTGCTGCAGACAAAGTTTTCGCGGCTTGGAAATAATGGGACTCTTCTCCCGGGCGGTGTTCTTCACCACCGTCAACCATATGAAAGACCTGCCGCTGCATGGCGGCAAGGAAGTCGCGTTCGTCGGACGTTCCAATGCTGGCAAGTCCAGCGCGATCAATACGCTGGCAAACCATGTGCGTCTGGCCTATACCAGCAAGACGCCCGGACGCACCCAGCATCTCAATTATTTCGACCTCGGCGACAACCGTTTCCTGGTCGACCTGCCCGGATACGGCTATGCCAAAGTCCCCTCGGATATCCAGGCGCATTGGGAACATCTGTTAGGTCAGTACTTGCAAACACGCTCAGAACTGGCCGGACTGGTAGTGATCATGGATTCCCGGCATCCACTGACAGAGCGGGACCAAGGGATGCTGGACTGGTTCGCGCCGACGGGGAAGCCGATCCATATTTTGCTGACCAAGTCCGATAAATTGAGCCGCCAAGAGGCGACCAAGACACTGCGCGAGGTGAAGGAATTTCTGGCCGAACACTTTCCGCAATGTACGGTACAGCTGTTTTCCAGTCTGAAAAAGACGGGCACTGAGGAAGCGGAAGCCGTGATCGCGGGTTGGCTGCAAGACTGACAGGCAAAAAAATGCCCCTGAACCAAAGGGGAAAGATTCAGGGGCAGAAGGTCTTTACAGGGTAAAGACGCCCGCTCAGGGAGGAGAAACGGGAAGCAGCTCTCGCTACTCGCCTGCTCTGACGGAGCTATGCGAAAATAGTTCCATTACACCACTAAAATTATCGGGAATAGCCATGCAAATACTCGGGAAGTATCCTCAATCCAGAATGCGCCGCATGCGTCGGGACCAATTTTCGCGGGACCTGATGCGCGAGCATGTACTCACACCGGCGGATTTCATCTATCCGGTGTTTGTGCTGGAAGGTAGCAACAAGACCGAGGATGTGAAGTCCATGCCGGGCGTGCAGCGCAAGACGCTGGATCTGCTCCTCAAGGATGCCGAGCAATGCATGAAGTTGGGCGTGCCGGTGATGGCGATCTTCCCGGTAATCGATGCTGTGAAAAAGAGCTTGGGTGCAGAAGAGGCCTACAATCCGGACGGATTGGTGCCGCGCGTGGTAGCCGAGCTGAAGAAGAACTTCCCGGATCTGGGCGTGATGACCGACGTCGCACTGGATCCCTACACCAGTCACGGTCAGGATGGCCTGATCGACGACAGCGGTTATGTGCTCAACGACGAGACCATCGCAGTGCTGACGCGGCAGGCGCAGACCCATGCGGCGGCAGGGGCCGACATCGTTGCGCCTTCTGACATGATGGACGGCCGCATCGGTGCGATACGCGCCGCGCTGGATGAGCACAAGCACATCCACACCCGCATCATGGCTTACTCCGCCAAATATGCCTCCAGCTTCTATGGTCCGTTCCGCGATGCAGTGGGTTCCAGCGGCAATCTGGGCAAGAGCAACAAATACACTTACCAGATGGATCCGGCCAATTCAGACGAGGCGCTGTGGGAAGTCGGCCTCGATTTGCAGGAAGGTGCGGACATGGTGATGGTCAAACCCGGCATGCCCTATCTCGATATCGTGCGCCGCGTGAAGGATGAATACAAAGCACCGACCTTCGTCTATCAGGTGAGCGGCGAGTACGCGATGCTGAAAGCAGCGGCCCAGAACGGCTGGCTCAATGAGGAGGCTTGTGTGCTGGAAGCATTGCTGGCGTTCAAGCGTGCGGGGGCGGACGGCATTCTGACGTACTTTGCGCTGGATGCGGCGCGCTGGCTGAAGTCAGACGGCTAGTAGCGCTTCGACTGCCGCGACGTCGGCATGCGTTTTGGGGTGGCGACTGCCACTGAAGCGTGCGCTTTCCGGTAGTACTACGATGTGTGTCTGGATCCCGGACTCAGCGGTCAATGTGTAGCTGGGGACTGTCTCTTCGTGGCCACTGATCCGCAGCCGCCATTCGCCACTCTCGAATTCGATCTTGTTCTTGAGTAAAAACAGCAGCACGGCTTTGGCATCATCCGAAAAGAGCATCAGATTGATGTCTGAATTGATGCCAGCTGAACCGCTCAGTACGGATCCGGTCAGGTAGGGCTGGAACTGAGACAGTTGCAGCATATTGTTCAGGGCTTCCTGACGCAGACTGCGCAGGATGGCTGGATGTTCAGCAGGCTGGTACAACGCGCGATACTGCTGCAACGCCAGATCGATCTCTTCATTGCTGGGCAGATGGTGCGTGTCGTCGGCACCGAACTGACGTGCGGCTTTGCGTTTGGCAAAAGCGTGGTCGGTGATGCTGCCATCCGCCATCAGTTTAGCTGCCTGATGCGCGAGTCGCTCGCGCATCAGATCCCGATGCTGTGACAATGGCTTGCGCATCAGAACAGTTGATCAGACCCTGATTCGGTCGGTTTGAATATTTCCAGCAGACGTGAGCTCTGCTCGGCAGGAACGTTCTCCTCATAGAAATACTCGATGTGCGTACCATCCGGATCACGCAAGCCTTGATCGTTGATACGGGCGGCCACCATGTTGGGTGGTACGGTGTACTCGATCTGCGGGGTGTCCTTCAGCATCTCACCCATGTAGTCCATCCAGATCGGCAGGGCGGCGCCACCACCGGTTTCCTTTTCACCCAAACTGTGAGGGTTGTCATAGCCCAGCCAAGTGACAGCAACCAATGTCGGATGGAATCCGCAGAACCAGGCGTCCATCGATTCGCTGGTGGTGCCGGTCTTGCCGGCGAGATCTTGGCGGCCAAGCTGCATGGCGCGTATCGCAGTGCCATGTTTGACGACATCCTGCATCATGTTGACCATGGTGAAGGTGTTGCGGATATCGAGGATCTGCTCGGCATCCTTGCCTGCCTCGACCGGAATTGTCTGGCTGATGAGGTTGCCTTGCCCGTCCTCTATGCGCTGGATCAGATGGGGCGTGACGCGATACCCGCCATTTGCAAAGACTGAATACCCACCCAGCATCTGCCAGGGAGTCGCTGAAACTGCACCCAGTGCCATGGTCAGATACGGACCGACCTTCTCGCGATCGAAGCCAAATTTGGTGACATAGTCCTGCGCATATTCGAGGCCAATGGATTGCAGGATGCGAATCGAGACCAGGTTCTTGGATTTGATGAGACCCTGTCGCAAGCGCATCGGTCCTTCGAAGCGGCCTTCATAATTCTTCGGCTCCCAAAGCTCTCCTCCGGTATCGGTCAAATTGACCACGAGAGGGGCGTCATTGATGACAGAGGCTGGAGTGAATCCCTTCTCAAGTGCAGCTGAATAGATGAAAGGCTTGAAACTGGAGCCGGGCTGACGCCATGCTTGGGTGACATGGTTGAATTGCTTGCGGTTGAAGTCAAATCCGCCAACCAGTGCATAGACGGCACCAGTGCGGGGATCCGCAGAAACAAACGCAGCCTCGGCTTCGGGCACCTGAGTGATCTCCCAAGTGTCGGCGTTCGTCTTGCTTACACGTATCAGCGCGCCCTTTTTGATGCGGCGATGCAAAACCCAGCGCCCGTCAACCAGATGCTGGGCGAAACGAAGGCCATCCCCCTGAATCTCTATCGTCAGCCCCCCTTTTACGCGCGCGGAGATCCCTTTGCGGCTAACAGCCAATACAACGGCCGGAATGAGTTCGTCACTACTGGAGACGTCTTGCAGCGCCTTGTCGAGCAGCGCTTCAGTGTCGTTCTTATTAAGGTCGACAAAGCCTTCGGGACCGCGATAGTCGTGCCTGTGATCGTAGTCCAGAACACCTTTTCGTAAAGACGCATAAGCTGCGGCTTGATCCCTGACGCGAATGGTAGTGTGAACGTTGTAGCCTTGGGTGTAGATGTCTTCTTGGAAGCGTTCGTACATCTCTTGACGCACCAGTTCTGATGCGAAACTGGCATTCACCGAAAATTCCTGATGATAAGCAGATTGTTTGGTTTGGATCGGCTCGGCTAGGGCGAGAGTGTATTCCGCCTCATCGATATAGCCAAGGTCGCGCATGCGTCTCAGAATGTACTCTTGGCGGAGTTTGGCGCGCGAGGGATTAACGACCGGGTTGTAAGCGCCGGGCGCTTTCGGCAAGCCGGCTAGCATGGCCATCTCTGCGGTGTTCAATTCAACGATGGGCTTTGAATAGTAAGCCTGTGCTGCGGCGCCAAAACCATAGGCGCGTTGCCCCAGATAGATGTGGTTGATATAAAGCTCAAGGATCTCGTCCTTGCTAAGGTTGTGTTCGATCTTGAAAGCAAGCAGCATCTCGTTGAATTTGCGGCTGAGCGTTTTCTCCTTGGACAAGAAGAAGTTCCGAGCCACCTGCATGGTGATGGTACTTGCACCTTGTTTGACGCCGCCGGAAGAAAAATTGGAATATGCGGCGCGCAAGACGCCAACGTAATCGACACCGCCATGCTCATAGAATCGATCATCTTCAGCGGCAAGAATGGCAAGTTTCATGCGCTCAGGGACTTCGTTGATCTTCACAAGCTCACGTCGCTCCTCGCCGAATTCACCGATCAGCACCCCTTCGGCACTGTAGATGCGCAAAGGCATCTTGGGGCGGTAATCGGTCAGCGCCTCAAGCGAAGGAAGCGTGGGATAGGTAAGGATCGCTGCAAACAGCAGCAACAGGAATGGCAAAAGCGGGAGCATCAAAATGCCGACCGCAGGATAGAACCACCAGCGTGAAGTCATGACTATCAATTCAATATATAAGTTAAGTCTTGATTATATCGTCCAAGGAGCACAAAGGACGCACATAGAAAAAACTTTACACACGCGGGAGTTATTGCTAGGATTTAAACCAGTTTATACGGAAGTGCGCTAACTATCCTATGATTAAAGGAAATTTTGACATCCCGTTAGATTTTCTGCAAACCTCCACGCCTCCGATGATAGGCGTGGATATCAGTTCGTCTTCAGTCAAGATGCTGGAACTGAGTGAGGCCCCGAAAAAGAACGGATTTGTCGTGGAAAGGTATGCGATAGAACCTTTGCCGTCAGATGCCGTAAGTGACGGCAACATCAATAATCTGGAAGCGGTATCCGAAGCTCTGCAACGTGCATGGAAACGTATGGGGACGCGCATCAGAAATGTGAGCCTTGCGTTACCAGCTGCTGCGGTAATCAGCAAAAAGATCATGTTGCCGGCTGGATTGCGCGAGGATGACTTGGAGTATCAGGTTGAATCTGAGGCAAACCAATACATCCCGTTTGCATTGGATGAGGTCAATCTGGATTTCCAGGTTCTTGGTCCCTCACCAAACAATCCGGAGGAAATTGAAGTATTGCTGGCGGCTTCACGCAAGGCGAACGTCGAAGACAGGGTCGCTGCAGCCCAGACGGCCGGGCTGAAGGCAGTGGTTATGGACGTTGAGCCGTATGCCGCGGAAGCTGCCTTTGATCAGATCAGCTCTCAGCTACCTGCCGGAGCCGAAGATCAATGCATCGCGGTTGTTGATATCGGCGCCAGCGTGATGAACGTAAACGTATTGCGGAATGGGCAATCTGTTTATACACGCGACCAGCAGGTGGGTGGCAATCAGCTTACGCAGCAAATCCAGGCGGCTTTCGGTCTGACGGCAGAAGAGGCTGAAGCGGCAAAGCGAAACGGCGGATTGCCGGAAAACTACGAAAGCGATGTGTTGGCTCCATTCCGTGAGAACGTGGCGATGGAAGTGGCGCGTGCATTGCAGTTCTTCTTTACTTCGACGCAGTACAACGAGGTGAGCTACGTCGTGCTGTCGGGCGGTTGCGCCGCCTTGTTGGGCTTGGATGAGGCAGTAGCTACCCGCACCCAGGTAAGCACTCTTGTGGCAAATCCCTTCGAACTGATGACGCTTTCATCACGAATCAAGCCGCGACAACTGCAGACAGACGCGCCGGCTTTGATGATCGCATGCGGTTTGGCGATGCGGAGGTTCGATCCATCATGATAAGAATCAATCTATTGCCGCACCGCGCAGAGAAGCGGCGCGCCAAACAGCTGCAGTTCATCGTTCTTAGTATCATATCCATCGTGCTGGGTGCGTTCCTGGTCGGGCTGGTACATGTGGCCATAGGTACGCAGATCTCCTACCAGGAGAGGAGGAACGAATACCTGAAGCAGGAGACGGCTGTATTGGACAGGCAGATCGCCGAGATCAAGAAGCTGCGCCAGCAGACACAATCATTGCTGGCCAGAAAGAATGTCGTCGAGAACCTGCAGTCCACACGTTCAGATGTGGTGCATCTGTTGGATCAGATGCTGAGGATCCTGCCGGAAGGTGTTCATCTGAAGTCTCTCAAACAGTCTGGGCAGAGGATCAGTCTTGTTGGTTACGCACAATCCAATGCGCGCGTCTCTACCCTGATGCGAGCCATAGACGACTCTCCATGGCTTGACTCACCTGCATTGGTAGAGATTCATGCGGCCGATGTCGGCGGCTCGCGTCTGAACGAATTCTCCTTGAACTTTAATCTGACTAAGCAGGCGGACTCTACGGGCGCTGCAAGTTCAGCCAAGGGGAGTTGAGATGACCATGAATTTTATTGAAGAACTTAAAAATATTGACCCCCAGAAACCGGGGAATTGGCCTTGGCTGGTCAAGCTGGCAGCGTTCGTATCCATGTTCCTTGTGGTGGTGGCGGCGGGCGGTTTCTTCGACTGGCAAGACCAGTACGAGAACTTGAAGCGCATCAAGAACGAAGAGGCCAGCCTTAAGGAAACGTTCCTCGTGAAAAAGCGAGAAGCTATCAATCTCGATATCATCAAGAAGCAATTGATCGATACGCAGCAATCCTTTGGCGCACTGCTAAAGCAGTTGCCAAGTAAATCCGAGATGGACGCCTTGCTTACCGATATCAATCAGGCGGGTCTGGGGCGCGGTTTGCAGTTCGAGTTGTTCCGTCCTGGGGCAGAGGTCGCGACGGGTGTGTTCACCGAACAACCGATCGCGCTGAAGGTTACAGGTAGCTACGACGACTTGGGGAATTTCGCGAGCGACATTTCGCAGCTACCGCGTATCGTGACATTAAACGACATTCGCGTTACGCCCATTGCGGGCGGTGCTATGTTGAGTATGGAGTCCACTGCGAAAACCTATCGCTATCTGGATGAGACAGAATTGGAAGCTCAGAAACGAGCAGCGCTGGCAGCCAAGAGGAAGACGAGATGAGCGCGCGATTATTGTCTGTTCTGCTAGCGATGATGCTGGCCGGTTGTGGTGGTGAGGAATTCCAGGATTTGAGGGATTTCGTGAGCAATGCCGGTGCGGATATGCGCGGTAAGGTCGACCCGCCTCCAGACATAAAGCCCTATGAACCGTTCGCTTACGACAACGCGACATCCCTGCCGGATCCATTCAAGCCGCGGAAGACGAAAACAGGCGGGTCAGGGCGAGGAGGTCTCAACCAGCCGGATTTCGATCGTCCTAAGGAAGAGTTGGAAGATTACCCACTGGAGAGCTTGAAGATGGTCGGATTCCTTTCCCAAAAAGGGGTTGGGCATGCGGTTCTGCGCTCGTCGGAAGGAAAGATTCATCAGGTTAAGGTTGGAAATTACATAGGTCTGAATTTCGGTCAGATCACGTCGATCTCGGAGACCGAACTTCAGGTCAAAGAAATGGTTCAGGATAGTGCTGGCGACTGGACGGAGCGAGAAAGTAGCTTGCAATTGATTGAATGATTAGGAGTGAAAAATGAAACTGCTTGATATGACGGCAAACAAAATATCCCGAGTGATTGCGATGGCAGTTGCTCTGTGCACCTTCAGCGCCATGGCTCTGGATAGCTCCGATTCAACAAATAGCATAGAGTCGATCAGCGCAAGCAGTGAGACTGGAAAACTCGTTGTGAAGGTGGCCTTGAAGTCACCGCCGCAAGGTCAGCCTGCAGCCTTTACGATCAATACGCCGCCTCGCATCGCCTTCGACTTTCCCAATACTGAAAATGGACTGGGAACCTCCATGCAGACTTTCAGTGAGGGAGATTTACGCAGTGCCAACATCGTTCAAGCAGGAAACCGAACACGGTTAGTGATCAATCTTGCGCAAATGGTCGGCTACGACACTAGAGTAGAGGGCAACGACGTATTGATAACGCTGCAACCGAAGGGTGTCGGAGGTGGTGCTGAGCCGGTTCCTGCAGCACATTTTGCGGATGCATCATCCAGTGCGCAGCTGCATAGCTTGCGTGACATCGACTTCCGCAGGGGAAAGAATGGCGAAAGTCGAATTCAGATCGACCTGTCTGATGCGGATATCGGCATTGATATCAAGCAGCAGGGGCGTGCATTGATAGTGGACTTCCAGCGCGCTGTACTGCCACGAAATCTGCAGCGAAAGCTGGACGTGTCTGATTTCGCGACCCCGGTACAAATGATCGATGCGTTTGTTCAGGGCGGCAATGCGCGTCTGTCAATCGAACCGAAAGGTCTTTGGGAATATTCCGCATATCAAACGGACAACAAGTTCATCGTGGAGGTGAAGGAAGTGGCCGAGGACCCGAACAAACTGGTAAAGGGCAATGCACCAGGCTATTCCGGTGAAAAGCTCACGCTGAATTTCCAGAATATTTCGACTCGCGAGGCGCTGAGTGTAATTGCCGACTTTACGGGTCTGAATATGGTGATCAGTGACACGGTCTCGGGCAGCCTGACGCTGCGTTTGAAAGACGTCCCATGGGATCAGGCCTTTGAGATCATCCTGCAAAGTCGCGGTTTGGATATGCGCAAGAATGGCAATGTCATCCAGGTTGCGCCGCGTGAGGAGATCGCAGCCAAAGAGAAGATCGAATTCTCATCACGTCAGGAAATCACTGAGCTTGAGCCGCTGCGCACGGAAAACTTCGAACTTGCTTACGCAAAAGCGGCTGACGTAGTTCAACTGATTTCAAACGACAAGCAAAAGATCCTGTCGAGTCGTGGCAGTGCTAACTTTGATTTGCGCACGAACCTGCTGTTCGTCAAGGATGTCCCTTCCAGTCTGGAAGAAGTCCGCAAGCTGATCAAGCTGGTTGACGTGCCTGTACGCCAAGTGTTGATCGAGGCACGCTTTGTGGAGGCGGGTGAATCCTTCAACCATACGCTGGGCGGTCGTTTGGGTTACACCGGTCAAACGCAGGCGCAAGGAGGGGGCTTTGCAGTTGGCAATGCGGGCAGAGGCAGTATTGCCGGGGGCAGTTTGAATCTGCCCGGTGCAGCCTCGGGATTGGGTGGATTGACCATGACGCTGTTCAATGCGGCCGCGACAAAGACGCTTACGCTGGAATTGAACGCGTCCGCCATTGACGGCACGACCAAAAACATCGCCAGCCCACGTGTGGTTACAGGAGACAAGACTGCCGCAACGATCGAATCTGGCGTCGAAGTCCCCTACCTGCAGGCAAGTAGCAGTGGCGCAACAAATGTGGCATTTAAAAAGGCGGTGTTGGGTTTGACTGTAACACCCCAAATCACACCCGACGATAGTGTGACCATGAAGATCACCGTAAGTCAGGATTCCGTGGGTAACATCTACTCCGGTGTACCAAGTATCAATACAAAGAGGGTTGATACGCAAGTGCTGGTTGACAATGGCGGCACGGTGGTAATCGGCGGGGTGTACACCCAAGACGATTCGGATTCCACCTCTGCAGTGCCGGGATTGGCGGATATTCCGGTGCTTGGCTGGCTGTTCAAAACCAATACTGTCGTGAAGAGCAAGAAAGAACTTCTGGTATTCATCACACCGAAAATCCTGAAAGATACGCTTGGGACGAATTAACAAGGCAATTTCTTTTTAAAACAAAAGCCCGGCCATGCCGGGCTTTTGTTTTAAAAAGATATGAACATGAATTCCGCTACAATTCAGAACATGGAAACGAACGAAGCCCACAAGCTGAGCACCGGCAATATCATCTTGATTGGCCTGATGGGCTCAGGCAAGACGACAGTAGGGAAGCTGCTGGCCAAGCAGCTACATAAGACATTTGTTGATTGCGACGAAGAAATTCAACGGCGCACCGGGGTCACCATTCCCCACATCTTTGATGTGGAGGGAGAAGAAGGCTTCAGGCAGCGAGAAACTGCAGCCTTGGAGGAGCTCGTTCAAAGAAGCGACATCGTACTTGCAACAGGAGGCGGAGCTCCCTTAAGTCAGTTAAACCGGGACATGCTGAGCCGAAGCGGGATCGTCGTGTATTTGAAGAGTAGTGTGCACGATTTGTGGCATCGCACACGGCATGACCATAATCGGCCCTTACTGCAGACCGCCGATCCGCGGGCGACGCTGCAGGATCTATTTGAAAAACGCGATCCGCTGTACAACAGCATAGCTGACATCGTAATTCACACTGGCAAACAGAACGTGCAGATCCTCTTGCTCAAGTTGCAGGAGAAGATCGCCGAGTATCGCGCCACAGATAAACCAGCACCAGAGAGTATCCAGTAATGCAAACCCTGAACGTAGGCCTTGCCGAGCGAAGCTACCCGATATTTATTGGCAGCGGATTGCTGTCAGACAGCGAATTGCTGTTGCCACATCTGACCGCCAAGCGGGCGATGATCGTCAGTAACACAACGGTTGCGCCATTGTATCTGGAGCAGTTGCGCGAAAGCCTAGAGAACTGCGGCGTGCGCTACGACAGCGTCATTCTGCCGGACGGGGAAAAATTCAAAAATACTGCCTCTATGGATACCATCTATGATGCTTTGCTAAGGTCGCACTGCGAGCGGACCACAACACTCATTGCATTGGGTGGAGGAGTGATCGGTGACATGGTTGGCTTCGCGGCAGCGACTTTTTTACGAGGCGTTCCATTTGTTCAGATCCCCACTACGCTACTCGCGCAGGTGGATTCTTCTGTAGGCGGAAAGACAGGGATCAATCACCCCTTGGGCAAAAACATGATCGGGGCCTTCTATCAACCGCAAATGGTGCTGGCGGATATCAGAACGCTGGATACGCTGCCGGACCGCGAATTAAGTGCGGGCATATCGGAAGTAATCAAGTACGGATTGATACGCGATCTGCCATTTCTGGAATGGCTCGAACAGAACATGGAAAGATTGCTGGCCAGGGATGCCGAAGCACTGCAATACGCAATAGCCCGCAGCTGCCAGAACAAGGCGGAAGTGGTAGGAAACGATGAGCGCGAAAGTGGTGAGCGAGCGCTTCTGAATCTGGGGCATACGTTCGGGCATGCGATTGAGAACGGCATGGGATACGGTGTCTGGCTGCACGGCGAAGCTGTCGCCGCAGGCACCATGATGGCGGCTGACCTTTCCCGCCGATTGGGGTGGTTGTCAGAGGCTGAAGTTGAGCGAATCAGAGGCTTGTTCCTGCGGGCGAAGCTGCCAGTGAGCGGGCCACGAATGGCTGCTGAAAAATACCATGAGCTCATGGGGCTGGATAAGAAGGTTGCAGCAGGGAAGATCAGATTCGTACTGCTAAAGACATTGGGCGAGGCAGTTATGACTGGGGATGTTCCTGAGGCGATCTTGAAGGAAACGTTAGAGGCGTGTTGTGACTGAACAGCAGTTGGCCCCCTATGCGGTGATCGAGAGTCTGGGTGGCCGTCGAATCCCTGAGTCGAGCCCGCCAGGAAGAAGCGAGTTCCAGCGCGATCGAGATCGCATCATCCACTCGAGTGCGTTCCGAAGACTGGAATACAAGACGCAGGTTTTCGTCAATCACGAGGGCGATCTGTTCAGAACGCGCCTGACGCACAGCATCGAAGTGGCACAGATAGGCAGATCGATAGCGCGCCGATTGGGTTTGAACGAAGACCTGGTTGAGGCAATCTCTCTTGCCCATGATCTGGGGCACACACCATTCGGACATGCCGGGCAGGACGAACTCAATGAATGCATGGCCAAATACGGCGGATTTGAGCACAACCTGCAATCACTCCGCGTTGTGGATGTATTGGAAGAGCGATATGCGGCATTTGACGGACTGAACCTTTGCTTTGAAACGCGCGAGGGGATACTTAAACACTGTTCCCGCGAGAATGCAGAGCGAATGGGGGATGTGGGGCAACGATTCCTGACCGGTCGCCGACCCAGCCTCGAAGCGCAGGTGGCCAATCTGGCGGACGAGATCGCCTACAACAATCACGATGTCGATGATGGCTTGAGATCCGGGCTGCTGTCATTGGAACAGCTGGCGGAAGTGAGGCTATTTGCAAGCCACCTTGAGGAGGTGCGGCAAACATGGCCGCAATTGGCGGAGCGCCGCGTCGTACACGAAACAGTGCGTCGAATGATCAATACACTGGTCACCGATATGATCTCCCAGACGCTCGCCAATATCGAAAGAAGTGCACCGCAATCGCTCGAGGAGGTGCGCTGCGCCCCTGCGCTGGCAGCATTCAGTCCGCGGATACGCGAACTGAATAATGAACTCAAGTCTTTCCTGCGTACCGAGCTATATCGCCATTATCGTGTCATGCGCATGAGCGCAAAGGCGCGTCGTGTGATTCGCGAACTGTTCCATGCGTTCATGGGCGACCCGCGCTTACTTCCGCCACAATCAGGAAGCCAGGAAGCAGAGGATCTGCCGCGTACCGTGGCAGACTACATCGCAGGCATGACCGACCGATATGCTATCCGCGAACACAGGCGAATTTTCGCTATAGAAGAGATTTAACCGGTTCTCGGTTGCCCACAGCATACGGTTTAAGGTAGCATTCCCGCCCTTTTGGATAAATATCCCGAAAAAGCGGCGCTAGCCGCCCTGTTGTCGGATGATTGAGGTGAGGAACAAGGTGAATAATTCTTCGTTGCCCGCGCGGCAAGGTCTGTATGACCCGCGCAATGAACATGATGCATGTGGTGTCGGTTTTGTCGCACATATCAAAGGCTTGGCCAGTCATGACCGAGTAAGTGAAGGCCTGAACATCCTGAAGAATCTGACGCACCGCGGTGCTGTCGGGGCGGATCCGCTGGCTGGCGACGGTGCAGGCATCATGATTCAGATTCCGCACGCTTTTCTGAGCAAGGCTATTTCCAAGAACAATATCCAACTGCCGGTTGCGGGTGAGTACGGTGTTGGCATGCTGTTTTTGCCGCGCAACAAGGCCGCTCGCGCGGCTTGCGAACAAGTCATCGAAGCCAGGGTCAAGGCCGAAGGCCAAGTCTTGCTGGGTTGGCGTGATGTGCCGGTTGATAGTTCCGGCTTGGGCGAAAGCGTGAAGGCGGTCGAGCCCTTGGTTCGTCAGGTATTCATCGGCCGCGGCAAAAAGACGGCTGATCAGGATGCGTTCGAACGCAAACTGTTCGTCATCCGCAAGACGGTCGAGCACGCCGTGCGCAAACTGCCCAAGGGCCAAGGAGCGGGCTTCTATATCCCGTCCATGTCGTCGCGCACCATCGTCTACAAGGGCATGTTGCTGGCGACACAGGTAGGCGAGTACTTCCTCGACCTTCAGGATGAAAGCTGCGTGAGCGCATTCGCGCTGGTGCACCAGCGCTTTTCCACCCATACTTTCCCTACTTGGGATCTGGCGCACCCGTTCCGTATGATCGCCCACAACGGCGAGATCAACACCATGCGCGGCAACGTAAACTGGATGGCTGCGCGCCATGCAGCGATGTCGTCCAGTTTCCTCGGCAGCGATCTGGAGAAATTGTGGCCGCTGATCGTTGAAGGGCAATCTGACTCCGCTTGTTTCGACAATGCGCTGGAACTGCTGGTGGCGGGTGGCTATTCCCTGCCGCATGCGATGATGCTGCTGATCCCCGAGGCATGGGCAGGCAATCCTTTGATGGACGAAGAGCGCCGCGCGTTCTACGAATATCACGCCGCCTTGATGGAGCCGTGGGACGGCCCCGCAGCGGTTGCCTTCACCGACGGACGTATGATTGGCGCCACGCTGGACCGTAACGGTCTTCGCCCGGCACGCTATCTGATCACCGAAGACGACGTCGTATTGATGGCGTCCGAGATGGGTGTTCTGCCGATCTCCGAAAAGAAGGTCGTCAAGAAATGGCGTCTGCAGCCCGGCAAGATGTTCCTCATCGACATGGAAGCGGGCCGCATCGTTGACGACAGCGAGTTGAAGAAGCAGATCGCTACCGCCAAGCCTTATCGCAAGTGGATCGAGCAGTCGCGCTACTTCTTGGATGATCTGCCTGCGGTAGCAAGCAAACAAACGAGTAGCGTCAGCCTGCTGGATGCGCAACAGGCATTCGGTTATACGCAGGAAGACCTCAAGTTCATCATGCAGCCGATGTCGACTGCCGGCGAAGAGCCTACCGGCTCCATGGGTAGCGATGCCGCATTGCCAGTGCTGTCCGGCCGCAGCAAGGTGCTGTACAACTACTTCCAGCAGCTGTTCGCGCAAGTGACCAATCCGCCGATCGATCCGATCCGCGAAGAGATCGTGATGTCGCTCACTTCGTTCATCGGTTCCAAGCCGAACCTGTTGGGTGTGGACGAGACCAAACCCGCCACACGACTGGAAGTACATCAGCCGGTATTGTCGAATGAGGATGCAGCCAAGCTGCACAACATCGACAAACTTACCAAGGGAAAGTACAAGTCGAAGACACTGGACATCACCTATCCGGTGAAGAACGGTGCAGCCGGTTGCGAAGCAGCTATCAAGGCACTGTACAAGGAAGCCGACAAAGCAGTGGCTGCAGGTTACAACGTGCTGATCCTGTCGGATCGCGCCATGTCCGACAAGCGCGTGGCGATTCCCGCTTTGCTGGCAACAGCAGCGGTACACCATCATCTCGTGCATGAAGGTTTGCGCACCAGCACCGGTCTGGTCGTCGAGACAGGTTCGGCGCGCGAAGTACATCACTTTGCGTTGCTGGCGGGTTACGGTGCCGAGGCGGTCTATCCGTGGCTGGCATTCGACTCCATCTCCTCGTTCGATCTGCCCTCGGGCCTGACAGCCAAGGACGGGCACAAGCGCTTCATCAAGGCGATCAACAAAGGTCTGCTCAAAGTGATGTCCAAGATGGGCATCTCGACCTATCAGTCCTACTGCGGTTCGCAGATCTTCGAAGCCATCGGCCTCAACAGCGACTTCATCGAGAGATACTTCCCCGGCACTGCGACCCAGATAGAAGGTATCGGTCTTCAAGAAGTCGCGGAAGAAGCGGTGCGTACGCACGGCGCGGCGTTTGGCAACGATCCTGTCTTGGCAAACATGCTGGATGCGGGCGGCGAATATGCCTACCGCGCACGCGGCGAAGAGCACACCTGGACACCGGATTCCATCGCCAAGCTGCAGCACTCGACGCGCTCCAACAACTACGCGACCTACAAGGAGTACGCCAAGCTGATCAACGACCAGACCCAGCGCCAGATGACGCTGCGCGGTCTGTTCGAGATCAAGCCCGTGGGCAAGCCGGTCGCACTGGAAGAAGTCGAATCAGCCAAGGAGATCGTCAAGCGCTTCGCTACCGGCGCGATGTCGCTTGGTTCCATCTCCACTGAGGCGCACACCACACTGGCGATCGCGATGAATCGCATCGGCGGCAAGTCCAATACCGGCGAAGGCGGCGAAGACGCCAACCGCTTCAAGACACTGCACGGCGGCGAGAAACTGTCCGAGATCATCGGCAAGGGCCGTATCGAAGCCGATCAGACCATGAAGGCAGGCGATTCACTGCGTTCGCGCATCAAGCAGGTCGCTTCCGGACGTTTCGGCGTGACAGCGGAATATCTGTCCAGCGCCGACCAGATTCAGATCAAGATGGCACAGGGCGCGAAGCCCGGCGAAGGCGGCCAGCTGCCCGGCGGCAAGGTTTCCGAATACATCGGCAAACTGCGTCACTCTGTGCCCGGTGTCGGCCTGATCTCGCCACCGCCGCACCACGACATCTATTCCATCGAAGACCTCGCGCAGCTCATCCATGACCTGAAGAACTCGAACCCGAGCGCTTCCATCTCCGTGAAGCTGGTGTCCGAAGTCGGTGTGGGTACCGTGGCTGCGGGCGTCTCCAAAGCCAAAGCCGACCACATCGTGATCTCCGGTTTCGACGGCGGCACCGGCGCATCGCCGCTGTCTTCCGTGAAACACGCGGGCACACCTTGGGAACTGGGCCTGGCTGAAGCACAACAGACACTGGTGCTGAACAAGCTGCGCGGCCGTATCGGTCTGCAAGTCGACGGGCAGATCAAGACCGGCCGCGACGTGCTGATCGGTGCCTTACTTGGCGCCGATGAATTCGGTTTCGCTACCGCACCGCTGGTGGTCGAGGGCTGCATCATGATGCGCAAGTGTCACCTCAACACCTGCCCGGTCGGCGTCGCCACACAGGATCCCGAGTTGCGCAAGAAATTCACCGGTCAGCCGGAACACGTGGTGAACTACTTCTTCTTCGTCGCCGAAGAAGTACGCGAATTGATGGCGCAGATGGGCGTGCGCAAGTTCGAAGATCTGATCGGCCGCAGCGACCTGCTCGACATGCGCAAAGGCATCAAGCACTGGAAAGCCAAGGGCCTGGATTTCAGTAAGGTGTTCCACCAACCCAAGATCGGTGCAGAAGTGGCGCGCCGTCATGCCGAAGTGCAGGACCACGAACTGGAAAAGGCACTCGACAACGATCTTATCGCCCAAGCCAAAGAAGCTCTGGACGCAAAGCGCGTGGTCACCATCGAAACGAAGATCTGCAACGTCAATCGCAGCGTAGGCACCATGCTTTCGCATGAAGTGGCCAAGCGCCACGGCAATACCGGCCTGCCGGATGACACCATTCGCGTGAAGCTGCTGGGCACGGCAGGACAAAGTTTCGGCGCATTCCTTGCACACGGTGTGACTTTGCAGCTGGAAGGCGAGGGTAACGACTACGTGGGCAAGGGCTTGTGCGGCGGGCGCATCATCGTCAAACCGTCCGACGACAGCAAGCTCGTTGCGGAAGACAACATCATCGTCGGCAACACCGTGCTGTACGGCGCGACAGCGGGCGAAGTGTTCTTCCGTGGCGTGGCCGGCGAGCGTTTCGCGGTGCGTAACTCGGGCGCGGTCGCCGTGGTCGAGGGTGTGGGTGACCACTGCTGCGAATACATGACCGGCGGTATGGTCGTCGTGCTGGGCAGTACAGGGCGCAACTTTGCGGCCGGTATGTCCGGCGGTGTTGCTTACGTGCTGGACGAGGATGGCAACTTCCCGCAGCGTTGCAACATGTCCATGGTGCAACTCGAAGCAGTGCCGGAAGAAGCGGCCCTGAGCGAGACCGGCGAAGTTGAAGCGCACGGTCGCGTGCACTTCAACCATCTGAACAAGGCTGATGCAGCAGCACTGCGCGGCAAGATTGAGAAGCATCTGCGCTACACCGGCAGTGCGCGCGCCAAGTTGATTTTGGATAACTGGGCGCAGTATCTGCCCAAGTTCGTGAAGGTCATGCCGACCGAATATCGTCGCGCTTTGCTAGAGATCGCGGCGCAGCAGCAGAAGGAGGCCGCATAATGGGCAAGCCAACCGGATTCAAGGAATTCGAGCGCGTCAGCGAAGGTTACGCGCCGGTAGCGCAGCGCCTGAAACACTATCAGGAGTTCGTTGCGCATCTGTCCGACGCGGAAGCGACGCAGCAGGGCGCGCGTTGCATGGACTGCGGCATCCCGTTCTGCAACAACGGCTGCCCGGTCAACAACATCATTCCGGACTGGAACGATCTGGTGTATCGCGGCAACTGGAAGCAGGCCATCGAGGTACTGCATTCCACCAACAACTTCCCTGAAGTGACCGGACGTATCTGTCCCGCCCCGTGCGAAGCGGCGTGCACGCTGAACATCAATAACGACGCGGTCGGCATCAAATCCATCGAGCACGCCATCATCGACAAGGCGGGCGAGAACGGCTGGGTCGTGCCGCAGAAGGCAGCGAAAAAGACCGGCAAGAAGATCGCCGTGGTCGGTTCCGGCCCGGCCGGACTGGCTGCAGCGCAGCAACTGGCCCGCGCCGGCCATGCCGTGACCGTGTTCGAAAAGAACAGCCGCATCGGCGGCCTGATGCGCTACGGCATCCCCGACTTCAAGCTGGACAAGCGACTGGTCGACTGGCGCATGGCACAACTCGCCGCCGAAGGCGTGAAGTTCCAGACCAGCACCTTCATCGGTAAGGAACTGCCGGGCAAAGGCATCGTGAATGACGCCAAGAAAGTCATCAGCCCGGCTGCACTGAAGAAGGATTTCGATGCGGTGATCCTGGCGGGTGGTGCCGAGCAACCGCGCGATCTGCCGGTACCGGGACGCGAACTGGCCGGTGTGCACTATGCGCTGGAATTCCTCATTCCGCAGAACAAGGAAGTGGCGGGTGATGCGAAGAACCCGATCAATGTCGCAGGCAAGCATGTCGTCGTCATCGGCGGCGGCGATACCGGCTCCGACTGCGTGGGAACATCCAACCGTCACGGTGCCGCATCGATCACCCAGATCGAAGTGATGCCGCGCGCGCCGGAGCAGGAGAACAAGTCGCTGACCTGGCCGTATTGGCCGCTCAAGTTGCGCACCTCCAGCTCGCACGAGGAAGGTTGTGAGCGTGACTGGGCCATCGCCACCAAAGAGTTCGTCGGAGAGAATGGCGTGCTCAAAGCACTCAAGTGCGTGCGCGTCGAGTTCAAGGACGGCAAGATGGTCGAAGTGGCCGGCAGCGAATTCGAGCTGAAGGCCGACTACGTGTTCCTCGCCATGGGCTTCACCAATCCGCTGGCGCAGGTGCTGGACGCGTTCGGCGTGCAGAAGGATGCACGCGGCAATGTGTTGGCGGCCACCGAAGGCGACAAGTGCTATCAGACCAGCGTGAAGAAAGTGTTCGCTGCGGGCGATATGCGACGCGGTCAATCGCTGGTGGTATGGGCGATTCGCGAAGGCCGGCAGGCTGCACGTGCGGTCGATGAGTTCCTGATGGGCAGCAGTCTGCTGCCACGATAAGAAAAGAGCAAAATGAACTTCAAAGTAAAGAACGACACATTCCTGCGCGCGCTGTTGCGCCAGCCTACCGAATACACACCGCTGTGGATGATGCGCCAGGCCGGTCGTTACCTGCCCGAATATCGCGCCACTCGCCGTACGGCCGGCAGCTTCATGGGCCTGTGCAAGAGTCCGGACTTTGCGACCGAAGTGACTTTGCAGCCGTTGGACCGCTTCCCGCTGGATGCCGCCATTTTGTTCTCCGACATCCTGACCGTGCCTGACGCGATGGGCCTGGGACTGTACTTCTCGGAAGGCGAGGGCCCGAAGTTCGAGCGTCCGCTGGAAACCGAGGCAGACATCATGGCGCTGCAAGTGCCGGATATCGGCAAGGATCTGAAGTACGTAACCGATGCCGTGTCGCAGATCCGAAAATCGCTGGACGGCCGCGTGCCGCTGATTGGTTTCTCCGGTAGCCCGTGGACACTCGGTTGCTACATGGTGGAAGGCGGCAGCAGCAGCGATTACGCCAAGGTGAAGACCTTGATGTACAAAGAACCCAAGCTGATGCATCACATCCTCAATGTGACCGCGCAGGCAGTGACCGCTTACCTCAATGCGCAGATAGAAGCGGGCGCGCAAGCCGTGATGATCTTCGATTCCTGGGGCGGCGCGTTGTCACACTCGGCTTTCCACGAATTCTCGCTGGCCTATACCCAGCGCATCGTGGATGGCTTGATCAAGGAAAAAGACGGCGTACGCATCCCGTCCATCGTCTTCACCAAGGGCGGCGGCCTGTGGATTGAGAGCATCGCCGACATCGGATGCGACGCGGTCGGTCTGGACTGGACCATGGATATCGGCGTGGCGCGCCAGAAGGTCGGCCACAAGGTCGCACTGCAAGGCAACCTCGACCCGACCGTGCTGTTCGCCACGCCGGAAGTGATCCGCAACGAGGTGGAGAAGGTCTTGTCCAGTTTCGGATTCGGCAGCGGCCATGTGTTCAATCTGGGCCATGGTATCTCGCAACATACCGACCCAGAGAACGCCGCTGCACTGGTACAGGCCGTGCACGAACTCAGCAAGAAATATCACTAGAAAACGCTTGACAGACGCTGTTTTATGAACAGGCGTCCAATATAGAAAAGGCCATGGGCGCAGCTTCCATGGCCTTTTGCATTGATAAGATAAGTCTTTGAAAGTTAATGCAGTAATAAACTGCATGGAAAATGTGCTACAGAAAAAAACTGTATACACTGTTTACAGTTAGCGCACTTCAAGGGTGGTTGTCCACATTGTTATCCACAGGAAATGTGGACAATAAAAAAATCCTATATCGCTCAATAGGATTCGCTAAACTTCAAACAAAATACCGGAAAGAATCTGCACAAAATGCCCACCATCCGCGTCGCGCTCGACGTGCCCTTGTCAACACTTTTCGACTACACCGTCAGTGCCGAAATGCAGATCGAGATCGGTCAGCGCGTACTCGTACCTTTTGGCCGCAAGCAGGTGTTGGGCGTCGCGATGGAATGGGTAGAAACCTCGGATCTTGATGCCGGACGCATCAAACCGGTGACGCAGGTGCTGGATGACGTGCCTCCCCTGTCGCAGGATTTGCTGACCCTGTTGCGCTTCTGCAGCGACTACTACCACTTCCCTCTGGGAATGATCGTGCTGTCTGCCCTGCCCACACGGCTGCGCGCTCTGGAGCCGATCAAGCTGAAGCAGGCTTTGGACTACACGTTGAGCGCGGCGGGCAGAGCACTCGATGCAACAACTCTGCCCAAGCGACGCGTGGTACAGCAACGCATCCTGCAGGCCTTGCGTGCAGCACCGCTCAGCGGCGCGCAACTGCGCAATCTGTCGGCCAGCGCACCAGCCGCTGTGAAGGTGTTGCTGGAAGCGGGCTGGGTGGAGGTATGTGCGCCCGTGCCGCGCAGCACGCACACCTTCAACGACGCGCATGCGCTCACCAACGAGCAGCAACAGGCTGTCGATGCCGTCACGCAACAACAATCATTCGGCTGCTTCCTGTTGCACGGCATCACCGGCAGCGGCAAGACCGAGGTGTATGTGCATCTCATGCATGAAATGTTGCAACGCGGAGGGCAAGTGCTGCTGCTGGTGCCCGAGATCAACCTCACCCCGCAACTGGAGAACTATTTCCGCAGCCGCTTCCCGGATGTCGATCTGGTCAGCCTGCATAGCGGTCTGGCCGACGGCGAACGTGCGCAAAACTGGCTCAAGGCGCAATCCGGAGAAGCGCGCATCGTGCTGGGCACTCGCTTGGCGGTGTTCACGCCGCTGCCAAAGTTGACCCTGATCCTGGTGGACGAGGAGCACGATCCATCATTCAAGCAGCAGGACGGTTTGCGCTACTCGGCGCGCGACGTCGCCATCTTCCGCGCCAGCCAGCGCGGCGTGCCTATCGTGCTGGGTTCCGCCACGCCGTCACTGGAAAGCTGGCACAACGCGCAAAGCGGACGTTACCGTTTGCTCAAACTCACCCAGCGCGCGGTTCAGCCCGCCACGCTTCCCGTTGTGCGTTGCATGGATGTCACCAAGCTGCCGTTGCATGAAGGTTTGAGCGAACCTTTGCTGACAGCGATTGAAACAAGGCTGCAGCGCAAGGAGCAAAGCCTGATCTTCATCAATCGGCGCGGCTATTCGCCGGTGCTGATGTGCAGCGCCTGCGGCTGGTTATCCGAGTGCAAGAAATGCGTGGGCAAACTGGTGCTGCACATGAAAGACCGCAGCCTGCGCTGCCATCACTGCGGCTTTCAGCAGCGTGTGCCGCATGCCTGTCCCACCTGCGGAGATGTCGATCTCAAGCCGGTCGGGATCGGAACACAACGTCTGGAAGAGACCTTGCAAAGTCGTTTCCCGCAGGCGCGCATCCTGCGCGTGGACAGGGACAGCACGCGCAACAAAGGCACGTGGGCAGCCATGCGCCAGCAGATACACGACGGCGAGGCCGACATCCTGATCGGCACCCAGATGCTGGCGAAAGGCCACGACTTCCCCAACCTCACCCTAGTTGGAGTGATCAGTCCGGATGGCGCGTTGTACAGCTCGGACTTTCGCGCTTCGGAAAAACTGTTCGCTCAGCTGACACAGGTCGGTGGACGCGCCGGGCGCGCGGATAAAACAGGTGAAGTCATCGTGCAATCTGCTTTTCCAAACCATCCGCTGTTCCAAGCACTGCGCGCCCATGACTACGAAAGCTGGGCAAAGACACTACTGGCGGAGCGCAGCCTGGCGGGTCTGCCGCCCTTTGCATTTCAGGCCTTGCTGAGTGCGGAAAGCCTGCAAGAACAGTTGGTCATGCAGTTCCTGCATCAGACGCGTGAACTGGCCGAACAGATCAATTCGGAAGTTGAGATATACGGCGTCGTGCCGGCGGCCATGCCCAAGCGCGCCAACCATCACCGTGCGCAGTTGCTAGTACAAAGCGATGCGCGTAAAACGCTGCAGGCATTTTTAAGAATTTGGAAACCCGAGTTGGATGCTCTGCCATCACAAAAGGTACGGTGGTCTTTGGACATCGATCCGATGGAATATTAATAATGACCCGTCAGGGCTATATAAGTCCCTACTAAAATAGGCGTTATAATGCGCGCTATCAATCGATATGGAGCAGAAAATGGAAATCCAGCGCTTTACCCTCTCCAACGCAGCACTTCCCCTCAAGACTTTGTTCAGCGGCTACCTACTGGTGGTCGGTCTGGGTCTATTGTTCGCAGGTGGGCAGATCATGCTGACCCATGGCATGGCCGACGGCAAACTCGGACTGTCAGTCGATGACATCGTCTACAGTTACTACGGCAACCGCGAGGAGGGCTCCAAGCTGGTATCCAAGTTGAACGGCTCGATGAAGGACAACGCCCCCCCCGAGGTGCGCCTGGCCATGATCAAGTGGGCGGAGACTGGCGCTTCTCCGGAACAATGGGACAACCGCATCTCAATGGACATCGACCAGTATTGCCAACCCTGCCATGCCAACATCTCCGGCCTGCCCGACCTCAGCAACAAGGATGCGATGAAGAAGCTGCTGGCCGTCGACGAAGGCCAGCCGATGGCCACGCTGACACGTGTGTCGCACATCCACCTGTTCGGCATCTCGTTCATCTTCTTCTTCGTGGGTTGGATATTCACCTATTCGACCGGCATCGCACCGATGCACAAGGCCATCCTGATCTCGGTGCCGTTCGGCTTCCTGATCGTGGACGTGCTGGCCTGGTGGCTGACCAAGTTGCATCCCGGATTCGCATGGTTCGTCATCATCGGCGGCTTCGGCTACAGCATGGCGGCGGCGGTCATGATCTTCACTTCGCTGTACCAGATGTGGATCCTTCCGCTGCGCAAGAATCACCCGGTATACCCGCCCGCTGACGCCACGTGAGTGCTGAACAAACACTGCTTGAGCGCATCGCCGCCGTCCTGGGCGGCGATGCCGTTTTAACGGGCGAAGCAGCTACTGAGCATTGCCAAGACTGGCGAGGCCGCTATCGAGGCGAAGCCATCGCAGTCGCGTTCCCAGCAGATACGCAGCAAGTTTCCGAAGTTGTAAAACTATGTGCGGCTCAGCGTGTCGCCATCGTACCGCAGGGCGGCAACACCAGCCTATGCGGCGCATCCGTACCGCTCGCGGACGGCACACCGCAACTCATCATCAACCTGTCGCGCATGCACCGCATCCGCGAAGTGGATGCCACCAACTACACCATGACGGTGGAGGCAGGCTGCAAACTGGCCTCGCTATACGAAGCGGCGGATCAGGTGGAGCGATTGTTTCCGCTCGGCCTCACCGCCATCGCGCCGCACTGCGAGATCGGCGGCAATCTCTCTACCAACGCGGGCGGTATCGGTGTATTGCGCTACGGCACTGCGCGTGATCTGGTGTTGGGACTGGAAGTGGTATTGCCGGATGGCAATATCTGGCACGGTTTGCGCCGTTTGCGCAAAGACAACACCGGCTATGACCTCAAGCATCTGTTCATCGGTGCGGAAGGCACACTGGGCATCATCACCGCCGCCGTGCTCAAGCTCTATCCTCGCCCACGTTCCACCGCCACCGCCTGCATCGCCGTGCGCGATCCGGCTGCCGCGGTCGCCTTGCTGGCACATCTGCGCGCCACCTGCGGCGACACCATCAGCGGCTTCGAACTCATCTCGCGTTCCTGCCTCGATCTGGTGTTCAAGCACATCGACGACACGCACGAACCCTTTGCGACCAAACATGAATGGCTGGTCATCACGCAATTGAGCAACGTGTTGCCGGTCGCGCTGGATGAAGCACTGCGCAGTGCACTACAGGCATTCGACGGCGTGATCGCTTTCGACATCACCAACGACAAGGAACATGCCGAGCGCTGGTGGAAGCTGCGCAAGAATATCGCCGAAGCACAAAAGGCCGAAGGCATCAGCATCAAGCACGACGTGTCGGTGCCGGTCAGCCGCGTGGCGGACTTCATCGCCGACGCCAGCGCCGCCCTGTGCGCCGCGCATGACGGCATCCGCATCGTCGCCTTCGGTCATATGGGTGACGGCAACATCCACTACAACATCTCCATGCTCGATGCCGCGCAGAACGATGCCTTCATCAAGCAGCACGAACACGAGGTCAATCGCATCGTGTATCAGGTCGTCGCCGCACTGGATGGCAGCATCAGCGCGGAACATGGCCTGGGCCAACTCAAACGCGAAGAAGTCACCCACTACAAGAGTGCGCTGGAGCTGGAACTGATGCGCCAGATCAAGCACGCGCTAGACCCGCACGGTCTGATGAATCCCGGCAAGGTGGTGTAAGCTTTCGCCATCGAACCGCTCAAGGAGGTAGTGATGGCAAACCAACCCGAGATCACCAACATGGCCCTGTTCTGCGATTTCGAGAACGTAGCGCTGGGCGTGCGTGATGCCAAATACGCGCAGTTCGATATCAAGAAAGTGCTGGAACGTCTGCTGCTCAAAGGCAGCATCGTGGTCAAGAAAGCCTATTGCGACTGGGAGCGCTACAAGGAATTCAAAGCGCCCATGCATGAAGCCTCCTTCGAACTGATCGAGATCCCGCATGTGCGGCAAAGCGGCAAGAACTCCGCTGACATCCGCTTGGTCGTCGATGCGCTCGACCTCTGCTATACCAAATCCCACGTCGACACTTTCGTCATCATCAGCGGCGACTCGGACTTCTCACCGTTGGTGTCCAAGCTGCGCGAGAACAACAAATACGTCATCGGCATCGGTGTGAAGGATTCCACCTCCGATCTGCTCAGCGCTAACTGCGACGAATTCATCTTCTACGACGACCTCGTGCGCGTGCAGGAAGCCAAGAAGAAACAAGCCGCCAAGAAAGCGCCCGCCAAAGCGAAAGTTGAAGTCACCAAACCCGCTGCTGCAAAGAGCGACGATGACAAAAAGCAAGAGGCCATGGACTTCCTGGTCGAGACCGTAGAAGGCCTCATCTCTGAACGAGGCTCCGATGAGAAGATATGGGGTTCCATGGTCAAACCCACCATGCAGCGCCGCAGGCCCGGCTTCACGGAATCCTATTACGGCTACCGCTCGTTCAAGGAGCTGATTGAAGACGCGCAACGCAACAAGCTTGTGGTACTGGCTAAAGACGAGAAATCCGGCCAATACATGATCAAGCTGCCTGTATGAGCGAACGTTCCCGAATCACTTCTCCGTCCTTCCGCATGAAGGAAATGCCCGAAAGATAGGCGTACAATTCTGCGCATAGCGCTCCGCAACCTCGGTTTGCACACCCGAAACGACAGGGGCGCAATTGTCGGAGGATGGTATGGCGTTGCAACCTTGTTTCTCTTTCAGGGCGGAGAAGGCGCCGTCGGGCGAGCCTGTTCGCCCCGTGACTTCTCAGACCTGCACCGCAGGCGCGACCAGCGCGCGCCGAACATCATGACGTCTCCTTTGCATGCCAAGCGTATCGGCTGGGTGGTTCTGCTGCTGACGCTGGTGGCAACTGGTTTGTACTGGTGGCAGCTGACCAGAGCCGCCGGTCAGTTGCGTGCAGAAACGATCGCACAGGCCGAGTTGCGTGCAAAACAATTGAATGGTGCAGTCGCGGAACAGGTTTCCATCCTGGTGCGTTCCGCCGACCGCGCGGCCCAAGAGCTAGCCGAGGCCTATGGATCTGGCCGGAAGCGAGATTACGACACCATGGTGGCCAGGGTGGAGCAGCGATTTCCTTTGGGCTCCCTGCTGCAAATAGCGACTATCGATGCAGAGGGATACCTGGCCTCATCCAATTTGGGGATGAAAAGTCGCGTGTATCTGGCCGATCGCGAACATTTCAAGGCGCATCTGAACTCACCAGAGCCCAAGTTGTTCGTCAGTGCGCCTGTATTTGGCAGGGTCTCCAAACAATGGTCCATCCAGTTCACGCGCCCCATCCTGCGCAATGGACGTTTCAATGGCGTGATGGTTGTCTCGCTATCACCGGAATATCTGCATCGCTCTCTGGCGGCCACGACACTGGCCTCCGATGACGTGATAGCGATCTTCCGGCAGAGCGGGGAATACCTGGCGCGCAGTGTCGATAATGACAAGGCGATGGGCAAGCATGTCGGGGCGAACCGCGGCTTTGTCGGGCCGGATGCCGTGCCCAGCGGCTCATTCAAAACGCCGGCCAATTTCGACAAGGTCGTGCGACTTTTCCAGTGGCATCGAATCGATGAGGCGCCACTCGTGGTGGTGACCGGCCTGAGTGAAACCACCCTGCTTGGACCGGTCGAGGCGCTCCTCGCAAAGGATCGTAACCAAGCCATCGTTGCCACCACGATCATTTGGCTGATGGCATTGGCCGCCGCCGCGTTGCTGCGCAGACTGAGTGCGCAACAGAAAGAAACTTACGAGCGTGCCGAGCAGTTGGAAGCGGCTGGCAAGAAGCTGACGGCCAGTGAAAAGCGTTTGCGCAGTATCTTTGAGACAGACCCGCAGTGCATCAAGGTCGTGGATGCCACTGGACGGTTGCTGGAAATGAATAGCGCCGGTCTGGCGATGCTGGAGGCAGGCGGTCTAGAGGAAGCGCAGCAGAAGAATCTGATCGACTATGTCTGTCCGGAATACCGCGAGGCTTTTGCAGCCCTGCACCGGCGAGTCATGCAGGGTGAAAGCGGCAAGCTGGTATTCAAGGTCACCGGCCTGAAGGGCACAACCCGCTATCTGGAAACGCATGCCTCGCCCATGCTGGGTGTCAACGGTGAGGTGACCTCGTTGCTGGGCATCACCCGCGATATCAGCGACACCTTGTTGGCAGAGCAGCAATTGCGCATCGCCGCGACAGCCTTTGAATCGCAGGCAGGGATCATCGTCACGGATCCCGCCGGTAATATCCTGCGGGTAAATCAGGCCTTTACCAGAATTACCGGATACAGCGCAGACGACGCTGTCGGCAAGAACCCCAGCTTGCTGCAGTCTGGCAGGCACGACCGGAAATTCTACGAGGACATGTGGGGGAGCATAGAACGTAAGGGGGGCTGGGAAGGCGAGATCTGGAACCGGCGCAAGAATGGCGAGGCGTATCCGGAGCATCTCTCCATCACATCGGTGAAAGACGCGAAAGGGCACACCGTGAACTTTGTCGCCACGCTCATGGATATCACCGCAAGCAAATCGGCCGAGGAAGAGATAAAAAGTCTGGCCTTCTTCGACCCGCTCACCCAGCTCCCCAACCGGCGCTTGTTGCAAGATCGCCTGCAGCGGGCATTGACCGCCAGCGGGCGGAGCGGGCGAGGCGGTGCGGTACTGTTCATCGATCTGGATAACTTCAAGACGCTCAACGACACGCTGGGACACGACATCGGAGACTTGCTGCTGGCGCAAGTGGCCGGACGGTTGAGCACATGCGTGCGCGAGGGTGACACGGTGGCCCGCCTGGGCGGCGACGAGTTCGTGGTCATGCTGGAAGATCTGAGCGAGAATCTGCTGGAAGCCGCGGAGCAGGCCAGGAATGTCGGCACCAAGATACTTGGCGCGCTCAACATGCAATATATGCTGGGCGAATATGCTTATATCAGCACGCCCAGTATCGGCGCGACGCTGTTCGACCGCAACCTCTCGATTGATGACCTGCTGAAGCAGGCCGATATCGCCATGTATCAAGCCAAAAAGGCGGGCCGCAATACATTGCGATTCTTCGATCCGCAGATGCAGGAGTCGATCAACACCCATGCGGCACTTGACGCGGAATTGCGCAACGCGATCGAAAACGCGGAGTTCCAATTGCATTTCCAGGTGCAGGTGGACGATACGGGTCACCCCTTCGGAGCGGAAGCCCTGATTCGCTGGGACAGCCCGGGTCGCGGCTTGACGATGCCGGGTACCTTTATCCCGCATGCCGAAGAAACAGGGCTGATCCTGCCGATCGGACAATGGGTGCTGGAAACCGCGTGCAAACAACTCAAGGCATGGGCGCAGGATGAGATGATGTGCCGACTTGTGCTCGCGGTGAATGTAAGCGCCAAACAATTCCATCAGACGGACTTCGTCGCGCAGGTCCGTTCAGCAGTCGAAGACAACGGTATCGACCCGGGGCTGTTGAAACTTGAGCTAACGGAAAGCATGTTGCTGGGGGACATCGAGGAAACCATCGCCACCATGAATGCATTGAACGTGATCGGCGTCAGGCTCTCTCTGGATGATTTCGGCACGGGCTACTCATCACTGCAATATCTCAAGCGTCTGCCCCTCAACCAACTCAAGATAGACCAGTCATTTGTGCGGGACATCACCAGCGACATCAGCGACAGGACGATTGTCAGCACCATAGTCCTCATGGCGCAAAGTTTGAATCTGGATGTGATTGCGGAAGGGGTGGAGACAGAAGCGCAGCGAGTGTTGCTTGAAAAATCGGGTTGCAAGCAGTTTCAGGGCTATCTGTTCGGTCGACCGGTGCCGATCGGCAAGTTCCAGTCGTTGCTGCAAGCCTGAATGCCCCTTGGAATCTGGGTGAAAGTTCAAAATAATATCGCCGACCCCGAATGCTATAATTCGCGCCTCTTTTGAAGGCGTCCCGCAATGTCCGTAGTCCTGAATTTCAGATCCCATCTTTCCGAATTGTTCGCGCAGGCTTTGCGCGAGGTGTCGCCGGATTCGGCAGACACCGCCATCCTCATCGAGCGGCCCAAGCAAAGCGCGCATGGCGATTACGCCTGCAATCTGGCTATGCAACTGGCCAAGCCCTTGCGCAAGTCGCCGCGCGACATTGCGAATGCGCTGATGGCCGCGCTGCCCAAGACGGATTTCATCGAAAAGGTGGAGGTCGCGGGGGCGGGCTTCATCAACGTGTTCATCTCTCCGACGGCCAAGCAGGCGGTGGTGCATAGCGTGCTGATGGCGGGCGCGGGCTACGGTCATGTGCATGTCGGGCAGGGGCGCAAGGTGGGTGTGGAGTTTGTCTCCGCCAATCCGACCGGGCCGTTGCATGTCGGCCACGGTCGCGGTGCGGCGGTTGGCGATTGCTTGTGCAACGTGCTGCATGCGGCGGGCTGGAACGTGACGCGCGAGTTCTATTACAACGACGCGGGCGTGCAGATAGACAACCTGAAGCTGTCGGTGCAACTGCGCTGCAAAGGCATCACGCCCGATGATCCTTCCTGGCCGGACTCCGGTTATCGTGGCGATTACATCGCGGACGTGGCGAACGCTTACATGGCGAAGGAGACCGTCGAGGCGGACGACCAGCACATCACCGGTAAGGGTGATGTGGAGGATGTCGAGGCGATCCGCCATTTTGCGGTGGCCTATCTGCGCCGCGAACAGGATCTGGACCTGCGCGCCTTTCAGGTGGAGTTCGATGTGTTCTCGCTGGAGTCCGCGCTGTACACCGAGGGTAAGGTGGAGGCGACGGTGCAGAAGCTGATCGCCAGCGGCCATACCTATGAACAGGACGACGCGCTGTGGTTGCGCACCACCGATTTTGGCGATGACAAAGACCGCGTGATGCGCAAGAGCGACGGCGGCTACACCTATTTTGTGCCGGACGTGGCCTACCATCTGGAAAAATGGAAACGTGGTTTCGTGCGCGTGATCAACGAGCAGGGTTCCGACCACCACTCCACCATCACCCGCGTGCGTGCCGGTTTGCAGGCGCTGGATGCCGGCATCCCCCAGGGCTGGCCTGACTATGTGCTGCACCAGATGGTGACGGTGCTGAAGAACGGCGAGGAGGTGAAGATCTCCAAGCGCGCGGGCAGCTATGTGACTCTGCGCGACCTGATCGATGAAGTGGGCTGTGATGCGACGCGCTATTTCCTCGCCGCGCGTTCGCCGGATTCGCAGCTGGTGTTCGATATCGATCTGGCGAAATCGCAGAGCAACGACAATCCGGTGTATTACATCCAGTATGCGCATGCCCGCATCTGCACGGTGCTGGCACAGTGGGGCGGTGACAAACAGGCGCTCCACACGGTCGGGCTAGATGTGCTGGATAGCGACTACGAGAAGATGTTGCTGCAGAAGATGATCGACTTCCCCACGGTGATCGAGACGGCCGCGAACGACCTTGCACCGCACCAGATCGCCGTCTACCTGAAGGACTTTGCCGCTGATTTTCACAGCTATTACAATGCGTCCCGCTTCCTGGTCGATGACGAGCGGGTCAAGCTGGCACGACTGGCATTGATCGCCGCCATCGCGCAAGTGATACGGAACGGATTGTCACTGCTCGGTGTCACAGCGCCCGAGCAAATGTAATCACTCAAAAGGAACAACATGGCTTCTGCAGGCGGACCACAAAAATCCAAGGCGCTCGCATCACTGATCATCGGTATGGTGATTGGTGTCTCCATAGCGGGTATCGTCGCCTGGTACATGGTCAAGAAGAATCCGACCACTTTCAACCAGCCTTCGGTGGCGCGCGAGATGCCGAAGCCGGTGCCGCAGATCGAGGTGCCACAGCCTAAATCGAACGGGCAGGCAGAAACCACACAGCCGCAGTTCGAGTTCTACAAGGTGTTGCCGGACAAGTCCGAGGGGGCGACGGCCTCCAAACCGGCAGCGGTCGCCAAGCCACAACCCAAGCCGCCGGTGGATAGCACGCCTTATCTGGTGCAGGCTGGCTCATTCCAGAACGCGGATGATGCGGAGAAACTCAAGGCGCGCCTGGCGCTGGGCGGATTCGAGGCGAGCATCGTCAGTGTCAACCTGCCGGAAAAGGGATTGTGGCATCGCGTCCGCCTCGGGCCGTTCGCCGGTTTGGCTGCGGCGAACGCAACCATCGCCAGTCTGAAAACTAACGGCATCGCCGCGACCGCGGTGCGCGCCCAATAACCACAGGAGAAGAAGATGACACTCATGCGTAAACTGATCGTGGTCTTGCTGATGATGTGTGCTGTGCAAGTGCAGGCTGAAGTGATGGCCGGCCGCGACTACAAGGTGCTGAAGCCGGCTCAACCGACCAGCAGCGGCAGCAAGGTCGAGGTACTGGAATTCTTCTTCTACGGCTGTTCGCATTGTTTCCATCTGCATGGCCCGCTCAGCAACTGGGAGAAGACCATGCCCAAGGATGTAGACCTGCAATTCGTGCCGGTCATCTTCCGCGATTCATGGGAGCCGATGGCGCGCACCTACTATGCGCTGGAAGCGCTGGGCGAGCTCGGCCGCTTGCACAACGATCTGTTCGAGGCATGGAACGTGTTCGGGAGCGATCTGAGCGATCAGGAGAAGATCGCGGCTTTCGTCGGCAAACGCGGTGTGGATCGTGCCAAGTTCGATGCGGCCTATAACTCGTTCACGCTGGCCGGCAAGGTTGCACGCAGCAATCAGCTGGTGCGCAGCTATGGCGTGCGTGGCACGCCCACCATCGCCGTGGACGGCAAATACATCATCACCGGACTTGAGCCGGCAGACACCATTCGCGTATTGAACGAAGTCATCAAGATCGCCCGCAAGGAACGCAGCAAGCAATAATGAAGGTCGTCATCTCCGGCGCGTCGAGCGGCATCGGTCTTGCCCTTGCGCGCCATTATCTTGAACGCGGCGCGACCGTCGCCGCCTTCGCCCGTCGCGGCGAACTGTTGCAGCAACTCTCCACGCAATTCCCGGGCAAAGTCTTCCCCTACGCGCTGGATGTGCGCGATGCCACTGCCATCGTCGCGGCAGCGCACGATTTCATGGCGCGCGTCGGCACGCCGGATATCGTGATCGCCAATGCCGGGGTGAGTATCGGCACGCTGACTCGCCATGCTGAGGACAATGATGTGTTCCGCCATGTGATGGACATCAATGTGCTCGGTGCGGTGCAGACCTTCCAGCCCTTCATCGACAAGATGCGCGCAGCCGGCAGCGGCAGGCTGGTCGGTATCGCCAGCGTGGCGGGTTTTCGCGGCCTGCCCGGTGCGGGGGCCTATTCCGCATCCAAAGCCGCATTGATCTCCTACATGGAAAGCCTGCGGCTGGAGATGCACGGCAGCGGTGTGAAGGTGGTGACCATCTGCCCCGGCTACATCCGCACGCCGATGACCGACATCAACACTTATCCTATGCCGTTCATGCTGGAAGTGGACGATGCTGCACACCGCTTCGCGCGTGTGATCGAACGTGGTAGCTCCTTCACGGTGGAGCCCTGGCAGATGGGCGTGGTCGGGCGGGTGATGAAGCTGATGCCGAACTGGTTGTACGACCGGCTGTTCGCCAAAGCGCCGCACAAATCGCGCGCGCAACACTGATGGCGATCTACAAACGGTTTATCAAGGGCGGCGTGCCGGAGTATCTGGCCCATCATTACTGGTGGGCCTATCTGTGGGACAAGAGCATCTGGTTCTTCGACCATCAACCTGTCATCAACGCCATCCTGTTTGGCCAATACGACGAGCTGCTACACAAGACGCTGCGCCATGTCGATGCGCGATCGGGTGCGCGTCTGCTGCAACTGACCTGTGTGTACGGCAAGCTCACGCCGTCCTTGTTTCGCAACGCTGACAACGAAGTGCACCTGTGCGACGTGGCGACCGGTCAGCTGCAACTGGCGCGCGGCAAGACGCAGGACATCGCGCGCCGCATCCATCTGTCGCGCATGAACGCGGAGACGCTGGCCTATGCCAACGATGCGTTCGACCAGTTGATCCTGTTCTTCCTGTTCCATGAGTTGCCACCCGAGGCGCGGCAGAACGTGTACGACGAGATGGCGCGCGTGCTGAAGCCGGGCGGATCGGTGCTGGTCACGGAATATGCGGCGACGCCGCATCATCACCCGCTGTATCGTTTTCCGCTGACGCGCTGGATATTGGGAACGCTGGAACCGTTCCTGCCGGCGTTCTGGCAGGAAGATGTGACAGCGAAACTTGCGGAGGCATTAGAAAAGCAGGGGAAATCACTGGCCGGTGAGCCGCACGTCGAATATTGCTTCGGTGGGTTCTACCGGGTGATGCGCTACGATCTTGCATAGGGTGCCCCGGCAGTCGGAGCCTTCTACCGGTCTGTGCGAATACGCAGGAAGCGGGCGAAACGCGGGATGCCGGTGTCCTCGTTCACGCCGTTGTAGCGATAGCTGACCCAACTGCCCAGCGCCGGCGGAGTCCGCCGCTCCGCATCGGAGAAACCGCTTCCCAGGCGGAAGCGCAGTCCCTCGGGGGTTTCCACTTGCAGCGCACCCATCATCCCCGCGTACTTTCCTTTGCCCGGCAGATGTGCCACGACTCTGGCGTCCGCGTCCTGAAAAGGTTTGAGCTTGAGCAGGTCGTCGTTGCGTTCGGCGCGATAAAGCGACGCGCCGCGATGCAGCATCAATCCCTCGCCGCCCTGCCCGACGATGCGTTCCAGCATCGCTTGCAGCGCGTCGTGGTCGTTCACACGCAACTGCGCGACATGCTGCAGCCATGGCTGGCCGACGCGCGCGACGATCTGTTGCAGTGCCGCATCGCGCTCGTCGAACACGCCGGGATGAGTCGGCAGATCGAACACCATGAAATGTACCCGCCGCCATTCGGCATCATTGGGCGTCTGCTTGCGGATGATGGAAACTGCCAGCGCGAATTGTCCGCGTGTGATCCATAACTCACCGTCCAGCGGCACATTCGGCCACCCGGCGGTGAACCATTGCGGTGCATGGATGATTTCGCCGCCGCGCGAGAATAGCCGATGACCATCCCAATAACCGCGCATGCCATCCAGTTTTTCGCTGACCCGGTATTCGGCCAGCGGGATCTCGTCGCGATAGATGTTCGCCAGCATCAGTGGCGGCGGCTCGGCAGCGAGAAGTGGGGAAGGTAGTTGCAGCAGGAACAGCACCAGCCAGAACGATGTGAGTATTTGTCTCATATCCACCCCCGTCATTGATGAAACTACTAGCCAATCTACTAAGCCAGCAAGTTGGCAAGTGGCTGGTTATCCTGCGCAGGCCGAAGGGTCGGTATGACGGCAATCAGCCCGCGAGCTTTTGCTTCAGTACCTCGTTCAGTTGCGCCGGGTTGGCCTGGCCCTTGCTGGCCTTCATGGCCTGACCGACGAAGAAGCCGAACAGTTTGTCCTTGCCGCTGCGGTATTCGGTCACCTTGTCGGCATTCGCCGCCATGATCTCGTCCACGATCTTCTCGATTGCACCGGCATCCGACACCTGCTTCAGCCCCTTGGCTTCGATGATGGCATCCACTTCGCCGCCTTCCGCCCACATGCTGCGGAACACTTCCTTGGCGCCGGAGTTGGAGATGGTGCCGTCCACGATGCGCGCCAGCATGCTGCCCAGTTGCTGTGCAGTGATAGGGCATTGCGTCATGTCCAGTCCGTCGCGGTTCAGCTGCGCATTCAGCTCGCCCATGATCCAGTTGGCGCAGATCTTGGCATCGTTCGGCACGGCGGCCAGCACGGTCTCGAAGAAATCGGCCATTTCGCGCGAGGCGGTGAGGATGCTGGCGTCATAGGCGGACAGGCCGAGGTCGTTCACATAGCGCGCCTGCTTGGTCTGCGGCAATTCCGGCAGGGTGGCACGCATCTGTTCGATCCACTCGGGCGAGATCTCCAGCGGCAACAGGTCGGGATCGGGGAAGTAGCGGTAGTCGTGCGCGTCTTCCTTGCTGCGCATGGCGCGCGTTTCGCCGGTGTCGGGATTGAACAGGATGGTGGCCTGCTGCACCTTGCCGCCGTTCTCTATGGTGTCGATCTGCCACTGCACTTCGTAGTCGATGGCCTGCTGCATGAACTTGAACGAGTTGAGGTTCTTGATCTCGCGGCGCGTGCCCAGTGGTTGGCCGGGTTTACGCACCGACACGTTCACGTCGCAGCGGAACGAACCTTCCTGCATGTTGCCGTCGCAGATGCCGATCCAGCGCACCAGCGTGTGCAAGGCTTTGGCATAGGCCACCGCCTCGGCAGCGGAACACATATCCGGTTCCGACACGATCTCCAGCAGCGGTGTGCCCGCGCGGTTCAGGTCGATGCCGGTCATGCCGTGGAAGTCGCCGTGCAGTGATTTGCCCGCATCTTCTTCGAGGTGGGCGCGCGTGATGCGCACGGTCTTCTCATAAGGTTTTGCGTTACCGGACAGTGGGGCGACCTGAATGGTCAGCGCACCTTGCCCGACCACCGGCAGCTCGAACTGGCTGATCTGGTAGCCCTTGGGCAGGTCGGGGTAGAAGTAGTTCTTGCGTGCGAACACCGAGCGCGGTGCGATGTGCGAACCGGTGGCAAGGCCGAACTTGATGGCGCGTTCTACTGCACCTTTGTTCAACACCGGCAGCACGCCCGGCAAAGCCAGACTCACCGCGTCGGCCTGCGTGTTCGGCTCGGCGCCGAACTCAGTCGACGCGCCGCAAAAGATCTTCGAGTTGGTGGAAAGTTGAGCATGCACTTCCAGGCCGATAACGATTTCCCAGCTCATGTTCAGATCCCTTGTGGCGCGCGGCTGTGCCAGTCGGTTGCCAGTTGATATTGGTGCGCGACATTCAGCATGCGCGCTTCGTCGAAATAGTTGCCGATGATCTGCAAACCGACCGGCATGTTGTTGTCGCCGAAACCGCAGGGGATGGACATGCCGGGCAGTCCGGCGAGGTTCACAGCGATGGTGTAGATGTCGGACAGATACATCTGCACCGGATCGTCGCCTTTCTCGCCCAGCTTGAACGCGGTCGAAGGCGAGGTCGGCCCCATGATGACGTCGCAGTGCTTGTACGCCTCGACGAAATCCTGCGCGATCAGGCGGCGGATGCGCTGGGCCTTGATGTAATAGGCGTCGTAATAGCCGTGGCTCAACACATAGGTGCCGATCATGATGCGGCGCCGCACTTCTGCGCCGAAACCTTGTGCGCGGCTCTTCTCATACATATCAGCCAGATCGCCGTACTCGGGTGCACGGTAACCGTAGCGCACGCCGTCGAAGCGCGACAGGTTGCTCGACGCTTCCGCCGGGGCCAACACGTAATACACCGGCACGGACAGCTTGGAGTTCGGCAGCGAGATGTCGACGATGGTCGCGCCCAGCTTCTTGTATTCCGCGATGGCGGCTTCGATGGCTTTCGCGACATCAGCGCCCATGCCTTCGGCGAAGAACTCCTTGGGAAGGCCGATGCGCAGCCCGGTCAGGGGCTTGTTCAGGTCGCGTGTGTAATCTTCCTTGTCGCGTTGCAGGCTGGTGGAATCGCGCTCATCGAAGCCTGCCATCACGTTCATCATCAGCGCCAGGTCTTCTGCGCTGCGGCCCATCGGCCCGGCTTGGTCGAGGCTGGACGCGAAAGCGATCATGCCGTAACGCGAGCACACGCCATAGGTCGGCTTCAAGCCGGAGATGCCGCACAGTGCGGCCGGCTGGCGGATGGAGCCGCCGGTATCGGTGCCGGTGGCGGCAGCGCACAGGCGTGCCGCGACCGCTGCGGCCGTGCCGCCGGAGGAGCCGCCGGGCACGCGCGCCGTGTCCCACGGGTTCTTCACAGGGCCGTAGTAGGAGGTCTCGTTGGAAGAACCCATGGCGAATTCGTCCATGTTGGTCTTGCCGAGATTGATCGCACCCGCGTTGTTGAACTGCGCAATGATGTGTGCGTCGTAGGGCGACACGAAGTTGTGCAGCATCTTGGAGCCGCAGGTAGTTAGCCAGTCCTTGGCACAGAAGATGTCTTTCTGCGCGATGGGGATGCCGGTCAGCGCATCGGCGTTGCCTGCGGCCAGACGCGCATCTGCCGCTTTGGCTTGCGCCAGCGACATCTCCGGGTTGATGGTGATGAAGGCATTGAGCTGCGGATTGAGCTGCGCCATGCGATCCAGATAGCTTTGCGTCAGTTCGACGCTGGAGATTTTTTTGGCGCGCAAAGCGGCGCCCATTTGTTTGAGGCTGGATTCGAACATGCTGGATTACTCGATGACTTTGGGAACGAGGAACAAGCCTTGTTCCACCTGCGGGGCGATGGTCTGGAAGGCCTCGCGCTGGTTGCTTTCCGTGACCTTGTCTTCGCGCAGGCGCTGGGCCAGATCCTGGCTGTGCGACATCGGCTCCACGCCGTCGGTATCCACGGCCTGCATCTCGGCGATCAGGCCGAAGATGCCGTTGAGCTGCTTGCGTGCGGTTTCGATCTCGGACGGGTTCATCGCGAGGCGCGCCAGACGGGCGACTTTTTCGACATCCTGGGTAGTTAAAGACATGGCAAAGACTATATTCAAACAGGGCTGATAGGGTATCATACGCCGCCCTTTGCGACACCCCTTTGACTACAGGACTCAACATGTTCGGACTGTTCAACAACTACTTCTCCAACGACCTCGCCATTGACCTTGGTACGGCTAACACACTGATCTGGCTGCGCGGACACGGCATCGTGCTCGACGAGCCGTCCGTGGTGGCGATCCGGCAGGAGGGCGGGCCGAACGGCAAGAAGGTGATCCAGCAGGTCGGTCTGGCCGCCAAGCAGATGCTGGGCCGCACACCGGGCAACATCACCGCCATCCGCCCGATGAAGGATGGCGTGATCGCCGACTTCACCGTGACCGAACAGATGCTCAAGCAGTTCATCCGCCGTGTGCACAAATCCAGCATTTTCACCCCCAGCCCGCGCATCGTGATCTGCGTACCGTGCGGTTCGACCCAGGTCGAGCGCCGCGCCATCCGCGAGTCGGCATACGGTGCCGGTGCGCGTCGCGTGGAACTGATTGAAGAGCCGATGGCGGCCGCGATCGGTGCCGACCTGCCGGTCGAAGATGCCACCGGTTCCATGGTGGTGGACATCGGCGGTGGCACCACCGAAGTGGGCGTGATCTCGCTGGGCGGTGCGGTGTATTCCGGTTCCGTGCGCGTCGGCGGCGACAAATTCGACGATGCCATCATCAACTACATCCGCCGCAACTATGGCATGCTGATCGGCGAGACCACCGCCGAGCAGATCAAGAAGCAGATCGGTTCCGCATTCCCGGGTAGCGAAGTGCGGGAGATGGAAGTGAACGGCCGTAATCTGGCCGAAGGCGTGCCGCGCAGTTTCACCATCTCCAGCAACGAGATCCTCGAAGCGTTGACCGATCCGCTGAACAGTATCGTCAGCGCCGTGAAGACCGCGCTGGAACAGACGCCGCCGGAACTGGGCGCGGACATCGCCAGCAAAGGCATGGTGCTCACCGGCGGCGGCGCGTTGTTGCGCGACCTCGACCGCCTGCTGATGGAAGAGACAGGTCTGCCGGTGGTGATCGCCGACGACCCGCTGACCTGTGTGGTGCGCGGTTCCGGCAAGGCGCTGGACTGCATGGACAAATACACCAACATCTTCACCTCCGATTGATCTAAGTGGCGCTGGAAGACACCCGCACCCTGCGCTTCTTCAATCGCGGCCCGAGTGCGGTCGCGCGGCTGGTGTTCTTCTCGGTGCTGTCGTTGCTGCTGCTGTTCGTGGATGCACGCTACCAGTATCTGGAATCCACGCGCCAGGTCATCTCCATCATCATCTATCCCTTCCAGCGCCTGACCGCCTTGCCCGGCGAGATGTGGGACGGTGCCAATGCTTTCATCTCTCTGCAGAGTCATCTGGTTGCGGACAATGCGCAACTGCATCTGCGGCATGACGCGGATTCGGCGCAACTCAAGCAGATGGAGACGGTGCTAAGTGAGAACGCGCAGCTGCGCGCCTTGCTTGAGATCAAACAGCGCGCCGAGTACAGCGTGCTGGCCGCGCAGATCGTCTATTTGGAGCGCGACATCTTCAAACGCAAACTGTTTGTCGATGCGGGCGAACAGAACGGCGTGCAGGCGGGGCGCGCGGTGGTAGACAATAGCGGTGTGGTCGGCCAAGTCACGCGTACCTATCCCTACTTGTCCGAGGTCACGCTGGTGACCGACAAGGACAACGTGGTGCCGGTGCAGGTGGTGCGCACCGGTCTGCGCGCCGCCGTGTTCGGTTCGGGCAACATCAGCGAACTGGAACTGCGCTATCAGCCGGTGGATGTGGACATCCAGGTTGGCGACGAGCTGGTGACCTCGGGTATGGATGGCACCTACCCTCCGGCACTGCCGGTCGCCAAAGTGATCCGCGTCGAGCGCGATCCGGCCTATCCGTTCGCGCGTATCGCCTGTGTGCCGCTGGCCGGTGTCGATCGCCATCGCACATTGTTGATCGTGTCCGGCGTCCCGACCCTGCCGCCGCGCCCCGCTGCGGATGATGCACACGGCACCGCCGTTCCGGGCAAAAAAGCTCCCCGTCGAGGTACGCCATGAGACACCAGATGACCATGGACCGCGAATTCCTGTTGCCAGCCAGCCGGCGTTTCATCTTGGCCAGCTTCATCGCAGCCGTGTTGCTGGAGTGGCTGCCTTGGCACGGCATGGCGCTGGTGTTGCGTCCCGACTTCGTCGGTCTGATGCTGCTCTACTGGTGCACGCACAAACCCCACCGTGTGGGCATCGGTATCGGCTGGATGCTGGGCATCTTCGTCGATGTGGCGGATGCCAGCCTGTTCGGCCAGCATGCGCTGGCCTATTCGGTACTGGCGTTCGGCGGCCTGGTGCTCAATCGCCGCGTGCAGATGTTCAGCCTGAAGGAGCAGTCCGTGCACGTGTTCGTGCTGCTGCTCGCCAGCTATGCGGTGTATGCCCTGGTGCACTGGCAGGTGCGGGGCTACGTCGAGTGGAACTATTTCCTCGGTAGCCTGACCTCCGCCCTGTTGTGGGCGCCGCTGACCCTGCTCATCCAGACCTTGCGCCGTCCGCGCCGCAATCCGAACGAACTATGACGCCACATGTCGAGCTGAAGAACCATCAGCGCGAGCGGTACCTGTTCAGCCTGCGCCTGATCTTCTGTCTCGGCTTCGTTGCTGTGCTGTTGGCGATTCTGGTGGCGCGCACTTTCTATCTGCAGGTGTGGAAGCACGAATATTTCGACACCATGGCGGAGAGCAACCGCATCTTCGTGGTTCCCATCGTGCCCAATCGCGGTGTGATCACCGACCGCCACGGCGAGGTGTTGGCGCGCAACTATGCCGGCTACACGCTGGAGCTGACGCCTGAGAAGATCCCCGATCTGAATGCCACCATCGAAGAGATCGGCAAGCTGGTGGAGATCAAACCCAAGGATCTGCGCCGTTTCAGGAAACTGATGTCGGAGCGCCGTTCACTGCAGACACTGCCGGTGAAGACGCGACTGACCGACGAGGAGCTGGCGCGTTTCGCCGCGCAGCGTTATCGCTTCCCCGGCGTAGAGATCAAGGCGCGCCTGTTCCGCGAATACCCGCTGTCGGACACGACCTCCCATTTGCTCGGTTACATCGGCCGCATCAACCAGCTGGAGCTGGACGATCTGGAAAAGAAGAATCTCGCGGGCAACTACATGGGTTCCGACTACATCGGCAAGACCGGCATCGAGGAGCGCTACGAGAAAGAGATGCACGGCGTGACCGGTTTCGAACAGATCGAGGTGGATGCGGGCGGACGCGCCGTGCGTATGCTGTCGCGCACGCCGCCGCAATCGGGCAAGGATCTGCAGCTGACACTGGATGCGGGCCTGCAGAAGGTGGCGGAGGAGGCCTTCGGTGATTATCGCGGCGCGCTGGTGGCGATCGATCCGGCTAACGGCGAGATACTTTCTTTCGTCAGCAAACCCGGTTACGACCCCAACCTGTTCATCGATGGTATCGATACGGAAAGCTGGGACGCACTGAACAATTCCCCCGATGTGCCGCTGAACAACCGCGCTCTGCGCGGCCAGTACCCGCCCGGCTCCACCATCAAACCGTTCATGGCGCTGACCGGATTGCATTTCGACGCGCGTTCGCCCGCTTTCAGTATCAGCGACCCCGGTTACTACATGCTGCCGGGCAGTTCGCACCAGTACCGCGACTGGAAGACCGGCGGGCATGGCAAGGTCGATCTGTTCAAGTCCATCGTTGTTTCGTGCGATACCTATTACTACGGCCTGGCGACCGAGCTGGGCATCGACCGCATGCACGAGTATCTGGAGCAGTTCGGTTTCGGCAAGCAGACCGGCATCGACCTGAAAGGCGAGACATCAGGGCTGCTACCTTCTACGGAATGGAAGAGGAAGCGATATGAGCAGATATGGTATCCGGGCGACACCGTATCGGCCGGTATCGGGCAGGGCTATAACCTCGTCACCCCGCTGCAACTGGCTTTCGCCACCGCCATATTGGCGAACGATGGCGTGGCCTACAAGCCGCATCTGGTGAAGGAGATACAGCATGCGCCCGATGAAAAGCAGGCGCAGCCTGAGCCGTTGTACGACCTGCACATTCCTGCCGAGCATCTGGCGCTGGTGAAAGGTGCCATGCAGGCGGTGGTCAAGCCTGGTGGCACGGCGGTCGGTGCATTCTGGGGCGTGCCCTACCCGGTGGCTGGCAAGACCGGTACCGCGCAGGTCATCGGCATGAAGCAGGGAGAGAAGTACGATGAGGACAAGGTCTCCGAATACAATCGTGACCATGCATGGTTCATCGCCTTCGCGCCGGCGGACAAACCGCGTATCGCGCTGGCCGTGCTGGCCGAGAACGGCGGCCACGGCGGCTCCACCGCCGCGCCCATCGCGCGCAAGGTGCTGGACTACTACCTGCTTGGCAAGAAGCCCAAGCCGCTGCAGAAGGTGATCGAACAAGCGGGGGCGGAGGACGATTGATGAATCTGCGACTGATCAAACAACGTTTCATGCTACATCTGGATCCCATACTCCTGTCGGGTCTGGGAGCGCTGCTACTGGTCAGCCTGCTGACACTGTACAGCGCCAGCGGCGGCAACGAGATGCGCGTGTTCGGCCAGCTGGGCAATATCGCCATCGGCTTCGTCGCGCTGTGGATCGTCGCCAACATGCCTTTGCACTGGCTGATGCGCATCGCGGTGCCGATCTATGTGCTGGGCATGCTCATGCTGATCGGCGTCGCCCTGTTCGGTGAAATCAGTCACGGTGCGCGGCGCTGGCTCAATCTTGGCTTCATGAATTTCCAGCCCTCGGAGCTGATGAAAGTCGCCGTGCCGCTGATGATGGCCTGGTACTTCGAGAAACACGAAGCCACGCTCACCATGAAAAACTATGTGATCGCCACCCTGCTGCTGTTGATGCCGGTCGCCCTCATCCTGCGCCAGCCCGATCTGGGCACCTCTATCCTGATCGCCGCCAGCGGTTTCTATGTGCTGTTCCTTGCCGGCCTGTCGTGGCGCATCATCGGCGGACTGCTGGTGGGGGCCGCCGCCAGCGCACCCTTCCTGTGGAACATGCTGCATGATTACCAGCGCCACCGTATCCTGATGCTATTCGATCCCTCACAGGATGCGCTGGGCAAGGGATACCACACCATACAGGGCATGATCGCGGTCGGCTCGGGCGGCTTGCTGGGCAAAGGCTATATGCAGGGTACGCAGACCCATCTGGAATTCCTGCCCGAGCGCACCACCGACTTCATCTTCGCCGTCTGGTCGGAAGAGTTCGGCTTCGTCGGCAATCTGTTCCTGCTGGGATTGTTCGCCTTCGTCATCGGCCGCGGCTTCATGATCACGGCCGCCGCTTCCACCTATTTCACACGTCTGATGGCGGGCAGCATCACGCTCACCTTCTTCACATATGCTTTCGTCAACATGGGCATGGTCAGCGGCATCCTGCCTGTGGTCGGCGTGCCGCTGCCGCTGGTAAGCTACGGCGGCACCTCCATGCTTACGCTGTTGCTCGGCTTCGGTGTACTGATGAGCATCCACACCCACCAACGTCTGGTCAAAACCTGAGGGAGTCACCATGAACAGAAAACTGATCATCATCCTGGCCGGCATCGCACTGCTGAGCGCCTGCTCCAACATCCCGCGTCGCACCACCGGCGAAACGGCCGCGAGCAAGCCCGCCGCCGCGCCCGCTACGACAGACGGCAAGTATCTGGCAGGCGACGGCCCCGGGGCGGATGTGCCGGACAATCTGGACAGCATCCCGGATGCCATACCCAAAGCGGAGCCGCTGCATCGCTACGCCAATCGTCCGTATTCCGCACTGGGCAAAACCTACACGCCACTGCAGACCGTCGGGAGTTATAAAGAACGTGGCACCGCCTCCTGGTACGGCAAGAAATTCCACGGCCAGCGTACTTCCATTGGCGACACTTACGACATGTACGGCATGACCGCCGCCCATCCCACCCTGCCGATACCCAGCTACGCGCGCGTGACCAATTTGGCCAACGGCAAAACCGTTGTCGTGCGCGTCAATGACCGCGGCCCCTTCCTGCATGACCGCATCATCGACCTGTCCTATGCAGCCGCCTACAAACTGGGCTACGTCAACAACGGCAGCGCCGAAGTGGAAGTGGAAAGCATCGCCGTCAACGGCAACGCGCCGGTCGCTGCTGCCGTGACTGCACCAGTGGTGAAGGCAGAGTCGATTGCGGCCGAGACCGTCATGCCGGTGATGCCACCGGATGTGGCCGGCAAGGTCTATCTGCAACTGGGAGCATTCAAAGAGAAGCAGGGGGCCGAGAGTTTCCTGTCCAAGATGCGCGCCGAACTTGGCGACACCGGCAAGGACATCATCCTGCTGCGCCAGAGCGGACTTAACCGCATCCAGCTCGGGCCCTATGCCAATTCCGAAGAAGCGCGCCGCGCTGCAAACACCTTGGCCGGCCGCCTCGGCTTCAAGCCTTTCGTGAGCCAGCACTGATGCACGAGGCCGCCAACATCGTTGTCGGCCTCGTAGCATTCATCCACCTCTACATCCTCGTGCTGGAGATGTTCCTGTGGACAAAGCCCACAGGACTCAAGGCATTCGGGCTGAGCAAAGAGTTCTCCGCACAGACCCGCACACTTGCCGCGAATCAGGGTCTGTATAACGGGTTCCTTGCGGCGGGACTGATCTGGGGATTGCTGTCTGACCAAGTCGATGTGCAGATGTTCTTTCTGGGCTGCGTGCTGGTGGCGGGTATCTATGGCGCGCTGACGGCCAATGTGAAGATAATTTGGGTGCAGGCGGTGCCGGCGGTTATTGGGTTGGTATTGGTGGGCTTGGCGTAGCGCACACTGATGCGTTCCACCGACCGTTCCCTATCCCTCCGGGGGAGGGATAGGGTGGAGGAGCACTATTGTTATTTGCGCTCATCTTAAAACCAAACCCAGCACCGTCGGGCAACCCCCGGCGGTGTTGGTTCTGAATTTGAAGCCATTTATGCTTCGACAAGCTCAGCACGAACGGCTTGAGTGATCCCAAAACCCCACTCCCAGTAACGTTGCCATAATATTAGAACATGCTAATATTCGCGCCTTGCTGAATCAAGGAGGCATCAATATGTTTGGTATGAACGTTAAAGAGATCGACGCGCAGCAGTTCGCGCAATGGGTGGAAGAAGACGGTCACAAGATGCGTGTGATCGACGTGCGCCAGATGGAAGAGATCGCTCAGGGCACGGTGCCCAAGGCCGAGGCGCTGCCCTTGCATATGCTGCCGATGAAAGTGAATGAATTGGACAAGTCCGAGAAGCTGATCATGGTGTGCCGCAGCGGCGCGCGTTCGGCGCAGGCCTGTATGTTCTTGCAACAGCAGGGTTTTTCAAATGTCATCAACCTGCGCGGCGGGATGATGGCCTGGGTGCAGAGCGGTTTTCCTGCACATCGTTTGAGCTGAGGCGAGCATGAAGAACAAGATACTTTGGGTCATTACCGCAGTGCTGGGCTTGATGGTGGCGATGCAGCAATTACAGGCCAGTCAGGGTGTGGATGTGAAGACCGCGCAAAACATGGTCAGCCAGGGCGCGCTGCTGCTGGATGTGCGTGAGCCCAGCGAATATGCGGCAGTGCATGCCGTGAACGCGAAGCTGTTGCCGTTGGGGCAAGTGGAGAGTCGCCTGCAGGAGCTGGCAGCATTCAAGGACCAACCGGTTGCGGTGATCTGTCGTTCCGGGCGACGTTCCGCACAAGCGGTGGCGATGCTGCAGGAAGCGGGTTTCACCCAAGTGGTCAACGTGCAGGGCGGAACCAGTGCCTGGGTCGAGGCCGGTCTGGACGTCGTCGCACAGCGTTGATGTTTTGGGTGGGCTCTCTGCCCGCCCCTCTTAGCTTTTCTTCTTGGCGCGCGGATGCGCGCTGTCGTAGATCTTGGCCAGGTATTGAAAATCGAGATGGGTGTAGACCTGCGTGGTGGAGATACTGGCGTGGCCCAGCATCTCCTGCACCGCGCGCAGGTCGCCAGACGATTGCAGCACATGCGTCGCAAAAGAATGGCGCAGCATGTGCGGATACACCTTGCGGTTGAGCCCCTGCTTGACCGCCCATTTCTGCAGTTGCATCTCGACACTGCGCGGCGAGATGCGCGCGCCGCGCGTGCCGACGAACAATGCGACCTCATCTTGCTTGGCGACTTGCTCGCGCACTTGCATCCATGCCTTGAGCGCTGCGATAGCCGCTTGCCCAACGGGCACCACGCGGGTCTTGCTGCCTTTGCCGGTGACGCGTACTTCGTTCGAGTGCAGGGTATCTTGCATGGTGGACAGATCGAGACTGATCAGCTCGGCCAGACGCAAGCCGGAAGAGTAGAGCAGCTCGAACATCGCTTTGTCGCGCGTATCCAGCGCTGTCTCCACCTTCATCTCGACCAGCTGTACCGCTTCATCCGGTGACAGTGCATGCGGCAATGTCTTGGGCGACTTGGGCGCACGCAGTCCGACGCAGGGATTTCCGGGGCAGCCGTGGTCGCGCATCAGGTAGTTGTAGAAACCGCGCCAGGATGACAGCAAGCGTGCCAGCGAGCGTCCGGACAGACCGCTACCGTGCAGTTGCGCGATATAGCGGCGGATGTGGTGGCTCTTCAGTTCGCCCAGCGCTGTACTGCCGGCCAGTTCGAACAGGCGCCGGATGTCGCGCGCATAGTTTTCCGAGGTGTGGGGTGAATAGTTGCGTTCGTGCTGCAGGTAGGCCAGATAGCCTGTCAGCGTGAGCGGCTGATCAGACATGCAATCTGAACGCGCTGCCCAGTGTCTCGGCGATGCGCTGCAGGAACACGGTACCCATCTCGGGATAGAAGCGTTCCTTGTCTTCGCTGCCGAGCACCAGCAGGCCGATGGTCTGACCGTTCGCGCGCAGCGGCAGATAGGCGAACGAGCGCAGGTGATTGCCCGACTCGCCGAACCAGCTTTGCGTGTCGGCGACCGCGTGATGCGTGCAGACCGGGAGCGCATGCTCGTCGGCGAAGGCCAGCACTTCGGCGCTGGGCGGCTCGTCTTTCCACAGATGCAATGCGACGTGCGGCACGGCGAAGATCTCGTTCAGACTGTGCGCCACCAGACTCTGCAGGGTATCGCGGTCGTGCGGGCCGAACAGCGCGCAATTGAACTGGTGTACCTTGAGTTGCAGTGCATCGTTCTCCTTGGCGTATTCGATCAGTTCACGAAGTTTCTTCTCCAATGATTTGACCTTGTCGCGCAGCGTGAGCATCTGCCGCTCCGAGAGTGAGATGGTGCGGCCGCCGTGCGGATGCGGCAGGTTGATCTCGGCCAGCATCTCGGCGTTCTGTTCGAAGAACTCGGGGTGGTCTTGCAGAAAGCGTACGACATCATCGGATTTCATGTGATTCCTTTACAAGTTGATCTCGCCCTCGAACACCGTGATGGCCGGGCCGGTCATCAGGACGGGGTTCGTGCCGCCATTCCAGGTGATGGTCAATGCACCGCCGCGTGTGGCGACGTGCACGGTGTCGTCCAGCAGGCCGCGCCGGATGCCCGCAACGACTGCCGCACAAGCGCCCGTGCCGCAGGATAGCGTCTCGCCCGCGCCGCGTTCATAGACGCGCAGTTTAATGTGCGCGCGATCGAGCACCTGCATGAATCCGGCATTCACACGATTGGGGAAGCGCGTGTGGTTCTCGATCAGCAGCCCCTGCTGCAACACCGGGGCGGCGTCCACGTCTGTCACGACCTGTACCGCGTGCGGGTTGCCCATGGAAACGGCAGATATCAGCACCGCCAGTCCATCGACATCCAGTGTCTGTGTGATCTCGTCGCTGTCGCAGACGAAAGGGATGCGCGCCGCCTCGAACACCGGCGCCCCCATGTTCACCGTGACGCGACCGTCATCCTCCAGTTTGGGGGAGATCAGACCGCTCTTGGTCTCGACCACGATCTCTTTCTTGCCGGTGAGCTTCTTCTCGTGCACGAAACGCACGAAGCATCTTGCACCGTTGCCGCACTGTTCCACCTCGCCGCCGTCGGCGTTGAAGATGCGATAGCGGAAATCGGCATCATGCCGCTGTGATTTTTCCACCACCAATATCTGGTCGCAGCCGATGCCGAAATGGCGGTCGGCGATAAGGCGCAGCTTCTCGGGTGTCAGCGAGAGCGACTGACGGATGCCGTCGATGACCACGAAATCGTTGCCCGCGCCGTGCATCTTGGTGAATTTGAGTGTCATGATCGACTGCCTGAAAACAATGCGCGGATTATACGTCGGCACACAACTGGGTGTGGTCGCGGAACATGCATCGATCCATTACCACCGTGATGCCGGCCGCTTGCGCCCGCAGCGCAGCTTCTTCGTTTACCACGCCATCCTGCAGCCACAGCCGCTTGATGCCAAGCTTGATGCAACTGTCCACGATGGCCGGCACATGCTCGGGTGCACGGAACACATCCACGATGTCCACCGGAAAAGGGATGCTCTCCAGGTCGGCATAAGCTTGTTCGCCTAGCACTTCATCGACAAGTGGCCGCACCGGCACGATGCGGTGGCCGAAACCCTGCAAGGCGCGGGCGACGTTGAAGCTGGGACGGGCTGCGTTGGGCGACAGACCGACCACGGCGACCGTGTGCGATTCGCGCAGCAGGCGGCAGATGTCAGCAGGACTTGGGTTGCTAAAAGCCATGTCAGTTTCCAGAAAGAAGCTGTGGCTATAATAAACCATCGGTCCATCCACGACGGGAGCCAAGTTTTGAGCGCAATCCATGCATCGCAATTGACCTTCTTCGCCGCCCACGCCCCGTTCGACCGTTTCGAAGGTGCGCATCAGGTCTGGCTGCTGGAACGCCTGAAACTTGCTTACTACGCCAAGGGCGAAGTGATCGCCTCGCCGGCGCAGGGCAAATCGCAACGATTCTTCATCATCAAACAGGGGCTGGTGCGCGGCGCGCGCCAAGGCGAAGACAGCAGCGATGCGGTGATCGAGCTGCACGAGGGTGAGAGCTTCCCGGTGGGGGCGCTGCTGGCCGGGCGCGCAGTGACTTCCACCTATCGCGCGGCCGAGGATGTGTTCTGCTTCGAGCTGGATGCGGCCGATTTCCACGCGCTGCTCGAACTTTCGCCGGTGTTCAAGGATTTCTGCACGCGCCGTATCACCGCCCTGTTCGAGCAATCGCATCAAGCAATGCGCGCACAGTTCGCGCAGGCGGCGACCGAACAACAGTCGCTGTCCAGCCCGTTGTCCGAGATCCTGCGTCGCGAACCGGTGACCTGTGCGCCCGATACCGCGCTGCTGGAAGTGTTGCGCACCATGCGCGAGTTGCGCGTCGGTTCCATGGTGGTTGTGGATGCGCAGCGCAAGCCGCTGGGTATCTTCACGCTGAACGATCTGCTCGGGCGCGTGGTGCTGCCCGGTCTGTCGACGGACGTGCCCATCTCGCAGGTGATGAGCTCGGAACCGATGGCATTGCCACCAACTGCACCGGCGTACGAGGCGGCCATGGCGATGGCACGTGCCGGCTTCCGTCATGTGCTGGTGACCGAAGCGGACGGCACCTTGAGCGGCATCCTGTCCGAGCGCGACCTGTTCTCTTTGCAGCGCGTGGGGCTGCGCCAGATTAGCGGCGCACTGCGCCAGGCGGCGGATGTGGAGACGCTGGTCGCGCTCAGTCGGGACATCCGCGCGCTGGCGCGCAACATGATGGCGCAGGGGGTGGCCGCCGAGCAGCTGACCTTGTTCATCTCCACGCTGAACGACCTGCTGGCGGCGCGCCTGATCGAACTGGAGTGTGACGCCTCGGCGCTGACGGGAACGCCACTGTACGAGAACCTGTGCTGGCTGGTGATGGGTTCCGGTGGGCGCTATGAGCAGACGCTGAACACTGATCAGGACAATGCGCTGATCTTTATGCCCCCGCCGGGCATGACGGCGGACGAGGCGCGCGCGATCCTGTTGCCGGTGGCGTTGCGCATCAATCAGGCGATGGCGCGTTGCGGCTTCCCGCTGTGCAAGGGCAACATCATGGCTTCCAATCCGAAGTGGTGTTTGTCGCTGGAAGAGTGGCAGGAGGTGTTCACCAAGTGGGTGGACAGAGGTTCGCCGGAAGCGTTGTTGCATGCCTCCATCTTCTTCGATTTCCGTGCACTCGCGGGGCAGCGCAAGCTGGTGGAGACGCTGCGCAACTGGCTGGCACAACTGGCGCGCAGCAACAGCCGCTTCCTGCACCAGATGGCGGCCAACGCGATGCGCAACCGTCCGCCGCTGGGGGTGGTGCGCGATTTCGTGCTGAACGACGCCAAGCGCATCGACTTGAAATTGAATGGTCTGGCTCCGTTCGTCGATGCGGCGCGCATCTTCAGTCTGGCTGCAGGCGCCACACAGACCAGCACCATCCAGCGCTTGCGCCAGAGCGCTGCCGCACTGCATGTGCCGGAAGCCGAGGTGGAGGCGTGGATCGATGCATTCCTGTTCATCCAGATGCTGCGCCTGCGCCATCACTATGAAGCCAGTGCAACATTGAGCGAGGCCGAAATCGCGCAACTGGACAATCTGATCGACCCTGCCGCGCTGAACGAACTGGACCGGCGCATCCTGAAAGAATCGTTCCGCCAGGCACGCAAGGTGCAGGCCAAACTGGCGCTGGATTACCAGCTGTGAAGAAGCTGTTGCAACGCTGGTTCGCGCCACGCGCCAAGCTGGACGCGGAACAAGCGGCGCGACTGGCGGCGTGGCAGAAGTTGCCATTACCGGATACGAAGTTGCCATTCGAGCGGGCACGCTATGTGGTGGTCGATGTGGAGACCACCGGCCTGAACCTGATGACGGACACGCTGATCTCCATCGGTGCGGTGGCGGTGGTGGGTGGGCGCGTGGTGATGGCCGACAGTTTCTCCGTGGTGTTGCAGCAGCAGCAGAGCAGCCGCAAGGAGAACATTTTGATTCACGGCATCTCCGGTTCGGTGCAGCGCGAGGGCATGCCGCCCGCCGAGGCCTTGCTGGATTTTCTGGAATATCTTGGCGATGCGCCGCTGGTCGCCTTCCATGTCGCGTTCGACGAGACCATGATCCGGCGCGCCGTGCGCCAGTATCTGAATCACAACTTCAAGCACCCCTGGCTGGATCTGGCCTATGTTATGCCCGCCCTCAATCGCGACCTGATGCGCAGCCATCGTGTGCTGGATGACTGGATAGGGCGCTTCGGCATACACATCGCGGCGCGGCACAACGCGCTGGCCGATGCGCTGGCGACCGCGCAATTGCTGCAGATCGCCCAGTCGCAGGCGCGGCGCAAGGACGTCACCGACTACTCTGGATTGCGAGATCAGGAGCGTGCGCAACGCTGGGCCAGCAACGTAAGATGATTGTAAGGTTGCTCCCGTAACCTGCCGCGAGCAGTGTCGGGCAGGCTAGCTTCATGTCAGGCGCGGCGCTTCGAAAATTCTAATAAGGGAGACAAGCATGGATAAGCAAGGCGAAGCCTACTGGAAGGCGACGTTGGGCCTGCTGACCAAGATTCTGGCAGTGTGGTTCATCGTCTCGTTTGGCGCGGGCATCCTGTTCGCGGATATGCTGAACGGCATACATCTTGGAGGGTATCCACTGGGCTTCTGGTTCGCCCAACAGGGATCCATGTACATCTTTGTGGCACTGATTTTCTACTATGCCAAGAAGATGGATCAAATCGATCGCAAGTTCGACGTACACGAAGAATAAGGGGCTGACATGGATCTGCAAACAACGATTTATCTGGTGGTGGGGCTGAGCTTCGCCCTGTACATCGGCATCGCCATCTGGGCGCGCGCCGGTTCGACTTCCGAGTTCTACGTCGCCGGTGGCGGCGTCGGTCCGCGCATCAACGGTATGGCGACAGCGGCCGACTGGATGTCGGCCGCGTCATTCATCTCCATGGCCGGCCTGATCTCCAACATGGGCTACGGCGGCGGTCTGTTCCTGATGGGCTGGACCGGCGGTTATGTGCTGCTGGCCTTGCTGCTGGCACCCTACCTGCGCAAGTTCGGCAAGTTCACCGTGCCGCAGTTCATCGGTGACCGCTACTACTCGCAGACGGCTTCCACCGTTGCAGTGCTGTGCCTGCTGGTGGCCTCGCTGACCTACATCATCGGTCAGATGACCGGTGTAGGCGTGGCGTTCTCGCGCTTCCTGGGCGTGAGCAACGAGACCGGCATCTACGTCGGTATGGGCATCGTGTTCACCTATGCGGTGTTCGGCGGCATGAAGGGCATCACCTACACTCAGGTGGCACAGTATGTGGTGCTGATCTTCGCCTATACCATCCCGGCGATCTTCATCTCCATGCAACTGACCGGCAATCCAATCCCGCAACTGGGTCTGGGCTCCAGTCTGACCGGTCAGGATATTTCGCTGCTGCAGAAACTGGATCAGGTCGTGGTCGATCTGGGCTTCGGGCAATACACCACCACCACGGCAGGCAGCACGCTGAACATGTTCGTGTACACCCTGTCGCTGATGATCGGTACGGCCGGTCTGCCGCACGTGATCATGCGCTTCTTCACCGTGCCCAGCGTGCATGCCGCACGTCTGTCGGCCGGTTGGGCGCTAGTGTTCATCGCCATCCTGTATACGACCGCCCCGGCAGTCGCCGCAATGGCCAAGACCAACCTAATCCGTACGCTAACACCCGGTGTGGTTATGCAGAACGCCGATCCTTATGCTGCAGAATCGCAGATCAAGTATGACGAGCGTCCGGACTGGATGAAGCGCTGGGAAGTGACTGGCCTGTTGAAGTTCGAGGACAAGAACGCCGATGGTCGCATCCAGTACTACAACGACAAGTCCAAGAGCGAGGAATTCAAGGCCAAGGCGGAAGCGGCCGGCTGGAAGGGCAACGAGCTGTCGGTCAACGCCGACATCATCGTGCTGGCCAACCCGGAGATCGCATTGCTGCCGAACTGGGTGATTGCGCTGGTGGCTGCCGGTGGTCTGGCTGCTGCGCTGTCCACAGCTGCCGGTCTGCTGCTGGCGATCTCCTCCGCTATCTCGCATGACCTGGTGAAGGGTGTGTTCAAGCCGAACATCAGCGAGAAGGGCGAGTTGATGGCGGGCAAGATCGCCATGGCCTGCTCCATCGTGGTGGCCGGTTACCTCGGCCTGAATCCGCCGGGCTTTGCGGCCGGTACCGTGGCGCTGGCCTTCGGTATTGCGGCGTCATCGCTGTTCCCGGCGATCATGATGGGTATCTTCTCCAAGAAGATGAACAAGGAAGGTGCCATCGCCGGTATGTTGGCGGGCCTCACCATCACCCTGTTCTATGTGTTCGCGCACAAGGGCTTGTTCTTCATCAAGGGTACCGACTACCTGCCGCTGATCGGCGGCCCGAACAGCTTCTTTGGCATCACGCCTGAGGCGTTCGGTGCAGTCGGCGCAATGGTCAACTTCATCGTGGCGTTCGTGGTGGACAAGTTCACCAAGGAGCCGCCGGAGCATATCCAGCATCTGGTGGAGAGCGTGCGAACACCGCGCGGCGCGAAAGCGGTCGACGGTCGTCACGCGTAACAGGTTGTTGAAAAACGTAGCGAGGATGGCCAGATGCAAGGCGCACGGCGCGCAGGAACCGGAATGTACGAGTAGTACATGAGGATTTCGAGCACCGTGCAACACCGCAGATGGCCATCGCAGTAGTTTTTCAGCGCCTGTGAAGCCAGTGGGCTGCGTGTAACATAGGCCCCGCCGAGTCCCGGCGGGGCTTTTTATTTGGAGTGAATATGGTTTTCGATGTGAATGTAGCCATGACTTGGGTGCTGTTCCTGGCCCTGTTCCCGATCGCGTTCTTCTGGCTGCGCCGTGCCTGGCGCATCGCCATCCGACGCGATTTCTCGGAAGTCGGCCTGAGGAAGGGCGTGCCGCCCGACAGGCCGGAACGCTTCGCACCCTATGCGGCGGCGATCAATCTGCTGGGGGGGGTGATTGTGCTGTGGGTCATCTTCGGTGTGCTGACGGCGCAGCTTGACTACACATCCTGGAGCGCCACCGCCGGCATCACCATCTGGCTGAAGATGATCGCCGATTTCATCCTGAGTCGGCATGCCCACCCCATGGTGTTCAAACGCAAGCAGGAATGAGCATTCAGCCTTGCGGCAGCAGTTTGAAACGGGTGCAGATGCGCGTTCCTTTGCCGTCCGACCCTTCGTTCAGCGTTAGCTCGGCACCGTGCCGCTTGGCGACCTCGGCCACGATGGAAAGGCCGAGTCCGCTGCCGCTCTGGCCGCTGCCGAGGATACGGTAGAAGCGTTCGAACACGCGCTCGCGGTGTTCGGGGGCGATGCCGGGCCCGTTGTCCTCGACGCACAATAGAGCCTGGCCGGGTGAGTAAGCCGTGCTGACGGTGATGTGCCCACCTTGCGGGGTATAGCGGATCGCATTATCGATCAGGTTGTTGAGCAACTCGCCCAGACTGGGCGCATCGCACAGCAGCGGCAAAGCCTTGTCGCTTGCTTCATAGCCAAGATCGATGTCTTTCTCCAGCGCCATCTGCACCCATTCCAGCGTGCATTCCTGCGCCAACTGGCGCAGATCGATACGTGTGAAGCGGTCGGTTCCCAAACCGGCGGGTTCGGTTCTGGCCAATGCCAGCAGTTGGTTGACCAGACGCGTGCCATGGCGGGTGCTGGTCAGAATGTGGCGCAAGGCATGTTGTTTCTGTTCGGTGTCATTCGTGCGCAACGCGAGTTCTGCCTGTGTCTTCAGCCCGGCGAACGGTGTGCGCAATTGGTGCGCGGCATCGGCGACGAAGCGCTGTTGTGCTGCCATCACCTGTTTCAATCTCTCCAGCAGATCGTTCACCGCGTCGATCAGCGGCCGCACTTCAGCCGGTGCCTTGCTGCCGTCGAGTTGGCTCAGATCATCGCGCTGCCGGCTGCCGACTTCGTTACGCAGCCGCTCCAGCGGCCGCAGACCCTGTTTCAATCCATACCAAACCACGGCGAGCGCGATCAGCGTCAGCAGCAGTTGCGGGATCACGATGTTGGCCAGGATGCCGCGTATCAAGGCTTGGCGTTGCTGGGTGGTCTCCGCGACATGCAGTTGCAGGACTTGGCCGCTGGAATGGAAGGTCAGGCTGACCATGCGGGTCTTCTGGCCCTCGCGCTCGCCGTTGCTGAACAGCGGGCCGGTGCGGCCGCGCCGATAGGACAGCGGTCGTAGCGTGTTGCCGTTGCCCGCCAGCTTGTGGCCTTCGCTGTCGGTGACCGTGTAGACCACGCGGTCCGGCATGCCGGGATCGCTACCGTCCGGCAGTTCCGGCGTCACGTCTAGGCGCGGTATGCCGCGGCTCAGGCCGAGCTGCGAAGCGATCTCGTTGGCGCGCTGCAGCAGCACCAGGTCGTAGGGCTGGTTGGCGTAGTTGATGGTGGCGAAGTAGCCGACGGCGGTGCTGGCGATCCACAACAGGTACAGCGAGATGAGCAAACGCTGCATGAGGTAGCTGCGCAGTGATCGGATCTGGTTCTCCATGTCGCTGTCTCAGCCGATGCCGGTTGGTCTGCTCAGCTTGCCGGGTTTTGCAGGTTGTCGATGACGTAACCCAGGCCGCGGATGGTGCGGATGGTGACACCTGCGGGTTCGACCTTCTTGCGCAATCGGTGGATGTAGACTTCGATGGCGTTGTTGCTGGCTTCTTCGGAATAGCTGTAGAGACGTTCCAGCAGTTGCTCCTTGCTTACCACCCAACCGGTGCGCATCATCAGTGCCTCGAGAACACTCATCTCGCGTGTGGTGAGTTCCAGCGGTACGCCGTCTATCATGGTGCGACGTGCCACGCTGTCGAAGGTGAGCTTGCCGCAGGCATAGACCGGGTTCATGCCGCACTGGCCGCGCCGGATCAGGGCGCGCACGCGCGCTTCCAGTTCGGGCAGGCTGAACGGTTTGATCATGTAATCGTCGGCGCCGAGGTCCAGTCCTTTTACGCGGTCCCCTTCTTCGTCGCGCGCGGTGAGGATGATGACCGGCACCTGGCGATTGTTGTCACGCAGGCTGCGCAGCACGCTGAAGCCGTCCAGCTTGGGCAGGCCGAGATCGAGGATGACCAGGTCGAACGGTTGTTCGCCGCTGAGGATGAGTTTGGCGGAGAGTCCGTCCTTGACACAATCGACGGCGTAACCGGAATGGCGCATGGAGTTGCACAGGCCGTCTGCCAGTACTTCATCATCTTCAGCGATCAGGATGCGCATCGTGTGTCAGTCCCACGTAAGGGAATAGGGTTAAGTTCGTCACGGGCAGGTATGCTTATGACTTTGTCTTCAGCCGCCGGACTGCATTCTATGTGCAAGCGGCAGTTTGTCCAAATGGCGGGCGCGGCATCAGGTAACAGGATCGAGTACAGACATGCAGGCAGGCGAAAGACATCGACGCTACTGGCGCAGCAATCTGCGCATGACCGGCGTATTGCTGGCGATCTGGTTCGTCGCCACATTCGTGGTCAGCTGGTTCGCGCGCGAACTGCAAACGCTGACCGTGCTGGGCTTCCCCTTTCCATTCTTCATGGCGGCGCAGGGCGCTTTGCTGATCTATCTGCTGTTGGTCGCGTTCTATGCCTGGCGCATGGGCAAGCTGGATGAGGAATATGGCGTCGGAGAGGATGCCTGATGGCAGCCCAATCGCAATTCACCTCGCAGCTGAAACGTTATTACTCGCTGTACACCGGCGGCGTCATCGGCTTCGTCGTGCTGCTGTCCATCCTCGAGCAGATGGGCGTGCCCAACCAGACACTGGGCTATATCTTCCTCGGTGTGACCGTGTCGCTGTATGCCGGTATCGGTATCCTGTCCAAGACCTCGGATGTGTCGGAATATTATGTGGCCGGCCGCCGCGTTCCGGCCCTGTTCAATGGCATGGCGACCGCTGCCGACTGGATGTCCGCCGCGAGTTTCATAGGTTTGGCCGGAACCTTATATATATCGGGCTACGACGGTCTGGCGTTCGTCATGGGTTGGACCGGCGGTTATTGTCTGGTGGCGCTGTTCCTCGCTCCTTATCTGCGCAAGTTCGGGCAATACACCGTGCCGGACTTCCTGGGCGCGCGCTACGGTGGTGACGGCCCGCGCATGATCGGCGTGTTCGCCGCCATTCTTTGTTCCTTCACTTATGTTATCGCGCAGATATATGGCCTGGGTTTGATCGTCAGTCGATTCACCGGTATGGATTTTGGCGTCGGCGTGTTCGTCGGTCTGGGCAGTATCCTGTTCTGTTCATTTCTGGGCGGCATGCGCGCGGTGACCTGGACGCAGGTGTCGCAGTACGTGATCCTCATTGTGGCCTACATGATCCCGGTGATCTGGTTGTCGGTGAAACATACCGGCAATCCGGTGCCGCAGATCGCCTACGGCTATGTGCTGGAGCAGGTGACCGCGCGCGAGAAGGTGCTCAATGATGCCGATACACCGGATGGCGCGCGCGAAGCGGAAGTGCGCGGGATTTTGAAGCAGCGGCAGACTGATACGGAGGCACGATTGCGCGCCTTGGACGCCGGGGGCGAGGACTATCTGGCGGCAGAGCGAAGCCGATTGGCGGCGCAGGTTGCCGAGTTGCGCAAGCGCCACGCTGCGGATGCCGAGATCGCCGATGCGGAGCAGGCGCTGAATGCGTTCCCGAAAGATATGGCCGCCGCGAACAATGTCTGGCACGCCGAATTAGAGGCCGACCGTCTGCGATCTTCTCCCATCGCGGCGCATGCCGAACCCTATGCCGGACCTGACGAAGAGACGCGCGACAACAAACGCAAGAATTTCCTGGCGCTGGTGTTCTGTCTGATGGTGGGTACGGCGGCGTTGCCGCACATCCTGATGCGCTTCTACACCACGACCTCGGTGAAAGAGGCGCGACTGTCGGTGTTCTGGTCATTGCTGTTCATCTCGCTGCTGTATCTCACCGCGCCGGCGTTGGCGGTGTTGGCCAAGTACGATGTGTATACCCTGCTGGTGGGATCGAGCTTCTCCGAGTTGCCGAGCTGGGTGTCGGCCTGGGCGTCGGTGGACAAGGCGTTGATGAACGTGAGTGACATCAACCGCGACGGCATCGTGCAGCTCGCCGAAGTCACCATAGGCGGCGACCTGATCGTGCTGGCCACGCCGGAGATTGCGGGGCTGCCCTATGTGGTCACCGCGCTGGTGGCCGCGGGCGGTCTGGCGGCCGCGTTGTCGACGGCCGACGGTTTGATGCTGACCATCGCCAACGCGCTGTCGCACGATGTGTATTACAAGATGATCGACCCAAAGGCGCCGACCGGACGGCGTCTGGCCATCTCCAAAGGTCTGCTGCTGGTGGTGGCGGTGTGTGCCGCCTATGTCACATCACTCAAACCGGGTGACATCCTGTTTATGGTGGGGGCGGCGTTCTCGCTGGCCGGTTCCGCCTTCTTCCCGGCACTGGTGTTGGGCATCTTCTGGAAGCGTGCCAACAAGGCCGGTGCCATCGCGGGCATGGTCAGCGGACTGAGTGTGTGCATGATCTATATGTACATCACCTACCCGTTCTTCGGCGTGAACGCGCCGCTGTGGTGGGACATCAATCCGATCTCGGCAGGCATCTTCGGCATCCCGGTGGGATTCGTCGGCGTCATCATCGGCAGCGTATTGAGCCGCCCCCCGACTGCCAAGGTGCAGGCGCTGGTGGACTATGTGCGTTACCCGAACATGGCGGGTGACGAAGGCCGCAGCGCATCCTGAGCCGGTGATGGGAGAGTCCGTACTGTTTTTGATCGTGTTGCTCAAGGCGCTGGTGGAAGTCGCCGCGCTATCACTATTGGCGCAGGGCATATTGCGCGTATTGGCCGGCCGCAGTTACCAACAGAATCCTGTTTACCGCCTGTTTCAGGTGATCGCTTCGCCGGCGCTCTGGCTGGGACGCGTGCTGACGCCGCGCTTCATCGCACAGCAGTATCTGGGGTTGATTGCTTTCCTGTTGCTTTTCTGGATGTGGCTGGCGCTGATCTATGCCAAAGCCTATGTCTGCCATGCCGCACTACTGGCATGTTTCGCCGCTTAGCGGTTGGACTGCACGGACAAAAGCCGCTATCCTTCGCGCCCTCAAACAGGCGCCCGTAGCTCAGCTGGATAGAGTATTGGTTTCCGAAGCCAAGGGTCGTGGGTTCGACTCCCGCCGGGCGCACCAAATCAGGTTTCAAGATCCAATGTTGCGGTCGCGGTGCGGCCGGGAGGAAAGTCATGGCTCGTCTGATATTTCTGGTAGTGGCCATCGCGCTGGTGTTCTGGTTGTTGCGCCGCTTCCGTCGTCCGCCGTCCGAGTCCAAAGATGCCTCGCAGCCCGAAGATATGGTGAGTTGCGCCCATTGCGGCTTGAACCTGCCCAAGAGTGAAGCGCTCTCTTCCGGCGACGATTATTATTGTTGTGAGGCACACCGGCGCATATCGAAGCCGGAATGACGCGTATGCGGGACGCCACAAATCCCGAAGTCTCGCTGTTCGCAGGCTGGCGTCCGCCGACCTCGCTGTCGCCGGATAGTCTCTGGCGTTCCCTTTCCCTGTTCAATCTGTATCGCCTGATCCTGGGCGGTGTGCTGGTGTTCACCTCCGCGCTGTTCGGTACGGCGCTGTCGCTGACGCAGTACGAACAAACGGCATTTTTCTGGATCAGCGCCACCTTCACCTTGCTGGTATTGGTTTCGGTGCTGGCCGTGGTCTGGCGCAAGCCGCAGCCAGGGTGGCAACTCGCTTTCCAACTGTGCGTCGATATTGTATGCATCAGCATGCTCAGTTACATCGGAGGCGGCGTGCAGAGCAACTTGCCGATGTTGTTGCTGGTGTCACTGGCTTTCGCCGGCATGATCAGTCATGGCCGCATCACGCTGCTGTATGCGGCGCTGGCCAGCATCACTTTGCTCCTGAGCCACGCTTATGCGGTGCTGACCCGCGATGCATCGGAAGCGCTGTTCTTTCATACCGGCATCCTGAGCACCTCGTATTTTGCCGTGGCCTGGCTGGCGCATGCGCTGTCGAAATATGCCTTGGACAGTGAGCGTCTGGCGGCGCGGCGCGGCGAGGATCTGTCCAGTATGGCGGAGGCGAACCGGCTGATGATCCAGGGCATGCCGGACGGTATGCTGGTGGTAGATGAGCGCGGCCATGTGCGGCAGGCCAACCCCGGGGCCGGGCGTTTGCTGGGCTATAACTTCTCTGCAGGGCAACAGGTCGGGCTGGGTGAGTGCTCGCCCTTGCTGGAAGCCATGTATGCCGCGTGGCGGCAGAATCATGCTCTGGGTGGCGAAGAGCTGCAGCTGCCGCGCACCAACCGTATGGTGAGGGTGCGCTTTCTGGAGATTGGCGGAGCAAGCTTCTGGGGGGCGGTGATTGTGCTGGAGGATATGCAGCGCATCCAAGCGCAGGCGCAGCAGGTGAAACTGGCGGCCTTGGGCAGGCTGACCGCGAACATCGCGCATGAAGTGCGCAATCCGCTGTCGGCGATCAGCTATGCCACCGAATTGATGCAGGAGGGGCCGCGCGACCCGGCGCAGACGCGCTTGCTGCAGATCATCTTGGATAACACTTCGCGCCTGAATCGTATCGTGCAGGACGTAATGCAGATCAACCGGCGTGATCGATCACAGATGGAAAGAATAGATGTGCTTCAGGCACTGTCGCTATTCATCGATAGCCTGGCGCAGGTGGAGCAGGTGCCACGAGCAGTGTTCGAGCTGGCGGTGCCTGCTGGCAGCGCAGTCAATTTCGACCGCGGCCATTTTGAGCAAGTGCTGTGGAACATGTGCCGCAATGCTTTGCGATATAGTCGCAAGCAGCCCGGTAGCGTGCAGTTGAGATGGCTGCAGGATGCCGAAGGAAGGCAACTGCTCGAAGTCGAGGATGACGGGCCGGGTGTGGCGGAGACGGAAGTGCAGAATCTGTTCGAGCCTTTCTACACCACTGATAGTCGTGGCACCGGGCTGGGCTTGTATATCGCGCGCGAATTGTGCGAAGCAAATGATGCGGTGATCGGTTATCGGCGCGGTGAAGGGGGCGGCGCGTGTTTCAGCATCGCCTTCGGGAGGGCCGAAGATGCATAAGGAAAAAGGCATGGAAGCGGGGATACCGAATGTACTGATCGTGGACGATGAGCCCGATATTCTGGAATTGCTGGAACTTGCGCTGACGCGCATGGGGCTGGATGTGACCCGTGCGAACGGATTGTCCGAGGCGAAAGCGCGGCTGGGCGAACGTCGTTATGCGATGTGCCTGACCGATATGCGCATGGCCGACGGAACAGGATTGGATGTAGTGCGCCATATCGCCGAAAGCAGTCTCGATCTTCCCGTCGCGGTGATCACGGCGCACGGCAACATGGAGAACGCCGTGGCGGCGCTCAAGGCGGGCGCGTTCGATTACCTTTCCAAGCCGGTGTCGCTGGAGCAATTGCGCACCTTGGTGAATTCAGCGCTCAGTCTGCCGGTCTGTGCCGGGAAAGCGGATGGCGCCTTGTCAGCATTGCTGGGTGAAGCGCCGGCCATGCAGCAGGCGCGCGATCTGATCGCACGCGTCGCGCGCAGTCAGGCGCCGGTGCACATCAGCGGCGAGTCGGGCAGCGGCAAGGAGATGGCGGCGCGGCTGATCGTGGAGCAGAGTGCGCGCTGCAGGCAGCCCTTTATCGCGGTCAACTGCGGCGCGATCCCAGAGAATCTGATGGAGAGCGAGTTCTTCGGTTACCGCAAAGGCGCGTTCACCGGTGCCGACAAGGACCGGGACGGGTTCTTTCAGGCGGCGAACCAGGGCACGCTCTTGCTCGATGAGGTGGCCGAGCTGCCGCTGGCGATGCAGGTCAAGCTGTTGCGCGCAATCCAGGAGAAGCGGGTGCGCCGCGTGGGGGCGACCGAAGAAGAGGCGGTGGATGTGCGTATCCTGAGCGCCACGCACCGCGATCTGGCTGAATGTGCGCGCGACGGCAGTTTCCGCCAGGATCTGTACTACAGGCTGAACGTGATCGCGCTGCGCATGCCGGCCTTGCGCGAGATACATGAGGACATCCCGCAGATCGCCCAGCAATTGCTGACAAGGATCGGTGGTGCGGCAGGTGCGAAGTTCTCGCCTGCGGCCCTGAAGGTGTTGTCGGCATACGACTTCCCCGGCAACGTGCGCGAGCTGGAGAATGTGATCGAACGCGCGCTGGCCTTGTGCGTAGACGGGCTTATCCAGCCGGATGATCTGCAATTGAAACCTGTGAACGGCGAGCAGCAGGCTGCGGCAACGGGGGGCAAGTACCCGCTGACCGACTATCTGGATCGCGTGGAGCGCGAAGCGATACTGGAGGCCTTGCATCAGACGCATTTCAATCGCACCGCTGCCGCCAAGATATTGGGCGTCACATTCCGCGCCCTGCGCTACCGCATGGACAGACTGTCCATCACTGACAAGGACAAACAGTAGTGAAGTTCGATCCGAGCGGCTGGCTGAGCGGAGTCAGGCGTATCGCGTCGCCGAACTTCGATGCGCGGCCGGTGCAGACGTCGGTCAGCTTGCTGGTCATACACAGCATCAGCCTGCCCCCGGACGAATTCGGCGGCCCGGGCGTGCGGCACTTGTTCACCAATACCTTGGACTGCGGCGCGCATCCCTATTATGCGCAACTGGCGGGAGTGCGTGTCTCGGCGCATTTTCTGATCGGTCGTGACGGCGGCATCACCCAGTTCGTCCCCTGCGGCAGTCGGGCGTGGCATGCGGGGGTGTCGGTGTGGCAGGGGCGCGAGCGCTGCAATGATTTTTCGATCGGTATCGAGCTGGAAGGGTGTGACAGCATGCCTTTTGAGTCTGCGCAATATGCGGCTTTATCCCGGCTGACGCGCCGCCTGCGACGAAAATATCCGATCCGGCACATCGTCGGCCATGCCGATATCGCGCCCGGACGCAAAACCGACCCCGGCCCGACGTTCGATTGGGCACTATATTTTCGCCTGCTTGACCGCTCATCCGCGTAACGGCGGGAGATGGTCTGATATGGAAATATATAGGCCAAATTTCCGCTTGCATTAATTTCCTTAACTACTAGAATTAGCCCCAATTCGCAGGTTGGACCACTAGATATAGTGTTTTTCTGTGTAAAGCCGCTCCGGTGCAAGGCCGGGCGACATCTGCAAATATAAGGGGAGAATACATGCTGCAAGCTTCTGAAACCGCATCGCCATCCGTATCAACCAACGTGTTCGCTGCTCGCGAGTCCGAGTCGGTTTCCGGTGCTTCCGGCGTGATGCTGGATCAATACAAGATCATTCGTCGTAACGGCTCCGTCGTGACATTCGAGCCGTCCAAGATATCCATTGCCATGACCAAGGCCTTCATCGCCGTGAACGGCGGTCAGGGTGCGGCTTCCGCGCGCGTGCGCGAGATGGTGGAGCAATTGACGGAAGGTGTGGTGAGCGCCTTGGCGCGCCGCCAGCCGCACGGCGGCACCTTCCATATCGAAGACATCCAGGACCAGGTCGAACTGTCCCTGATGCGTTCGGGTGAGCATGATGTCGCGCGCGCCTATGTGTTGTACCGAGAGCGCCGCAATCAGGAGCGCGCCAAGAGCAAAGCGGCGGCAGCACCGGAAGCGCCGTTGTTGAACGTGACGGAAGGCGGGGTGAAGCGTCCGCTGGATGTTGCAGCGCTTTTGGCCAGTATCGAGGCGGCATGCGCGGGTCTGGGGGATGCAGTCGACGCGAACAAGATCCATCAGAGCACCATGAAGGATCTGTACGATGGTGTAGCCATGGAAGAGGTGCGCAAGTGCACCATCCTGTCCGCGCGCGCATTGATCGAGCAAGATCCGGCCTACAGCTATGTGACAGCGCGCCTGCTGCTGAACAACATCTGCTGCGAGATCCTGGGCGAGGCGGTGACACAAGCCGATATGGCGACACGCTATGCCGAATATTTCCCCAAGTTCATCAAGCGCGGCATAGAAGCCGAGTTGCTGGATGAGGAACTTGGCCGTTTCGATCTGGCTCGCCTTGCGGCCGCGCTGGACTCGGATCGCGACCTGCAGTTCAACTACCTCGGTCTGCAGACTTTGTATGACCGCTATTTCCTGCATGTCGAAGACAAGCGCATCGAATTGCCGCAGGCCTTCTTCATGCGCGTGGCGATGGGGCTGTCCCTGAATGAAGTGGATCGCGAAGCGCGTGCCATCGAATTCTATCGTCTGCTGTCCAGCTTTGATTTCATGAGCTCTACACCGACATTGTTCAATGCCGGCACGCGCCGTTCGCAACTGTCTTCCTGCTACCTGACCACGGTCGCGGACGATCTGGACGGTATCTACGAGGGCCTGAAGGAAAACGCCTTGCTGTCCAAGTTCGCCGGCGGTCTGGGCAACGACTGGAGCAACGTGCGTGCGCTGGGTTCCCACATCAAGGGCACCAACGGCAAGTCGCAGGGTGTAGTGCCGTTCCTCAAAGTGGTGAACGATACGGCAGTGGCGGTCAATCAGGGCGGCAAGCGCAAGGGCGCGGTGTGTGCCTATCTGGAGACTTGGCACCTCGATATCGAGGAGTTCCTCGATCTGCGCAAGAACACCGGCGACGACCGTCGCCGCACGCACGATATGAACACCTCCAACTGGATCCCGGACCTGTTCATGAAGCGTGTGATGGAAGGTGGCGAATGGACGCTGTTCTCGCCTTCGACCTGCCCCGATCTGCACGACAAATTCGGCGCTGCATTTGAAAAGGCTTATCTGGGCTACGAGGCGAAAGTCGCCAGCGGTGAGATCAAGCTGTTCCGCAAGGTGCCGGCGCAGAGCCTGTGGCGCAAGATGCTGACCATGTTGTTCGAAACTGGCCATCCATGGGTCACATTCAAGGATCCGTGCAACATCCGCTCGCCGCAGCAGCACGTGGGCGTAGTGCATAGCTCCAACCTGTGTACCGAGATCACCTTGAACACTTCGGCAGACGAGATCGCTGTATGTAACCTTGGTTCGGTGAACCTGACGGCACACTTGACTGCCGATGGTCAGGTCGACCACGAGAAGTTGCAGCGTACCGTGCATACCGCCATGCGCATGCTAGATAACGTGATAGACATCAACTACTACGCCGTTGCCAAGGCGCGCAATTCCAACCTGAAGCACCGTCCGGTTGGTCTGGGCATCATGGGCTTTCAGGATTGTCTGCATACTCTACGCATCCCGTATTCCTCGGAAGCGGCTGTCGAGTTCGCCGATCGTTCGATGGAAGCGGTCTGCTACTATGCCTACTGGGCTTCCACCGAACTGGCCGAAGAGCGCGGTCGTTATGCCTCATATCGCGGCAGCTTGTGGGAGCAGGGCATCCTGCCGCATGACAGTCTGGATATGTTGCGCGAAGCGCGCGGCGGTTATGTCGAGGTCGACACCTCGGTCACCATGGACTGGGATGCACTGCGTGCACGTATCCGTCAGCACGGCATGCGCAACTCGAACTGCGTGGCGATCGCGCCGACCGCGACCATCTCCAACATCATCGGCGTCTCGGCCTGTATCGAGCCCACCTACCAGAACATCTTCGTCAAATCGAACCTGTCCGGCGAGTTCACCGTCATCAATGAGCATCTGGTGACAGACCTGAAACAACTCGGCCTGTGGGACGAGGTGATGGTGGCCGATCTTAAATACTTCGACGGCAGCCTGACAAAGATCGACCGCATCCCGGCGGAACTCCGTAGCCTGTATGCGACGGCGTTCGAGGTCGAGCCGAAATGGTTGATCGAAGCGGCTTCCCGCCGCCAGAAGTGGATCGATCAGGCGCAATCGCTGAACATCTACATGTCCGGCGTATCCGGCCGCAAGCTGGATGAGACTTACAAGCTGGCCTGGGTGCGCGGTCTGAAGACCACGTATTACCTGCGCACCTTGGGAGCCACGTCTGCCGAGAAATCCACGTCGCGTGCCGGATCGCTGAATGCGGTATCGAGCGGGGGTGTGGGGGAGATGTCGGCAGCACCGGCTACAGAAGAAACGCAGTTCTGCTCGATCGACAATCCAGAGTGCGAGGCTTGCCAGTAATACTCAAATGACACGGTTCGGCAGCCTGCCGAGCCGTGGCGTATAGAAATCACCACCCGCGCCCTGCGCGGGGGATACAAGAAGAAAAGGACTACACATGCTGAATTTCGAAGATGAAGTGATGCCAACGGCCGCGCCTGCCGCTGCACGCATGGGTGCACTGGCAGCGGGAGCCGCACCTGTTGCCGAGCATGATTACACCATCGCTTCGGTGTCGACCGGTCGCATCCGCGTGGAAGACAAGCGTTTGATCAATGGGAATGCGGACGTGAACCAGTTGGTTCCGATCAAATACAACTGGGCATGGGAAAAATACAATGCAGGTAACGCGAACCACTGGTTGCCGCAAGAGATCAACATGTCGGCCGACATCGCGTTGTGGAAGAATCCGAATGGCCTGACCGAGGACGAGCGCCGTCTCGTCATGCGCAATCTGGGCTTCTTCTCTACCGCCGACAGCCTTGCTGCGAATAACATCGTGCTGGGCACCTATCGCCATATCACCGCGCCTGAATGTCGCCAGTATCTGCTGCGTCAGGCATACGACGAGGCGATCCATACGCATGCTTACCAGTACATCGTGGAAAGCCTGGGGATGGACGAGGGCGAAGTGTTCAATATGTATCATGAGGTCAAGAGCATCCGCGACAAGGATGAGTTCTTGCTGCCCTTCATCGATACGTTGACCAATCCTGAGTTCAAGACCGGCACACCCGAGAACGACCAGAAACTGCTGGAATCTTTGATTGTCTTCGCGTGCATCATGGAGGGGCTGTTCTTCTATGTCGGCTTCGTGCAAGTGCTGGCGCTGGGGCGCCAGAACAAGATGACGGGCGCTGCGGAGCAGTTTCAGTACATCCTGCGTGACGAGTCGCTACACCTGAACTTCGGGGTGGACATGGCTAACCAGATCAAGCTGGAGAATCCGCACCTGTGGACGCCGGAATTCAAGGAGCGCCTGAAAGGGCACTTCACCAAGGCGGTGGAGCTGGAATATCGCTATGCCGAAGACACCATGCCGCGCGGCGTGCTGGGTCTCAATGCCGGTATGTTCAAGGAGTATCTGCGTTTCATCGCCAATCGCCGTTGCCAGCAGATCGGTATCGATGCGCTCTATCCGGGTGCGACCAACCCCTTCCCGTGGATGGCTGAGATGATCGATCTTAAGAAAGAGAAGAACTTCTTCGAGACGCGCGTCACTGAATATCAGACCGGCGGCGCACTCTCCTGGGATTGATTGTCTGGGCCGGTTGATGCGGTAATAATTTCGCCCCTTTCAAGGGGCGAAATTTTTTATGCGCATATCACCGAGCTCGGGTTGCATGGCGTGCAAAGAAATATCAAAAAAACAACGATTGCTTATTGACATCAAACATATTTCGGATAAAGTTGCAACCGCAAGATGTAGTGAAAAAAATCCACAAAAACTACTACTTATAGTGGTCGACGGATAAAAATAAGGGGGCTTCGCTTGCGCGAACTCGAAATTAAGGCAGCAACTACATTTCCGGCATCACCTTTTGCGCTGAATGCGCAATCGAAAAACGAGATTTCTCTCGGGGGCTTTCCTCCCTCAAAATTCACAGAACATGATTTTCGGCCGGCATTGATGTCTGGTTGTGGCGCAGTGCATCCAGTTATTCGCATAGAGACGAAAACTGGGCGTGCAAAACGCGAAAACGGATCGAAGGCGCATTGATGAATCGCGCCGTAAAGGCTTTGGTATTGCTGCGAGGCAGCATGCTGGAGGAGTAGTAAGTGTTGTTCTTATTAACTTTCATATCTCAAGGAGGTTGAAATGGTAGCAGCAAAGAAAGCCAAACCAGCAGCAAAGAAGCCGGTAGCGAAGAAGGTCGTCGCCGCCAAGAAGCCCGCAGCGAAAAAAGTTGCAGCTAAGAAGCCGGTAGCGAAGAAAGCCGTCGCCGCCAAGAAGCCCGCAGCGAAAAAAGTTGCAGCTAAGAAGCCGGTAGCGAAGAAAGCCGTCGCCGCCAAGAAGCCCGCAGCGAAAAAAGTTGCAGCTAAGAAGCCGGTAGCGAAGAAAGCCGTCGCCGCCAAAAAGCCCGCAGCGAA